>CBDUBC010000016.1:0-36467 GCA_965365285.1 uncultured bacterium
TAGGGTGAATAATTACATTGGTCGATCTAACTGGAGTTCTGATGGATATTTTGATGGTCGTATGGATGAAGTTGCTATTTGGAATGCTCCTTTATCCAATTTAGAGGTCACTAAACTTTTCAATCACCAGAAAGAGCAAGTATTTGCAGGTCCTAGTGAGGGAAGTGAGGCCGCAAAACCGCTAGTTGGAAGTTGGGTTCCTAATCAGTCCTCGTTATTGAATTATTGGAATTTTGAAGAGGGACTTAATGATGTTAAAGGTGAACTCGATGGCGTAGCTAAGCAGGGAGCTGTTGTGTCTACTGAATCTAAAATTGGTGATGGTGCACTCCTTCTTGATGGCGTGGATGACTATGTACAATTGCCAGAATTCAATGGTGATTTTACTAACGGAATAACCGTTTCTGCATGGGTTTATTTTGATTCCTTTACTCAAGCTTGGTCAAGAATTTTAGATTTTGGAAATGAACTTCAATCTAGTAATATCATTTTAGCACATCCCGGTACCACAAATAAGGCGACCTTTGAAGTTTATGACGGCTCAGGCTCCTCTTCGTTGCAAGAATCTACAGGTAGCCTAGAAGTTGGAAAATGGACGCATTTAGCAGCGACCGTATCTAGTAACGGAAGTGCTGTTTTATATAAAAATGGAGCTCAGGTCGCTTCAGGAACTTTGAATATTCCTACACTAGGGAAATACAAAAAAAATTATTTCGGTCGATCTAACTGGAGTAATGATGGTTATTTTGATGGAAAAATAGATGAAGTCGCAATTTGGAATACTGCTTTAAGTTCTAGTCAAATTCAGACCTTATATAACGGACATAGTTCTCTAAATGGTCTGACTCTTTATGGAGCCTATTTTTCTGATAATATTACTTCTATCAAAGTGGGAGATGCTTCGTGTACCAATATTACTACGACTAATAACAAAGTGTTTTGTGATGTACCGGCAAATCCAAATGGCAATAATTCAATAGGGGCACACTCTATATCTCTCACAAACTCAGATGGTAATGAGGGCGTAAAAGATTTTGGTTATTATTATCTTGGAAATAGTAGTGATTTAAGGCTATGGCTAGATATAGGTAGTCTTCATTCATTAGAGAGAAATGGAACAAGTATTACCAATATAAGAGATCGAAGCGGAAACAACCGTGAAGCCTATCAAAATGATCTCGCCAAAACGGCCCAGCTCACTTTTGAAAGAGGTCACCGTAAAGCTTCCTTTGATGGTACTAATGATCTTTATATTATCAGTAATAATCTCTTTAATGGAGCAACGATCTCTAATGTTGATTGGTATAAACTTTTCAGGTTAACGTGCGCAAACTGTAATACGATCTTTTTTCAAAACACTTCCGGTAATCTATCGACCAACAGATTTAACTCTCATATTCCATGGAGCGATGGTAACGCTTATTTTGATTTTGGGGGTTGGACAACACAGCGAGCTCAGGGAGCAGCTAGCTTTAACACGACAGACTATGTATTATGGCAGAGTAATGCGGATTCTGCAGGTTCCTATAGTCGTATCATTAAAAACTCTACTCAGATTGCCATTACTAATTCTTTCACTCAAAGTTTTAATTCAAGTTTAACAAGTGGATATTCTCTGGGAGCTGGTTTTTTTAATTCGTCCTATGGAAACGCATGGTCAGGTCTTTTGAATGATGTTTTTATTTATGATCGAACTTTGACAGATAATGAAAGAAATTATCTACGAAAATATCTTGATGTTAAGTGGGGACTAAATCTTTTCCCTAATGCTGCTGAGTATATTTCTATTTCTTCTAGTAATACAAATTCTAAAATATCTGTTCCAGGCGATACGATCACGTTAACAATGAAGTTTCTTGAAAGACCAAATATAAACCCCGTTGTAACCATAAATGGAAATTCTGCAACGGTCACTTATGTTTACGGGAATACCTATACTGCAGAATATGTATCAACCGCCTCAAATAAATCAGGGATCGTAGATTTTACGATTAACTATAATGGTCCTAGTGGGACAGCTGCTCCTCAGGTTACAAACGTCACGGATGATTCATTTGTTGTGCATCGGGGGTTTGATTTTCAGTGGCCATTTGATGTCCTAGCAAATTATGAATTGTCAGACACAAGTAAGTTAGGAATTTCTGGTAGTAAAGTTTTTGTTAAAGAAATTGATCAAATTCAAGATACAGCAGAAGATTTTAATAGAGGTGATTATTTTGGTTCTGAATTCAAATCAAGTCAAGGGATTACGATTTCGGATAAAATCTCTGGTAAAACCTATGATTCATCTTGGTTACCACAATGGAGCAATCTCAGGCACTATTATAAATTTGATGGGAATAGTTATACAGATAGTAAGGGTACCTTGAACATATCGCCGGCGACAGGAAGTAATGCACCCTCCTTTACCGCGAATGGAAAAATTAAGGACGCATTAAGTTTAGATGGAAATGATTTTGGAACGATCAGTAGCACTCTTAGTAGTGAAATTGGTAATAATATCACAATCACTACATGGGTTTATCTTTCCGCTGCCATAAGTGGTTGGCCTCATATCATTGGAGAGGTTGGGGCATCAGGTTCTAGCGACTCCTCTGTCTTTTTCTTGGGATTTCCAAATAGCACTGAAAGACCTCGAGTGGGGTTTGTGAAGTCAGGAACCGTTTATAATTGTTGGTCAGATGAGTCGCTCAAATTAAATACATGGTATCATGTAGCGGGAAGTTATGATGGTTCGGTTCAGAGAGTTTATATCGATGGAAAACTTGTAAAGGAGTGTACACATAATACAACTTTACCAACAGATGCGAGTGACCCCTGGAGAATAGGTAGGCATCATGTCAGTGCGGATTATATAAATGGTCGAATTGATGAATTGGGTATTTGGAGTTCTAAATTAAGTGATCAAGAGATTCAAGAGATCTTTGAAAATCAACTTCCACACTTTAAGGAGTCTCTTGCTGCAACCTGGACACCTCATTACGATAAGATTGCGGCCTATTATAGCTTTGACAATAACCTTACTAATGCAAAAAGTGGAAATAACTTAATCAATAGCAATGTAAGTTTTAGTAGAGACTCTAAGGTAGGAACGGGATCGGCCTATTTTAATGGAACTAATGCTCATTTAAGAATTGAAAACCCTAGCTTTAATATCTCTGATAAATCCTTCTCCATTTCATTTTGGGAAAAGAGAGAACAGCAGAATGCAAGCCTTACAGTTATAGGTTCTGGTGATGATCTCTTAGCGAGAAAAATTAATATTGGTTTTGAGACAGGTGATACAGTTAGATTTCATACTTATAATGAAGCCTTTTCGACTACGAAGACATTTGGGCTTGTAGATAGCTTTCGCCATTGGGTGATGACTTATGATAAGGACTCAAATCAGCGAAGAATTTATCTCAATGGTCATCGACTACAAACTCATAACCAATCTAATGTGACGAGGATAAAGGGATTCTTTTGTATTGGTGCTGCGGCATCTGGAGATAGCTGTACGGGAGTATGGTTTAATGGAAAGATAGATGAATTAGCGATTTGGGAGAATGTTGCTCTAAGTGATGCCGATGTAAAAAAGGTTTTTGAAAAACAATCAGGACATTTTCCTGGTGAAGTTATGGCATCCACAACTCCTCGACCAGATAATATTCTCTTATACTTAAAAAATAATGATGACGGGCCTCAAGACTATTCAAATAGGGCACTCACTGTAACAAAAACTTCGAATGTTCATTTTTCTCCAGATGCTAAAGTCGGAAGTCATTCCCTCTACTTTAATGGGGCCGCAAATGAAGGAGTTACAGTTTCTAATGACTCTCAACTTAATGGATCTTTTTGGACTATTTCCATGTGGATTAAAACGGATGGATCTTGGGAGACGGGTAATACGGACCCAAGTAATAATGCGATTCTGATAGGCCGACATGACTCAACTGGATCGTGTAATGGATTCTATTTTACAATGAGTCCCGATAGACCTTCAAATATGCGGGTTGGTTTTAAAAATAATTGTGCTCAGGGAGGGTTCGTAACAACTGCTGACTTAACAAATAATAAGTGGAATCATGTTGCCGTCTCATTTGGGAGAACAAATGGTAATACTGTTAAATTATACGTAAATGGAGTTTTAAGAAGAAGTTTTACCTCCGCCATTACTTGGAGCTTCAATAATCAGAATCTTGTTATAGGGGAAAGTACTGATTCCTATTGGGAAGAATTTAAAGGATATATGGATGAAATTATTGCTTGGAATGTTGTTCTCACAGATGCAGAGGTCTTTGCAGTCTATAAAAATCAAGCGGCAAATTTAAAGGCAGAATATCATTCTCCTATCTTTGGAGGGGCGGGTAGTACTGCAAATTGGGATCAACTTGAGTGGATATCTAAGTTTCCGTCAGCTAAAGAGTTGACCAATGTTAATGAATCTACGAGTGATTATTCCGACGCCCTGACAACTCTTGCAAATGGGTTAGAAGGACTTTATCACTTTAATAATAATTTATCTGATCATTCAGGAAACAATAGAAATGCTACTAATTTTGGAGCAAGTTTTAGTGTAGCCTCTCCTTTTGAGGGCCGATCCCTATTTACATCAGGAGAGGATGGTAGCGGAGGATATGTCACAATACCGGATAATAACGCCATCGATTTTGCTTCCAATCAAGACTTCACCATTTCTACCTGGATAAGTATAGGACAACAACTTGATACGGGTACAGGTGATAATGATATCATTGAAAAATGGGAATCTAGTGGTGGATATCCTTATGTCATTAGATTTATAAACACGACAGGAAAAATAGTCGCCGCGAGATATGATGGAAGTAATAACCCATCCGTATTATCAACTAATCGTTTAGACGATGGCAAGTTTCATCATATTGTCTTCTTAAGAAGAGCCGGAACGCTAGAGCTTTACGTAAATGGTGTTTTAAATGGTAGTACAACCGATACAACCACTGGGACAACGACAAACTCAAGCCCATTGTATGTGGGAAGAAGAGGTGGAAGTAGTGATAGTCGTTTTAGAGGAAATATTGACGAGCTTGCGATGTGGAGTAGAGGTCTAAGCTCCACTGAGGTTCAACATCTTTATAAAAGAGGTGTGAATAAAATTGCCTATCAAGTGCGAAGCTGTAACGATGCACTTTGTGATACGGAAATATTTAGAGGCCCTGATAATACAAATAGCACTTTTTTCACAGAAAATTTAAATAATGCAACTATTAGCTCCAATATAGGAACCGGATTTGTAAACGCCTCCACTCCCGCAATAAACTTTAATGGGCTTTCTGGCGCTCCAAATGATAACTCTTATTTTCAATACAGACTCCTTCTTCACAATGATAGAGATGAAGATTCGGGAGCTTGTGCTGGCACCAATTGTAACCCTATTGTAAGTCGTATAGAAATCACACCAACTCATAGATATGTAGATGCTCCATTCGTGACCAATAAGTCCACCAACTCACCGTTCTTTAGCACCTTTGCGGAGTTTAATTCAAATGAAATAGGGTCATGTGATTTGAAATATCAAATTTCTATTGATGGAGTTAATTATTATTATCACGATGGAACTCATTGGACGATAGGTGATAGCACGACATCCTCAATGAGAAATTCTCGAAGTGAAATTCAGGCAAATGCCCTAACATTTACAACAGATGTTGGTGTCGGGAAATTTTATTTCAGGGCCTTCTTTGATTCCTCTGCAGCTTCCAATAGCTGTGAAATTGATGATATTGATATTATAGGAGGAAATACAGATGAAATTTCAGGAAATGATACCATTGGTAGAAAATTTAAGAGTGGGGTAATCGCTCGTTCCTGTAATGATTATCGAGCCTCGACCTTTTATACTGGGGCCACAGGAGATGGAGTTTATTGGATAGATCCTGATGGAGGAAACAACGGTCTAGCAGCTTTTAAAGTTTATTGTGACATGACTACCAATGGAGGTGGCTGGACCATTATTAGTGGTATCACCGGAGCAAACTCGGAGCAGCCTCTTACTAGTAATATTGAAGTCTCTGGAAACCCACTTGCCTCTACTATTCAGCACTATAATATAAATCGAGCTAAAAAAGTTGCTCTTAGTAATATCTCTACGGAAAGTATTTTTATACGCCAAGGTAAAGCAATATGGCTAAAAGTAAATTATCCAATGTTTAGAAGCGATGCTTTTGGCGACTCACAAACCAATGCCGCCGATGATGAACTTCCGGCAAATCTAAACGGTAGTGCTACCCACTGGGCGAAGAAAAATCTCACCTGCACGGCAAATAATGGATCAATTGATACAACTTGTTCTATGGGATGGAGTACTTCAATTATTTCCGGCGGTGGAGATTTTGGGATTACAAACGGAGCAAATTTTGATCATCATAATACCAATAGATACCTTCACCTCAATAGCGGTTGTGCTAATCATTACCTATATAGCTATAGTAATGCTAACGCAGATAATGATGCCGGTTATGATGTTAATTCTGCTCTTGGTGCATCTTGGGCAGTTACTTCTAGCTGCCATTCAGCAGAGGGTGGAGTGCTCAAATTCTATTCTGGGATGAGGTGATTAAAAAAACTTATACCCTAAACCAATTCCAAAACGCTCAATATCAAGTTCTGTCGGTCCAGACATATTATGTCTTTTCCAAAACATTTGAAAGGAGGTAAGTTCATTTAAGCTGAAGGCGAGGAAAAGAATATATTTAATTCCTGTAAAATTCTCCTCTGACAAGGAGCTATTAATATCAGAGCTTGATAAAAGAGAGTAGGATAAACTCGCTTTCGCAAAGAAATTGAGTTGATCAATACGAAAAGCTTTTGAGAGTCCCACAGTAGCGTATGTGACTTGATGCTGTCTAAAGGTCAAGGCTTCGCCAGAGACAGAAGCTTCATCGGAGTTGAAAGTGGCGAATCTTTCAACATCAATCCCTACGTAAGGTGTAAAAGTCCAATCTTTTTTTAAATGATTATAATAAAGATTTGCTCCCCACTCCATGGGTGGATTGACTTTTTCTCCAAGAGTGGTTTCTCCACTTCGAAGCTGGGAGAGATAAAAACTCCAAGAGTAAAAATAATGAGATTCAGCTCTTGGAAAAACTCCTCCAGAAATCCCTAAGGTCAGAATGGAGTTCTGCGTGGAGTTTAAAGTTGTTCCTGTTTGCTTAATTTGTTCTCTAAAATTACCTTTAGAAGCGGCATAAAAAGCAGAAAGGGAAAAGTCGTAGCCTTGATTTTCACTAGCAAAAACAGAGGTAGTGAAAAAAAAGAGTAATAGATACTTCATAAACCGGTAGGGCCCCTAACTTAAGTCATGATTTTTTAATTGTACTATACTCTCGCTGGAGAGATGAAAAAAATACCCAGTAACCCTGTAGGCGAAAAAGAATAAATTTTGTTTATAAAAAAAGAGGTCTAGGGAAAATCCTTTGCTATACAAATAATTTGAAGTCCGAGAATTCCCGATTTTTATAGTCGGGCAAAATAAAAATAATTTTAGTGAAAGAACTTCTTAGGAGAATTTTGATGTCCTGCTATAATAAGGTATATGAAAAATTTGATCATTATAACTCTTTTTAGTTTACCCTTTAACCTCTACGCTTTTTTTCAAAAAGAAGATCCCATCTGGTTTCCAGCAAGTATCTCTTTGGATAATGATGGTCATATTCTCACGGAAATGGATGGAGGGTTTGCAGTACCTTTCTTAGAGGCCCGAGGGACCCCTATCACCGGAGTTAGAATTAGTGAATCTATAACAATGGGACCGCTTGTAGGTGGAGATCTATCCGTAGGATCACGAATCATTATAGGCCTTGAAGATACAGCTGTACTTGATGAGGATGGTACTCTTTTACAGGATAAAGGAAGCAAGGGATATTACGTCATTGAAAAAAATTCTTTTGATGTTACTTTAGGTCCAAATCTAGCGAAAGGAATGGGGGCTTTGTCTGGAAGCATCGCCGTTGCTGGAAGCTTTGGGCGAGAAGTCCTTACCAAAAGAATTATTAATTCAAAAAGCGAACTTAAAAAGACATTTATTCCTAAAGTTCCTAAAAATCTTCAAATGATTAAACCAATGAGAGTCGGAGATAGCTATTCATATACGACTCAAGGTGGAATTCTTGTTAGTGGAAGTGGTGGACCAGTTGCTTCTGGGATAACAGGGGCCCTAAGGGTAGAAGGGCTTTGGAAATTAGAAATCCAAAAAGCGTCTGAGAAAAGTGTATACGTTATTCTCTCTAGATATCGAATTACGAATGTAAGAGGGTCTGGTGGGATCCCTTTATCAAGTGTAAGTATTGCCAAAATTAAAAAGACCATCAAAAGATTCATCTATGAATTTGATCTTTCTTCTCCAGATGGTTTAGAACTTTATTTAAGTTTCCTTAAAGGTGATATCAAGGAAGTTGATGAAAAGCTGAGTAAAAATCCTAGCCTAACGAAGGTGGCCACTCCACAAATTGCCGTCAAAGGTATTTTTGATAATCGACAACTCAGAACAAGCGTTTCAGTACCTGTCGTATTTAGCCTTGGGTTATCCTCGGATAAAATTAAAAGTTTTATTGCTTCGAACTATTTAGGAGAAAACCTTGTTGTAAACACTTACTTGGGGATTTATAAAAGACAATCTTGGATAAATACTCCATTTATGAAGTTTCTAGCAAAAATTAAAAATGCTACGGTTGCTAATTTTGACACCAATAAACTCTTTATGGGACATGTGAAGGAGTTTGTCGGTCTTGAAAATCAAACAGGTGGAAAGATAAATACCTTTGGGGCAAATCTTAGAATCAAAATTGAAGGAGACAATTTTACTAAGAAAGGTTTTAAGTTTGCGGCCACTAAAATGGCAACTTGGACTGGTTTTGAAGATGTATTCTTAGAAATCAAGTCTCCTAAAGATATTCTTGGACACGCTGAATTTATTCTTGATGTCGCTTTTTCTAATAAAGCGATTGAAAGATTAATTATTGAAGCTGAAAAAATGTCTAAGGAGCAATTTTCCCAAATGGCGCTTGTAGCTGTTAATAATTATGTTAGGAACACCAACGATCCATTTAACTATTGTGCTGGAGATATAGAAGTTGGAAATTTTCCAAAATCATGTGAAAGAAGAATTCAAAAGCTTACCGGCCTTAATATGAAAATTGCTCATTCAGCTCTTTTAAAAATGAGAGCTCTTCTTAACAAAAAGAATTATAAAAGATTAAGTAAAGAATTCGCCAATCTTGGGCTTGGTCTCAGCATGAACCACTTCACACTCAAAACAATGTGGTGGATGATGAAGGATGCACCTATCGAAGCGAAAATTACGATTCAAGGGGAAGATATTCAGCGGTATCAAAAGCCCATTAAAATCTTTAGAGGTAAAAAATATTCCATGGAATCTTTCCTCAAAGATACTGTCCAAAAAATGTGGGATTAGATTAGCTGATCTTTTTCTTCCCACATTTGATTCACAAATTTTTGTAAATTCACTTTATAATGAGAATCATTTTGATAATCTCCAATGAGCTCGTTAGAGATGGGGATTGTACGAATATGAATATCAATGGTTTTAATCTTTCCACTTAGAAAATCTAAAAAGGATTTTTGGGTTCCAGGGTACTTAATAGTGACATCAATAATCTGATGAAGATAAGGCCCTAATGCCCCTAATACAAAACCAAGTCCACCCGCTTTGGGTGGAAGAAGATTTTTATAGGGAGAATTCTTTTTTCGATGCTTTTCAGGGGTAAAACGAGTTCCCTCGACAAAATTAACAACAGATATAGGAATATCCTTAAATTTTTCGCAAAACTTTTTAGTGGTTTCAAGATCTTTACCGGCCAGATCAGGGTTCTTTTTTATCTCTTCCCTTGTATAGCGTTTCATAAAAGGAAAATCGAGCGCCTGCCAACAAAGACCTAATACGGGAACCCAAATCAATTCCTTTTTGAGAAAAAATCTCAGAAAAGGGATTCGATCCAAAAAGATCATCTGTAAGAAAAAAATATCTACCCAAGACTGATGGTTAGAAGTCACTAAATAGGATCGTTTGAGATCCTTCGGAACCAGATCCATCCCATGAAGCCTGACATCCGTTCCAATAAATAATTTTACAATCAAAACATTAACTCTAATCCAAGAATTAGCAAGAAAGAGAATCATTTCCTTGACGGTAGGAAATGCTTTAAATGGGGAGAGAATAATTACAAGTAGTCCCCAAAACAGGACGTTAAGACAAAAGGAGCCAATAGTAAGTAAGGTAAGAGCCCATCTGAACATAATGGCCCCGTTCTATCGTAAAATAGGGCATTAGGCTAGAGGCATTCTCCCTGAAGGGAGTTTATCCACTTACCAACAACATCCACGCCCTCTTTATGGATAAGATCTCTACCAATTTCAGGCATCATGATGGCAAGATCTCTTGATTCAATACGATATTGAAGGATCGATTGATCTGCTTTTCCTGGATAAATCGCAAAGGGTCTTCCACCACTCCCTATACCCGGAGCTACTGGAGCCTTACAAAAGCCTCTTTTTCGAGAGTTTTTTCTCTTATAATTAAGGTAGAGTCCCGTGTTTGCTGCAGGCCCTGAAG
This sequence comes from uncultured bacterium, assembly GCA_965365285.1. Lineage (GTDB taxonomy): Bacteria > Bdellovibrionota > Bacteriovoracia > Bacteriovoracales > Bacteriovoracaceae > JAURDE01. The sequence goes on from CBDUBC010000016.1 coordinate 10,592, forward strand.
CGGAATGACAGTGAGCGCAGTTAACATGAAGGTAGGCTTTGGCCCTGGAATCTAAGTTTCCTGAATGCGGATCATTCCAAACAGGGAAGGCATCCATCGGAAGTTGGATATCATCTGACAAAAGACCAAGTTCTTTAAAATAAGCAATTTGATTAGGAAAATTAAAGTTAAGTGGCTCTTTTGGCCCAATAGGAGCAATTTTTTTTTCAAAGTTTTTAAATGTAATATGACAGGACATACATTGGTTTTTATCAGGAATAAAGTAGCTAAAATTCCCCTTATCTTTGTAGTGAAGATCGAGTCTTTTACCGTAGGGATTATAATAGGCCTCTTGCTTTTCAAGGTCCCATTCGTAGACAAGCGCTTCCCATCCACTTTCTAGCTTTCTAAGAATTCTGGTTTCAATGAGGAATTGGTTTTTTCCCCATGGGCCATCAATCCCTTCTTCTTTTCCCACATCCTTTGGATCGTAGAAGAAGGTCTTACTAATAATTGTACCTACAGGAAAAACGAAATGTTTACCTTGAACCCCAATTTTTTCACCTTCAGGAATATGAATGGTTCGAAACTTTTTAGCGTAATCACTAAATAAGGTCGTATTGAGATTATAGAGATGATGATCTTGCCAAAGAATAAATCCCTGATCGGTTTTCTTAAAAACCCCCAGTGAAGCGAGCTCACCTGGGGGAGAGGCATAAACCACATGACTTAAAAATAGTAAAACGAAGAGAAAAGATTTCATTAAAGAACCACCTCAGGAAGCTTTTCTAGTTGACATGCAAATGGGGCTAAATCAGTCGAAGGAGAACTGTCTGAAGAAAAAGCATCGAGATTAATAAAACTTGTCTGATCCTCGATACAAATTCTTAGAGGAGATGGAGTTCGTCCATTTTCTAAGATGTCTGGATTAAAAGAACCATCATAAATGATATTAGGAAAAGGAGTTCCTAATGAATCTCGAAGTACCTCAATGAGGTCTTGGCTGATTTCACTGGATCCACCTTCTGGGTCAAACCCTCCATTTACATAAGAGTTATTATAGATGTAGATCCCTTCAACAAAAGGATTGTAATCTTCATCATCAATGTCTCTACCCGTGATCATATAACTAACAAGAATAATATGAGTGGTCTTATTGTCTCTAAAGTCATTATCAAAAACCTCTACGAAACGATTTGCAGTGATCATAACACCAGTTCCCGCCGGAACATCTCCGACAGAGTTTGTGGGAGGAGCAAAGTTAGAGAGGTTGTTATGATAAATTTGGTTTTGGTAGACTCTCGACTTTTCCCCATAGATTGTAAGATCAGGCATATCAAAAACGAGAATTCCACCCGTATTGTCATGAACGTAGTTACCGTATACATCGGCCGAGACGGAGTTTTCGACTTCAATCCCAGCAACATTATGAAAAGCTTCGTTGTTTCGGATAATGATATTTTTGGATTGACCAACATAGATCCCAGCATCACTGGCACCGCTTACAATACTATCTTCAATAAGAACATTTTGACACATGACCGGATAAAGTCCGTAGCCCCCATTGGTGACATCAGGTCCGTTTGTCCACTCAATCTTCATTCTTCTAATGGTAATATTCTTTGAGCGCGTTACTTTGATCCCGTCTCCTTTCATATCTTGAACGGTAAAATCCTCAAAAGTAACGTTATTTGCCGTAACTGAGAATCCTTCGGCCCCTTGCTTTTGCTCTTTAAAGCTAAGGATCGTCTTATCCATACCTTTGCCACGAATTGTAACGCCATCCACAACTAGATTAAGCTGTTTATCAATCTTATAGCTTCCGGCTGGAAGTTCAATGACTTCCCCTTGCTTTGCTTCAATAAGACTTCTTTGGAGCCAGTCCTGAAACTCTGATGCACCTACACTTTGTGCGATAAGTAATAATGGTAATAATAAAAACTTCATAATGATCACCTTTTAAATTTTTTTTCCATCATGTAGAAAACGAGATCAGGTGAAAACCCCCTCGGAGCTCCTAATGTCCCGAAATTATTTAGTCGGGATAGCTTTAAAAATCGAGACAATTCATGTACAAGAGCCCCAATGAAAAAAATGAAATGGCTTACATTCATCCTAAGTGCGTTGTTAATTTCTAACAACAGCTATGCGGGTACATGTTCGTTAAATAATTACCCAACTGGTAGTACTGTGGAGAATAAATATTATCCTCTCCCTTTCTCTGCGGGTAATGACATTCTTCCTTTTGAAATTACAAAAAACTTTTCCAATCTCGATAAAGATCAGGTTTTTGGAAAGATCAGATTTAAGATTCCTTACAAGACGTTGATTCAAGCTCCTGTTGCAGGGAGAGTCGAATTTTTTCCTGAAAATAAAAAAATTCAGATAATCTCAGCTTCAAGAAGTTCAACTTATACTTGGACCCTCTATCCGATTATTCCTCATACCATGGGGAATATTTCCATTAGAAGTGGTGACTTCATAGAACCAGGAACTTACTTAGGGCTCCTTGATAAAGCAGAAGAAAAAATCTCTTCTTTCAAACCTTATCTTTGTTCTTTAGTTAATAAATCAAAATATGAGCCAAGCTTTTTAGAGATTCAAGTAGAGCACTCGTTCTCTTCAGGTCTAAAAATTTTTAGAAATCCTCGCAGTATTTGGTCTCTTCCCGATTACCTAAGACCAATTATTAAAAAGATTTTAATATTTAGAGATAGAACAGGAGAACCCTTCTTAAACTCAGATAACTTCTTTAATAAACCCGTTGTCAGAGGTCAGGTTCAAGTAGGTGTTGCAACTTACGATAAGGCGCCCATCTATTTTAAGTCAGGAAATAGAATCCTTTCTAGAAGTAGAAGCTTTTATAAAACAGGTGTTTCAAGAGTTCGAATTGAAATCTTTAGTGTACTCAATAGCTCCCCAATTTACACAAGAGACCTTAATCTCTTTAAGCAACTCACACCAAAAGAAAAAATGGAGAATAAATTCTTTATTTTTCATCACGAAACGAAAAAACCATATTTACTTCTTACCAGAGAGGAACCAATCGTAGATGAAACCTCACATTGGAACACTCTTTCTTACGCTAATGGAATTTACGAAATTAAAGTAAAAGTTTGGGATGAAGAAGGGAATTGGTCCGTAAGTAAACAAGAAGTCCTCGTTAATAACTAAGTAAAATTCTTTTTAATTTGCTATTTTTTCGGTTTGCGCAAAGAATAGAAATATGACGCGCGTTCTAAGTATTCTTATTCTTATTTCTTTATTTTCTTGTGCTGGCGATAAACCACCCCCCTCTGGAACTCCAGAAGACCTAGCTCTTATTAATGCCTTCATTAAAAGGTTTGAAGAAAAACAAGGAATAGATCTCGATCATGATGACGTTCTTATTGGTATCAAAGATGGTGCCGTGGCCGTTTTTTTAAGACTCGATGATGATAGTGATTATTATGTCTATCTCAGTTTAAAAGATGTGCAATATACGGAAGATGAATTTGGCGTTACTGTTTCTGATTTTGTTTGGGATACCTTCTCTCCTAAGTTTCGATATCATCTTATTATGGACACTACGATGTTTGGGACAGTTTATGAATATACCGATTATGCTGGTAGCGTTGAATCAGGGACATTATTTGAAGAACATCAACTAAATCCAAAGGACCTCGAAAGACTAGGTGCAATTATTGAGTCTAATAAAAAGCGAAAATTAACAGAGACCTTTGTTTCAAGATATGGGCTCAGTGCAGAAAAAAGTCAGGAAATTTCTAATCTTGTCTTTCATTTTAATAAAATTCAATCTCGACGCTCTTTAACTAAAAGAGAACTTAATCATTTCTCCTCTAAGATTCTTGGTATTAGTTTAACGCAATTTAAAGAAATCATCATCGATCAGCAAAGGAGTAGAGATCTAATTGAAGATGTGGCCCATCTTCATGAAACGACCCCTGAAGTTATTGATGATATCTTGACAGAGTTATTCCTTAATTAATTTGCCAGTTATTTTGCTCATCGGTATCATTCTGAGATGAAATTCTGGACGATTGTTTTTTCTTTTCTCTTAGGGGTTCAAATCTCTTATGCGCAACCCCTCGTTGAAGAGTGGGATAGCGTCGATTTTACTGAGCAGTATCACCTGTTCGATGATATTAAAAATGGCATCAGTGATGCAATCTTCTCTGCTGTATCTTCAGAGATTGGTTACACAACTCTCGTTGCAAAAGATTATTTAAGTGTTGGCTTTAATGTAAAACGAAGGGTTTTTTCAAATAGAGATCCTCAAGAAAGTTATACCGTTGTTGATTACTTTGCAATTCCTCTAGGATTGCCTCTTAATTTCGCTGTTTATAGTAATCCTAACATCTCCATTAATTTAGGTGCCCAAATTAACCTTCAGGCCCTCAATATCAGAAAAGTTCAACCAGAGGATTTTAATCTTGAACGCTCAGTAGAGGAGATGGAAAGAGAGGGAAAAGAAATTATCAGCCAAGTACGAGGCTTTCCAAAGTTTCTTACTACAAAGAATATTGAAGATGATATTGGATCACCTGATCGAGAAGCAAGAAGTAGAAATCGATTTTCTCATGATCCTGAAATGCGAGCGCGCTATTTAAAAGTTTGGAATATGCTCGCAAATCCTTTTCGACTACCACTTACAGAAAGAGCGGCCAGAAGAATGCGGATTGGAGAAATTTCCTCTTTTGATCTCTCAGGCTATCTTCAATTTGGTGCGGGAATAGGTTTTGGTTTAGCTCCTCTTGATCCTCTTTATATTGGAAATGAATTCAACCCTCTTAATATTAATGCCTCTGTATATTCTTATATTAAAGGACAGTTTAGAATCTCTGTCTTAAAAGAGTCTGAAAATTCTATTGTGGTAAAAGTGTCTAAGCTAGGAGAAACGGGAGTAGCAGCAAACACACGCTTTGGAACAGGTTCCTTTCGACCTCTCACTGGAATAGTGGTTGTAGAAGGACTTCTTGATCTCAGTGTCGTTCCCTTTGATATTACAGTCTCTAAATCCTGGCAAAAGAAATTTGATATTGGATATCGATTCGACCTTGATAATCCTGATGCTGTAGAAGCCTATCTAAAGGCCGTCACAGGTCGACTAAAAGAAGCTCAATCCCTTGCAGATGAGGAAAATGGTGTAGAAAAAGTTTTTCATAATAAAGAGACTTCTAATACCTTTAACTTTAATCATAATATTTCAATTTCTTATCTTTTTAATGCAACAAGAACGAGTATCTCCCGTTTTTCTGAAGCAGAGATTATGCTTCCAAGTGGAGAGCGAAAAGTTTTTAAGGCCTTTAACCGAGTGAGCAAAAGTTATGGGGGATGGATAGGAGCTGAGCAAAACTCTCAATCCTTTCTCGTCACATATGATGATCCCAATTTTGATAATAATAACGATGATTTTTTGACTCTAAGAATTAATGGTAACTGGAGTGATAGTCGTACTACAGGTGGAGAGTTGGCCCTTTACGCTCGAAATATAAGAAAGCTTGTGGGAAAAGATTTCGAACTTCCTTATTTCCCCCTTTTCTCTCCTACAATCAAATGTAAAGAATATCGGCGTTTTGAGCGGCGATCACGTAGGAGTGCTGCCTCTAGGGCCAGTGATATTATTAATGGAGGTTATCTTAATGCTACCTCAAACAGCGATGATGATTTTAGAGATCGAGACCTTCAAAATCTTTGTCGAAGAACAAAAGGTAAGATCAATTATAGAGAGTCTTGGTTTAATATCCGACTTGGTTTCAAAAAGGATCAAGTTCAAAAGTTTATTGATTTTCCTGAAGAGTATATGTGGGACATCATGGAAAAGGCTTTTGATGTAGAAGAGGGGAGATGGAGTGATCCGAAAGAGCGTATCAAAGACGGTTTTCGAAATGTTTTTCAATCTTTCTTTTCTTTACCAGTCTTTATCTTTAGTGGAGAGGTTCTAAAGCACGGGACAAGACTTATTTCGGCGAAGGCCTTTGTTGAGCAATGGAAAAAACTTCGCCATGAATTAAATAATAAGGAACTTACCAAAAGGTTTAGAAAACTATTTCAGACGGCCTTTCATGGTTATGAAAGGATGAGAGCGATCGTAGAGGTCATGAAATACGTTAGAGAGCCCTTTTGGGTTCACGTAACGGCAATTAATGAAGATACCTTCGGTAACTTTAATCTTGTCGATAAACACTTTTTTCCCAATGAACCGCTGGATGATGAGATTAATAATGAGCTTAATTTTGATCGAGAAGGAAACAGAGATTATGTTGATGAATTGGCAGTCTTTGAAAATCTAAGAATTGGTAGAAAAGGGAAAGATAAGGTTTTTATTATATTTAAACTTTATACAGTGCCAAAATATATCTATATCAAAGTTGACCGAGATATACCGTTACGGACCAAACGAAACTATTTAAAGATGGTCATCAACAATAAAAATAAAACTTTTAAGGAAGGGCTTAATGTGATTACCGTTACGCCCGACTCAACAGAAGGAATTGCAGGGCGTTTGGCTCCTTTTTTCTTCTCAAAAGAGAGGCTTTCCGTCGGTTTTGCCATTAGTAATAGTGGGAAACAATGGGGAATCCTCGAACATAAGCAACTGAAAAAGCTTTAAATAATAATAGAGTTATTCAGTTTTTCAATTTGTTTTTAAGTAAATTTTCCTCCTAGCGATAAGTCAATGAATGACTAATAACGGGGGAAATATGAAAACCTTCTTGAGAGGAATGATTCTTCTTGCAATTTGCTTACCTGCTTACTCTTTTAATCTAGATGAATATTTGACTAATATTGAATCTCTACAACAAAGTATTTCTAAATCTCATCAACATCTTTTTTCAGAAGAAACCTTTGATCTAGAGCTAGAGCAAAAAGTCGACGTAAATGATTGCGAAGTAGAACTGAGAACTTACATGGACCGAGGACTTATTCAAAGAGATGTTTATGACCTTGCCAAACTTACTCCTTTAAAAGGTGTTATAAAAAAGAAAAACGCTCATATTATCTATTTTGGACTTCGATCAAAGACTTTTAGAAGAGGAAGACTCTATTTTCAAGATAAAGGCGTACGAGATCAGGAGTATAGAAAATTTAGAAAGCTTCATAAGCTTTGTTCTAGATATACTGTAAAAAGATACTTCAAAGATAATAAAACCTATCCAGAGGAGGGTGAGCCTGATTTTATTGGCAGACTACCAATGGGAGAAGAGGAAACTAGTGGAAAAATTTTTACTGGAGATGAACTTCTTTTTGGAATTATGGAAGGGGAGGCTTCTCTTTACCAAAGAATCAAGGCCATTAAAGAAGCAAAAAGATATATTTATCAGCAGAACCTTGATTACCGAGCAGACAAGGTTGGACAGTATATCGCAGATCTTCTGATTCAAAAAAGACAAGAGGGTCTTGATGTAAAAGTACTTGTTGATGGATTTGCCAACCAAATTAAAACTTTTTCAAAAGTTGAAAAAGAAAATAACTTTGCAATGTATGATAACCTCATGGCCGCTGGAATTCGAGTTTTTGGTCATAGCTGTGGCGGCAAAACAGTTCGAAATGAAATGAGAGGTCTTGATATTGCAAAACTATTTAGAAGAAATCATGAGAAAATTCTCTTAACCGACGGTGATGATCTTGGAGAGACTCCAACGTCCAAGGCCATTGTAGGCGGGGCCAATATTTCTCATAATTATTTCAGAATGGCCGGTCGTCATACAACGAGCTGGAGAGATTTCGATCTTGTTGTAAAAGGTCCCATTTTAGAGGAAATTGAAGATGTCTTTTTACGAAACTTTTCGGAAAGAGGACTTCGTTATAAAACTTTTAAATATGATGAACAATGTCTTAATCCTTATGATCCTATCAGAGAACCTGAGCGTTATTATGAATTTAAAGTGGCGCACTCCAAAAGTTATAAGATGGATCGATATTCAAAGGATGTAGAAATTAGTGCCAAGGTCGAAAAAAACCTAAGAGATCTCATTGAAGGTAAAGTGACCAACTTTGATGTAGAGCTTGAACCTAAAATCCATACAGTTCATGGAGCAAGATTTGTTCATAACCGACCAGAAGAGGGGGAAAACTATATCGTCGAGGCCTACCTAGACCTTATTAACTCTGCTCAAAAAGAAATTTTTATCGCTAATCAATTTGTTCTTGTTGATGAGCCCGTTAAAAAGGCGCTTCGAGAAGCGGCAAATAGAGGGGTAAAAATCACAATTTTAACGAATAGTGAAAAGACGAATGAAGAAATCGAACTCATCACAATTGTTGGCAGATACTACTATGTAGATCTTGTTTACCCAAGTCATCCTTGGTTAGAGTCTAATATGCACTGGGATCCGGCCCAGGTCAGTATCTATGAGTGGTATGGTCAAAAACCAGGTGAAGAACAGGTGATGGGACGGTATCATGCTAAAGTCATGACTGTAGATGGAATAGTCAGTGTTGTGGGGTCCCATAACCTTGATAACTCTTCTAAGAAAAACTCAGAATCTCTTGTACTCATTGAAAGTGAAGAAATCACAAAGACGCTTCATGAGTGGCTCGTAGGAGATTTAGAGTATGCCCGAAAAATTACAAAAGAAGAAATGTACTACTTTAGAAAACCTAGCGGTGGATATAAGATAAAACTTGGATTTGGTCGACTGATCGAAGATCATCTATAAAAAGAAAGGGACCCATAGGGTCCCTTTTTTATTTTCGCTTCCTAAAATATGTCCCCACAACACCAATTAAGAAACTAAGGAAAAAGGAAGAAGATTGACTGCCATCTGAAGTCTTACCACAATGTCCGTCTTCAGTGGGTGGGGCAGGCTCGGAAGGGTCTTCTGGATCTTCTGGAGCTGGCTCAATGGGATCTTGCTCTGGAGGGAGAGAGGTCTCCAGGCTCGATAGTGCCAAATAAGCATCTAAAAGACCCTGACCACATCTTTCAGTGTTAAAACAATTACTTTTAGAATCAAAGCTTCGTGTATATTTAATTAAAATTTCTTTTACCTCTTTTGGAGTAAGTTCTTTGTTATAAGCAAAAACCAAACCGGCCACCCCAGCAACATGAGGAGAGGCCATAGATGTACCCATTTGATAAACATAGGCATCATCCTTTGCATTAGTGCTTCCAGTATTGGATGTGGAAAGAATTCGGTAATCATTTTCACCTCCTGGTGCCAAGAGATCGACTCTCTTCCCGTAATTAGAATAATAGGCACGTTCTCCATCATAATTTGCGGCTCCGACAGTCAGAACGTTTTGACAACTGGCCGGAGAAAACTGAACGTTATCCATATTTTGATTACTATTACCTGCGGCCACAACGACAAGGGCCCCTTTTTCAGTGGCCTGATCAATTGCACTTTGAAGATAGCGGCCACATTCTCCTTGTCCACCAAGACTCAAATTAATGACTCTAGCGGGATGAGGATTAAGGGGCAAACTTCCTACTTTGATACCTGCGGCCCAAAGGATCCCATCGGCTATATCAGAAGTGTAACCTCCACACTTACCGAGGACTCGCACAGGCAAAATCTTGGATTTCCAAGTGACTCCAGAAACACCAAGACCATTCTCTGTAATCGCACCTATAGTTCCGGCCACATGAGTTCCATGCCAGCTACTATTACTCGTAAATCCACAACGATCTGCTTCGGTTACAAAATCTCCCGGATCCGTGGCATCACTATCTCTTCCATCTCCATCTTGGGCAATAAAAGAATCAGAAATCATATCCTGTCCAGGGAGAGTTCGATCGAATAGATCTTTATGAGGTAAAATTCCGGTATCAAGAACAGCAATGACAATATCTTCTTTTCCTGTTGTAAGGTCCCAAGCGGCCTCAAGGTTTGCTGCACCAGGGGCCGTTCCGTAGTGCCACTGTTTAGAATAAAGAGGATCCTCTTCGCCAGTTTGACCAGGGGAGAGGTAGGCCCTTAAAAGAGTATCTTCCTCGATGAACTCTACTGAGGAATCTTTTTTAAGCTCGAGGGCCTCTTTTAGAGAAAGAGTCTTCACTTCTATTTTTTTTTGGAAGTGAGAAGATTTAGTGATTTTTTCTTGTTTGTACTTAATAATGAATCGTTTTTTAGGAGCAGCTTCTAGATTAAGGGATAGCAAAAGGGTAGCGGCGAGAATTCTTACCATACATCTTCCTTGATAGTGGTTGAACAATTGCCTGGTTTCTCTCTCTTCCTTAAAGAATGACCGGCCTTACTTGAGCAGCAAGAGGAATGCCAAAACTAACTTATTGGAATAACGTGTAGTGCAGGTGATAAAAGGTTCCTGAAAACAACACTCGGTTTTATTTTGTCACTGTTGATAGAGGTGTTTATCAATAGCACTCATGTAGAGAGCAGGAATCCTATTTAGAGGATAGGACTCTTTCAAACGAAGATAGGCCTCCAAATCTTCTTCACTTACATCCTTATAAATGAGGTGAAGGGTTTCAATCATACTTTCATGGGTCTGTTCAAAAAGTGCCTGCTCTAGTCCTAAATTGCTTTTAGATATATTAATTTCCGGAAGAATGGTTCTATCAAGCCCATTAAGAATATTATGATATACGGACATTAAAATTTTTGTAGAGATTTGAGAGCTTTTAGTCACCAGATCAAGCTTTCGAAGAATTTCTCTTCGAGAGGGAACAAGCGGGTAGGTTTCAAGCTGTTGATTGAAACTTTCATCATCCAGAGATTTTATACCTTCAGAGTCTTCTTCTAATTGAATAAAGCGATTTACAAATGAAGAACCTAAGATCTTTTGAAGCTCTTTGAGATCACCATCTTTTAAGGTGGTGAGAAACTCTTCCAGAAAAACCTTGCGAAGTTTGTCGGCCCCAATGCTTGCACGAATACGTTCTTTTATACTTTCAATTTGTTCATTATTGAGAAAATTTTGCTCAAGAAAAAAAAGAAGTTTTTCCTCTACAAGACGATCAAGCCCATCAATCTGACTTTCAAGGCCCGAGCGATCAAAATACTCTTCAATGATTTTAGATCGCTGATAATCATTAAACTCTTTTTTTGAAGTTGAAGAATTGATTGTAGAAACTTCATCTTGATCGGCATATTCAATTTTAGAAAGAAGAGGTTTTCGATAAATAGAATTCCTCTCCTTATTTTTAAAAGGATAAAAAATTAACCCTGCCAATACAGCAAGGACTAAAAAAAAAGAGATTCTCTTCATACTATTGAGGATTACCCATTTGCTGAGTTTCTAGAATATTTCTTTCTGTCTCAAGATCTCTAGAATTTGCCTTTTTTTCAGAGAACTTTTCTCCGTATCTGGCCTTAAGCTTTTGGATATTTTTATCCATAACACTTTCAAATTCAAACCCAAGCTCATCAGCAATGATCGCAATATACCAAAAGAGGTCACCAACTTCTTCAGCAAGATTCACTCGATCGAGTTCTTTTCCATAGAAAATATGTTTCTTAAGTGCGTCCAGAAACTCACCAGCTTCAGTTGAGAGGCCAATTCCAGCATGTAGAAGTCTTTTAAGGCCATCATCTGAAAGTCTTTGGTCCATAGCTTTGAAGTCGGTTGATTCAGTTCGAGTTGCGTCGCTGATATATTGCTTTGAGTTCATTAGTTCTCCTTTGGTAATAAAGGAGAATTGAAAGCTTTTGGAGGGGATTTGTCAAAGTAACCAATGTTAAAAGCTAAGCATTAGATCGGTCGCAGCATCTTTTACAGTCTGATCACTTCCGGAAGACTTTACCTTTTCTAGATACTCTTTTATTTCTTCCTTAAAGAACTTTGAGTTTTGGGCCAAAACGTTTAATGCTTTTACTTTTAGCCGTGGATCATTTTCTTTTTCAAAAAGGCTTTTTGCCATATCCAGCTTATTTTTGCTAGGAGGCCATTGTCCCATGACATCATAGGCACTTTGGCGCACATCAAATTCTTTTTCATTTTGAAGGACATCTAAGATGATGGGACGACTAATTTTGGGATCCACATGATCAAAAGCACCGACCGCACCCATTCGAATGGTTGCATCCTCGGATTTCAGTAAAGGTTTTACTTTTTCAACGGCAAGATTACTTCCAAGGTTTCCTAGAGAAGATAGAGTGGTCATGAGGTTTTTATTATTTTCAAGCCTTTCAATGAGAGTGTTAGCTGTTTGCGTATGAAGGTCCTTATTATCATCTTCTGTTGCCATTTTTCCAAGGGTTCCTAGGGCAAGAGAGGCTAAACTTTCAATTTCGCGATTGATAGGTTTTTCAAGAATCGTCTCAAGAAATTCTTTGCCAACTTTATCAGGAGCTTCCAGATCACCAAAGCTTGCAAAGGCCTGCTCCATTAAGGTGACGTTTTCAATATTGGCATTGATGAAATCCATCAAAGGGCCTTGAGCATCTTTGGCCTTCATTGTGGATATTGCACCAAAAGCTATGGCAATAAAATCAGAAAACTTTTCGTCCTTGCTATCCAGACTCTCTATTTCACTAAGAACATCTTGGATTTTTTCTGGATAAAGCTGAAGCATCGCACTTAGCATTCGAAAAAGCTGATACGCTCTTTGTCCTTCTTCAGCGAAATTAAGACTTCTGAGTTCAAGAATCAGATCTTCAAGGTTTTTCCCTTCTACACGCTTTTTAAGAATCTCACGGAGCTTTTTAGGAGAAACTTCGCCTCCCTGAACTTCTGACTTAAAATAATCCTTAGTTTCCATATCCTTAAGACTAAGCTTAACCTGGGGGTCATTTGAGATGGAGTTGAGTTTAAGCTTAATTTTAATTTCATTATTGATTTGCATTCCGAAGGACTGAATAATTGTTTTTTCTGAATAATCGATATTCTTTATAAGACCTTTCTTGATGTCGAGTCTGTATTTTGATTTAGAAGAGGGCTGAACCTTTATATCAGCGGAGTCGTCAAGGTTTCCATCCTCATCAATTCCGTATCGGACGAGAGTTTTTTCAATCTCAAATTGGTGTCCATGGAAATTCTTAAAATAATAATGAGACTCATAAGGTCCACTCATATTATTTTCAAAGCTTTGCTTGGTGTATTGAGCGGAATCTTCTGTCTTAGAAAGAATGAGCTGAGTCGATAAGAATATATTTTTTGTAAAGTTAGAGGCCTCGATATCTTCTTCATTTAAAAGGTAAAATTGTTTAACCTTTCTATCCGTATCGATTTCTACATAAATTTCATTTTCAAGTTTTGTAAGAAGATCTTTAAAACGAGGATCTGATTTAATATCAAAATTAGTATTAAATTGAACGTTTTTTAATGAAATTCCCAAAAGTATAGAGCTCTCATTTACGTCATAAATTTTTTCGACATATTTTCCAATAAGAGAAATATCTTGAGAGCTTTTTTGTCCGTTTGAATCGAAAAGAACCTTGATACTCTGATCAAGATCGTAAGTCCTAATTTCTCCTTGGATATAGCTGTATTCAAATTTGAAGGGAGTACCAAAAAGAGAGCCTTTCATAGAAAGTCCAAAAATGAACCAACCAAAAAGGGCCATAGCGAAAAGACTTAAGAAAATAGTTTTTTGTTTCATATAAAAAAGGGCCCTTATAGGGCCCTATAAAATTAGATATTAACAGTAAGAGTTCTGTCAATGAGAGTCCAGGTCTTAGAAAAACCACTCCAGCTAAGAATAGTTTTAGACCATTTTCTCCAACCGCCAAAAAGCTTTCTTACTTTAGCGTAAACGCTAAGCTTACCATCTAAGGCCCTAAGCTCGTTTTCTACCTTGAGTTTAAAAGCAAGGTTTTGCTTAGTCATATTATAACCAAGCTGAACTTCAGATGGAAGAGAGTCTTTTACGATTCGTAAGTGACCTTCAATCCCAGCTCTTGCAAGCCATACATCTATCGCCGCATCTGCTTCACCATAGCTATCAACAAAAGGCTTTGCAGTTCCTTTGATCGAGTGAAAATCAGGAGAGAAAAGATTAAGGTTAAATCCAAGAGATCCACCTACAGCACCCCCAACAGAGACTGGAAGAGGTCCAACCCAGAATCTTTGTCTTTTACTTGATTCTCTAGAGATCGTATAATTTTTAGATGGGTTTTTCGCACTTGATTCCCACTTGGTTGAACCAAGGACTTTAATTCTTGAATAACCAGTGTTGGTTGTATTTTTTCTTTCTACTTTAGAGTAGAAGTCAATAAGGCTAACAGTCTTATTGAAAACATGTCCACCAGCTTTAAAGAAGGCGTGAGCTTGTCTTTTTTCTCTTGCTCCGTAAGTATTGAATCCAGACTCAAGGAAAGCAGCAAACTTAGACTTTGATCCCCAAGTATTTGAGTATCCTACATTTCTGGAATAAGGCTTTGGCTCATGGCTTGGATTTGGATTTATGATAATAGGTCTAAGAATCGGTCTTACTGGAATAGCAATCAGTCTGATATCCTGAAGGGCCATACTCTCAGAAACTTCTAGATCTTGTGGAATTTCAAATTCTTCGATTTGAGTATTGAGTTCTCTATCAAATACAACTTTTGAAAGAACGGCAGTATTCACTCTTCTAGCATTAAGTCTTGTTCTGGCCTCTGGCTTAAGAACTCTTGTTGCTCGGGAGAATACTCTTTTATTCGCCTGAGTGTATTGATCAAGTTTATTTTGAATTTCACCAGCGGTCATGACCTTAGAGCCATTAACGTTTCCATCTTCATCATAAAGACCAACTGTAACTTTTGTGTTTGCACTTAGCTTGTTTGCTGCAACTGGCTTAAGTCGAGTTCTTACAGGAACTTTAACTGATGGTTTAATGATTTTAGATCGAAGTACATCACCTCTTAAAACAACTCCTGGTGTTGGTAGAGTAGGTACGGGTCTCGTTAAAATTGGTCTTGTAAGAACGCGTGCTGTTGTGTCTGCATGAGCCACAGCGCCAAAAAGAACCAATCCAATAATTGCCAAATTAGACATTTTTTTCACAGTATTCCTCCAATTAATTAGACTGTTTCGGTTTGCATAAAGGAATGCAATTGCAATGCCACCCTTATATCGCACTTAGTTAATAAATGAATCCTTTAAAGTCAATGTTTTAACTCATTTTAGTAAATGAGATAGTAATCAAAAAGGCACCATCGGAGGGTTGAATGCACCTTGCTTCGCGTCTAATTTGTTTGATATACCAAACCTAAATTGTTGAAATCATGAAGAATCTTATTGATTTAAATGTCGCATTCCTTTAATTTAGGTTTAAATCAAAAAAAGGACATGCCGCATGAAAATCGAAAAACTTACGAGAAGAAATTTCTTTAAAGCCTCTACTTTACTTGCTGGTGCCGTTGTTACAATCGGTAGTAAACCAGGTTTATTCAGCACCGCCCTCGCTGCTAATCCTGATGACTCCATAGATAAACAAAACTACATCCATGATGCATCAACTGGTGAGTTCAAAGACGGAGATAAGGATAAAAAGAAATACGAAAAACATGAAAAGAAAATTACAAAGCACTTAAAGAAAGCAGCTAAAAAAGCAGACAAGTCCGTTGAAGAGGCTTATCCTTCTGCTTCTTCTGTGAAACCCATGTGTAATGTTTGTACACACTATAAAAAGCCAGCTGATGGATATGGTGAATGTGCTATGGTTGGTGCCAGAGGTGATGTAAAAGTTCATGAAAAAGGATGGTGTAAAGTTTGGGCCATCAATAAATCTGAAGTTGAGGCAGCAGCTGCAAAAGCATAATTCAATCTAAAATGAATTTTATATTAAGGCTTCTTTCGAGAAGCCTTTTTTATTTCTTGCGTCTTCTAAAAACTAAAGTAATACCAATACCAATCAGGTAATTGAGTAGGTGGATTAGGTAGGATGTACCGACGGGAGCTGCTGCAGCAGCACTACCACAACCTTGTATAGGCGAAGCACTAGAGGCTTTTTCGGCTTTTTGAATTTTAGGTTCAAAACGTACCTCTTTTGGAGGCTCTGGTGGCGGAGGAGGCGGCTCAGGTGGAGGATTTTGAATCACCGGAGGTGGAGTATAACTAGGATCAATATAAGTAAATCGTGGAGCGGTCACTGTTTTATCCTGAAATAAAATACCAAAATTATAAAGAGAACTAATCTCTTGGGTTCCTAGCCTACGATTAAAAAAGGCCAACTCATCCATAAATCCTTTATACTCTTCAAAAAAAGTGTCCGATGTATCGCCCACGATAAAGTTTTGATTAGCTAGACTCCAATCACGAGAAATATTTAAAGTATCCTCAAGAGTATTATCGACATAAACCTTAAAGTTTGAACCAGCTTTTTTTCCGAGAGTTAAGAGGATATGATGCCAGTTGTTATCAAGGATATTTCGAGAAGAAAATAAGCGACCGACGAGTTGTCCACCAGAGTTGACTCTCGTATAAATAGTGCCGCTAGAAGGAATTATGGATACAATCAAACTTGAGTCCGAGTTTGAAAAGAGCATTGCTGCTCCAGCAGCGGAACCATCACTTGAACCATCTCCTAACCAGCTTCCATCTGACTTCATCCAAAATGATATCGTGATTTCCTCACTATCAAAGGCACTAGGAGAAGAGCCAGTTGTCAGTCTTGAATTATTATTAAGTCCAGAAAAATAAGCGGATTTATTTCCTGCCAATTTTACATCAGAAAAATTAACCTCACCTTGAGATGTGAGCGGAATTAAATTGTTGGTATCAATGTAATTATCTTCAAATTGAAAGTAAAAAATGAGTCCATCTAAAAGGGTGTAGCCGTTTAGGTTACTTACTTTGACAGCATCATTACGAATAACAATATCATAGGTTCCTACCGGATGAGCAGAAGTGAGACAGATAATTTGATTAGCACTTATGACACTTGTAATTTGGCACTTCTTTTTTCCAACATAAACTTGAGAACCATTAAAAAAACCAGATCCATTGATCGTGATCCAGTCTCCTCCAGCAATGGAACCCGAGCTTTTACTGATACTACTAATATAAGGAATAGCTGGAGGGTTATCTTGAAGATAGGTGAATGCAGAACCTAAACTGGCCGTTTGTCCATCTGGATTTGTAAGAGTGATGTTCACTACGCCAAAAGGACTTTGTGTGGTTAAACAGGTAACTGATGTTGAAGTTTGATTTTGAATACTACAAGGAGAGTTTCCTACTTTTACGCTTAAACCGTTTCTAAGATTCGTACCTGTCAGAGTAATCAAAGTGTTTCCATTTTCACTTCCTTGAATAGGGGAAATCCCTGAGAGAGTGGGTGCCGGGAATAGGTGCGTCGTGTAGGTGAAGGCACCATTAAGAGTTGAGCTTTGATGATCAGGGTTTTTTAGAGTGACATTATAGAGTCCCGGAGTCGAGACCGCTGTTACGCAATTCATTTCTGAAGAACTGACAAAAATGACTTGTTTACAATCGACCTCTCCAATCTTTATCGTTGCTCCAGGCCTGAAACCTGAACCAAATAAAGTTATTTGTGTTCCCCCAATTTCATCCCCACTTTTAGGTGTCACGACCGATAAAATGGGAGGAAGTAGAGAAACACTATCAATTAGATAAGTGAATCCTCCTGGAAAACTTGTAGAATAGGCGGCGTCATTCGTAACAACCACTTGATTGGTACCTGGATTATTTGGAGGAGTCACACAGGTTAAGCTATCTGATGTAGGAAAACTAAGGTTTAAACACCTCTTATTTCCTATCATGACCTTAACTCCTCTAGAATCAACCCCATAGTCGTACAGAGAGATGATAGTATTTTCCGAAAGCTCTCTATCAATATAAGAGAGCTCGTCTATATATCCCTTAAACTCTTCCCAGAAGACATTGGGGCCATCACCAATTATAAACCCTTGAGTTCCAATATTCCAATCTGCGGAAACGGCAACACTTGCATCCAATACCCCATTTACATAGAGTTTTAAATTATTCCCGGCCTTTTTTCCAAGGGAGAGATAGATATGATTCCATCCTTCATTTAAAATATTTTGTCGACCAGTGAGATTACCAATACCCGATACCTGAAGTGAAACTCGACCATCGTTTGGATTTACAGAAAGAACTAGGTTTCCATTTTTATTACTAAAGATTGCGGCATCTCCAATTCCTGAACCCGCACTCGTCCCGTCATTCCCCCATTCACCATTTTCTTTAATCCATAGTGAGATCCCTATGTGATCTTTTTCAAAATCAGAGGGGTGAGAGTTGATTTCTAGTCTAGAGTCGACTCCTCCATCAAGAAGAGCGGAATAACTACCAGCAAGGCTAATGGGAGAATACTGAAAACCACTTGAATTCTGAATCGGGTGTGACCCTTGAGTATCCGTTAGGTTATTTTCAAACTTATGATAGAAAACAAGTCCATTTAAACTTTCATAGGGATCGTAATTATCAAAAAATTTAAAATTACTTCCTAATATAGTTAAGTTGGTTCCACCTTGTTCAGACCCAGTCGTTGGTGTCATTCCTGTGAGCACTGGAGGTTGAGGAGGATTATAAACCGTGTATGTAAAAGCATTAGATAAAGTAGCGCTTTGCTGGTCAGGGTTAATGACCACGACATCCACAGTTCCACCAGAAGATTTTGAAGGGGCCGTACAATTAATTGTGGTAGAGCCTGTTAGGATGAGACCAGTACAAGAGCTTTCCCCGATATTTACAATAACCCCAGGTTGAAAATTTTGTCCTGTGATCACGACTGGAAATCCACCAAGTCCAGTACCATCATTTGGTGAAATACTTGAAAGGGTTGGAGCTAATACATAAGTTAGTCCGTCCTCAATTGTACCCACCTTATTATCCGGATTAATAATTGAGACATCGGCAACTCCTAAAGAGCCGGATGGTACGGTACAACGAAGTTGTCCTGTATGATCAAACAAAATATTTAAACAATCCTTAACGCCTACTTTCACCATTGCAGAGGCCGAAAAATTTTGGCCAGTAATAGTAATCATTGTTCCACCATTTGGATTAGCTATTGCAGGTGATAGAGAGGACACCACAGGAGCTGGTGCATCAAGATACGTAAACGCCGAGTTAAGTGTCGAGGTATCATCAATGGAGTTGGTAAAGCTAATATCAACAGTTCCTATTCCTGATGGAGTTAAACATTGAACTGAAGTTTCGTTAATAAAGGTCGAACTTCCACAAGTTTGATTTCCAAGTCGGACCTCAAAGACCTCTGTAAAGTGCTGTCCAGTTAGAGTAATTAAAGTTTGACCATCCTTTGATCCAGAAGTCGGAGAAACGGAAATGAGGAGAGGGGGATCAATTGATTCAAGGTAGGTATATCCATTCGTAATAGAGTCCAATTGTTCATCTGGGTTTTTTACGATGACATTAACACTTCCTGGAGCCTGAACTGGAGTCTTACAGGTGATTTGCGTAGTACTTACAAATGTGATTTCTGTACAGGCTTGATCACCTAAAGTGACAAGGGCCCCACTTTGAAAGTTTTCACCCTCAATCGTTATTAACGTAGACCCCGTCTCAAACCCTTCATTAGGGGTGACAGAAGTCAGGAGTGGTCCCGGAAGAACCTCAGCAGGAGGTGTATACACCTTTTCTTGACCTTCGCTATAACCTGCTGCCTGATAGTCTGCTACTTCTTGATTAAGGTCACTCGTTTTTGCAGCTACCATTACAGTGCTTCCTATGTATTTTTCATTTAAAACAAGAGAGCCAATCCCTGGAACATTGGTCCCAATCATAGCATAGAGATAATTAGTTCCAAGTGCATTACTACCATTTGAGATTGAACGGTAAATACGATGGTTTTCAAGATAAAAACAAGTGAATGACTGACCTGTTTTTTGAGCACGAAAAGTCTCTTCAAAAAGTCCTGCATTAACGTAAGTATTATGAATACACTTAATTTCATTCAGAGAAGGCTTTGCTGTACTGTTAAAGACGACCACATCACTTAAACAACTGTAGCCCTCTGGAGCAACTGGTCTCCAATAGGTTGGAACTTCTAGAGCAGAGTTTTGTGAACTTGTCGTGGTTATGATTTCAGTATAGTCCACAGGGTCTTTAAAGATATCTGGATCATCCTCATAAACACGAGTGGTAAAAGTTGGTGCATTCGCATCTAAAGTCACAACTTGTCCAAGAGTGACATATCCTACCGGCACATTAGTAAGTCTGTAGATCCCTGAAGTAGGAGCACAAGTTGAATTAAGATCGGTATTATAATTAAATACAGATTCATATTCGTTATGATCAATATATTTTACAACTTTTGGTGGAAGGTTATAAAACTTCTCAAACGGGTCATGAAAAAAGGGAACCGAAATGAACTGGGTAAAGTTAGCCTTTAAAAAACCATCCATGTCAATATAATAGAATTGATTATTTACTGAGACATCGACGTCAAGTGCCTTAGTTTTTGTTTGGATCCAACTTCCTTTTTCATAGATATAGATAAGATCATCTGGTCCAATTCCCACCAGAGAGCCATCCGCTCCAACACTGATCTTTTTTAAGGTTCCATGGATTCTATTCCAAAAAGAGCCTTCTAATCGGTAGACAAAATTTTGTTGATCAATACCATAAACAAGTTCTTGCGATGCTGTTGTAATATCATTCATTCTTCCTGGTACCGGAATCCACGCCTCATTGAGATATTTAAGAACTCGATTCTCTAGCAAGAGATTTTTATTCGCTAAATCCGCCGGCGCTAACCCAAGAGCAATATTAGTCCCACAGGATATATCTTTAACGTAAGGGCCGAGATTGGTAGAGGTATCTTTATCCGCGGCATTTGTTCGTACAAACTTATCCGTGCTCGGTGTTCTCGTGGCACAGACATCGTCGGTATTAACAATATCGACTTCCCATGGGTTGAGATTACTATTATTTCCTGTATCGTAGGCACTCAGGTTTGCATTAAAAAACCTTGTTAGGTTTGAACCATAAAAAACTCGAGCACTACCGCGACCATCTTCTCCAAGTGAAATATGATCAGCGACTTTATTCTTTGTGTACCAATCATTAGGAATTCCGATTTCAAAGAGGTATTTCTCATAATCATTTTTTATCGTATTAGCATAATCAACGGTTGTAAGAGTTCCATTAAACTCTAAATAAACATGACCAATATTTTGAGCAATAGGAGTAAATATACCTTCTTTGATAATCATTGCTCGGCCTAGGGTATTGATTCCAACCATTCGACCGTGAGAAGAAACCTGGATGCTACGCCATTGACCTCCATACTGCCAAAATTCTTTTCCTCGAGTTGCATCCTCACTTTGTAGAAATAAATTATTATCTTTATCAATAAAGGCGATAATATCATTTGTGAAAACCGAGATCACTGTAGCGTAAGGGTCTTCTAAAATGGAGATGATCTCATGGGATACATTTCTTGAAGTGAAACGTATTGGTGCCCAGGTGTTCCATGTGTTAGATTCATATCTAGCCATACAACCCGACTCTTTGCTTCTGGCCGTGCATTCAGCATCTTCTAGGATAGCAATGATCGTTCCATCAATCCCTAATGAGACCATCTTGCCCTTAACTCCAGTATTAATTTCCGCTCCTCCATTAATAGTGGGGTAACGAAGGACAAGATCTCCATTATTAGCGACATAAGCATATTGCTCATCGCTAATGAGGGATATTTGTTTATAAGCACTACTTTGGAGACTTTCAGGACCTCCATCAGTAGAGAGATACATTTTATTATCTGTTGTAATTCGGTAGCGATCTCCATCTCTGTTGACATAAACTTTATCGACATCTGGAGGATTCGCCGGATCATAGACAACAGGAGGATTAATGGTCTCTCCATCCTTGGGAATAATATTGATGAGAATTTCTTGATAAGTTGAATATCCCTTTGCAGAAGCTGTCATTCGAAGAGTGTATTCACCAATAGTATTAAAAACTGTAGTTTGAGCAAGCTGGTCACTTCCACTAAAAACAAGGTCGTCTGGGCCACTTATTTTTCTCCATTCAATAAGCAGTGGATCGTTTGTAGGTCCTGTATTGGGAAGGTAAGGGGTTACATTTAAAATAACGGTATCTGTTCTTTCAAACTCGGTTGATAACATATTGATTCGACCAATAGGAAGAACGACTTTGACACTTAGATCCCTCTCCGAATCAGTCTGATCTTTTACTGTGACAATAAGATCTGATGTTCCTGCATAGTATTGTCCATTTTCATTCTTCTTGGCCGTTAGACCTAGATAGCCGTTAGCAACCAAACCCGAAGAGCTTGTCGTAAGCGCCTTATTGTAATTAAAGATTCGAATATCAGAGTTTTCTGGAGTGAGAGCATTAAGGCTTACAATACTAACTCCATTATTTGCAATCGTGTAGATACTTGCGGGGTCTGGATTTAAAGATGGATTAACCGCCCATGGATTTTGATAAATAGAAATTGTATCTCCATCACTGTTCTGAGAAGAGGGAGCAAGAGAATAATCCAGTAGAGGATTAAAGATAAATTCAGGCTCCGCTCCATTAGCTCCATAGTATTTAGGAAGGTTGTAAGGAATTACGATTTGAGTGTTCGTCGTTTCTGCGATACTCCCCTCAAGAACCCCTTCAGCTTTATTAACATTAATAAAAACATCCGCGGCGTGAAGCCATCCATCTCTTGCCTGTCGGTAAGGTTTAATTCGATAACGCTCTTTGTAGTTTCCTGTCAAGATTGCCTTTATTTGATAATTCGTTCCAGAAATTTGAGTTATTTCAAATAAAACGTCCGTAGCGGTACAGTCATCTAAAACAAAGGAAGCAGATAAACAATAAGAAGAGCTCGATTCTTGAATCTTATAAATCCCATTACCCTGGTCTATGAAATTCCAGCTCAAAACGGTATAATCCGCTTCATCGGCTTTCCAATAACTTTGAATACCGTCTCCATAAAGAATGTTGTTAGGATTCTTATCTGTTGATACAAGAGAGAAATTTGTGCTGCCTGCTCTTCTAATTTCAGATTGGTTAGGAAAATTAGCAATAGAAAAACTTCTAAGCTCATCATCAACACTACAATCAACCAGACTTAATTTTTCACTAACTATAGCAAAACCACTTCCTGAAATACATTGGTCCGTAACAGGAACGTTTAAGGTTTTCTGAACCTCAAATAAGGTATCGGTATCAAAATCGCAGGAAACGGACTTATTGTAGGTATTAGAAATACAATATCCACTTTGCTGATTTCGGATTTGATAATATTGTTTACTATTCATCTCTTTGGAGACAAATTGCCATTTAGATGATTGACCCACGTAGTTGCATTTGGCATCGGAATAGAGAGTTGTATCGAAGCCGTTTTTTGTTTCGATGGGATCATTATATATTCCAAACTCTAAACACCCCTTTTTATCATCGGTTCTACTTATATTTGAAACATTTGGAAATTGAGGAATAGAAAAGAGATCATCTCCATCAGTCACATTACTACAGCTATCAATTTTTATAGGAGTATAACCATGATAATAATAAGGTTCAGAGAAGTTTAAACAGTCTACTGCGGCAGTTTCTTTTTTATCATCGGGAAGATGACCTCGAAGTGTGTAACGAAATCTTGCTGTTCCATAAAAATTTTGATTCGCAACGAACTCGACTTCGTTATTGGATTTCAATTTAATACTTCCAGCATGAGAAGGAATAAGATGCCCAACCTCAAGAACGTCCATAGAGGCATTCCAGACACCATCAGGAGAGTAGGGAAGGTCATTCGATATAATTGGTAAAGTCATCGTCCTGTTTTGAACATCATTGGGATTACTAATGATCATGTCATAGTTATCTGTAACGGCCCAAGGGATTTGAGTGGGATTTCGCATATGGGAATATTTCGTATGTCGAGTTTGTGCCCGATAGGAGCTGAGGCTTTTTTCATACATCATGGTTGATGCCATTTTAAGGCCTTGAAATTCACCTTCTCTAGCGTAAGCAAAAAAGGAGAGTCCATCGCCGTGAGGATCGCCTCCCATAATCCCACCAGTTAAAGTGTGAG
The DNA here is from genome assembly GCA_965365285.1 of uncultured bacterium. GTDB lineage: Bacteria > Bdellovibrionota > Bacteriovoracia > Bacteriovoracales > Bacteriovoracaceae > JAURDE01. The sequence goes on from CBDUBC010000016.1 coordinate 34,455, forward strand.
GGGCACCTAAATTATGTCCACCCTCATGAGCTGAAATTGTCATGTAATAACTGTCTGAAGAAATAGCGTTATACACAGCAGTCCCACTTGATCCTGGACAACAAGAAGCATGACCGCCCCAAGAATATTCATCTCCGGTTTTGGTTTTCATTTGAAAAGGGACGACCTGATATTTGTAAATATGAGCAGGTCTGTAATGGGCAAGATGTTGTCTTGCCGAAACCAGCGGGAAGCAGGGTTCTCCGGCCACACAGTCAGGTTCAGGGCTTGGTGCTGTGTTTAGATACTTAGGATCGACTACAGGAGATTCGGTAACGTTAAGGACCATTTCCTGAAGAATATAGCGCACCCCAATCTGGGATTCATATAAACGAGTTTGCTTGGCAAACTTAGTGAGCTCTTTTGCGGTTAGATCATCTAATCTTTCAGTATCAGAGGCAGACGAATTGGTTGCCGCCTTATCAAGCCACCAAATAATTTGATAATCGACAAGAGACTTATCATATTCTGGAGGATTCGCTGGACCTCTTTCTTGTTCATCCTCTCGATCGAGGTTGGACCCTCCAAGATAATTAGTTTCCGCAGCAAAGACTTCGACCTCTTCACCATCTTCAAAAAGATTCCATTTGGGGTCATCGGGCTCAATCATTAGAGCTGGAGAGGCATCCTCTGAATTCGGATCGATTGCATATTTAAGGGGGCGGTACTTAAATTTATATTGATAATATTTGCCGTTCTTTTGATTATAGGCTATTTGATAATAATCACCACTAGGCTCAAAAACGGCCACTCGAACAGCATTATTAACTATGGCCATGGTCATAGAACTTTTTTGACCTGTTCTTTTTTGAGTAGATACTCCGTAGTAAACACGCTTACTCATAACATGTTTATTTTTCTTATCAACTCCAAGAGTCGTTTGGAAATTAGGAGCGAAGTTGTGGACTTCCTCGACACTAAAACTTTGAGTGGAACTCTCATTGCGCTTTATGATTAATGGAGCACCTATTTTTAAAGCTTGGACTAATGTCTTATTCTCCTCACTGAAATATTCTCCTTCCTCAATTTTCACTTGAGCTACTTTTTGTGCAGAGATTTTTTTATAAAGAGGTTTTTTTACTTGAGAAGATTTTTGATAACTTTTATTGAGAGGATCTTTGGTTATTCGTGGAGGTTCAAATTCACTTTGCATCCAGAGATATGCGCCGGCGAGAATGAGAAGCAAAAATAGAGAGAGATAACGTATCTTTTTCATTACTTAATTAAATTATATATTCGGCCGACCTCTAAAGTTTTGAAATGACGTACAACTAGTCGGTTTTTTTTGACTAAATATTGAGGCTTGTAAGAGTGGCTAAACCCTATAAATCATTAGTAAAATTGGATTAAAATTTAGGGTGAAATAGAGGCTAATTAAAAGAGTCCTCAACAAAAATTATTGAGCTCAAAAACTGCCATATTGTGTTGGAATTAGGTACCTAAAAGATTCGAATATGGATGTCTTGGTCCGAGCCCATTTTTGCTCGAAACATTCCTCCAGAGTTAAAACCCATTTCAATTTTACCAAAGGGATCAACAGCGACAAAACCTCCGTAGCCGTCGACGTCATTAAGCTTTTGGAGCACGATCTCTCCTGCCTCTTTGAGAGTTTTATTTTGATAAAGTATTAACGCGTGAAAATCAAAGCAAGTAACATTTTGAATGAATTGATCTCCAGTCCCCGTACCTGAAATCGCACAGGTTTTATTGTCTGCAAAATTTCCGGCCCCGATGATACTTGTATCACTTGCTCTTCCAAAAGCTTTGTTAGTCATTCCTCCTGTTGAAGTCGCTGCTGCGAGATCACCATTTTTATCCATGGCCACTGCACCCACGGTTTGTGTTTGTCCTTCGTGGTCAATCATAACCTGATCTTTTTTTCGAGCCGCTTCAAGTTGAAGCCATCTTCGTTCGGTATAAAAATACTTTGGATCCTCAAGCTTTATTCCTCTTTGATAGGCGTAAAGCTCGGCA
>CBDUBC010000017.1:0-35801 GCA_965365285.1 uncultured bacterium
GAATTTTCGGTTAATTTCCGAGCATAGACCTCAAGAGAGGGAAGTCCTTTTTGAATTTTTAATATTGTTTCCCTTTTAATTGACTTATAAATCTTTTTTAAAGGGAGAGAATTACCAACAAATCCTAAGAGTAGGGATAATAGTACTATTCTAATTATTGATTCCATAATTTCTTAGTTAGTTAAAGATTTTGCCAATCCCAGTAGGATTTCAACCTTTTCGTCACTTATTTTTTGGATAATTTCTAAAAGCTCGTCCTTCTTAGTAATTTTGGCCCTAAAAAGTCTGGCCCTTTCATAAAATGATTTGATTTTTATGGGGCCATATAGGTCTAGGAGGACCTGTAATTTATGTCCTATTGGAACATCCATACGTCCACCTTCGATATGGGCGATATAGGTATCAGATTTCCCAATAAGGTCACCGGCCTTTCTCAAGGAAAGACCCTTTTGATACCTCATTTCTTTAAGTACCCTTGCCTCATTAGTCATGATGATTCTTGAGCTACGTTTCTTTTCCATTTTTCCTCCTAATGGGTGATTAGAGCTAAGTGCTTACTAATCAGGTAGAACAATGTTCTACGGTGAATTTAAAGGAGAGGATTGTTCTACGTTGAAATTCGTACAGCATGATGGTTTAAACTTCTTAGAATTTTCAAAGAGGTTCAGAAATTAGGGATGATGGAGGTTTATAACTCCTTAAAATTGTTGGAAATAATTCCCGGACCTCGTCTGAAAATTGTAGAACAATTCCAGCTCCAATCCCGATTTTCCTCCACCATTACGATATCTAGTTATCTAGGATGATCTCCAACGACTTTTAGTTATCTCATGTGATAGTTTTTCTTTATGAAAAAGTTCATCAATGGAAAAGTTCTACTTACTCTTTTTATTATTACCAATGCCGTTTATTTAACTATGGTACTGTGGAGTTTACCCAAATTAGTGGAATATTCAGGTGGGTTAAAAGCTTTTGACATGAGACCTGCAGGTTATAGTGTTTTGGAAGCAATGACGTTACTAAGTAGTATGGGGAGTGAAGGAATTTATTTTTATAAAAAGACACAACTAATTTTAGATTTATTTTATCCCTTAGGATTTATCTTAACTTATGCTTTGGGTTGTTTGTGGGTATTTGAAAAAATTGGCAGCTGGAAAGTCGTAGGAAAATTAGGTGCTCTTGCATCATTTATTGCAGGGATTGCAGATTATATTGAAAACTTTTTCATTTTCAGGATACTAGAAAATTATCCTCAAATATCTGAAGATATCGTATTTAATGCAAATGTTTCTACACTGACAAAATCAATAGCTACTTCAATTGCCATGACTATATTTTTGTTGGCTTTTTTGGTGCTAGTTTTTTCTGTATTAAGAAATAGGTTAAGGAAAGAATCGTTTCTGTAGTAATATGTACAAAATCACTCAATAAAAACCAAAAGTTATGAAGGTGCCACTACCTCCACCAAAATCAAAGCATAAAGTTATACCTCTAATGTCCTTTATGATTTTCAAAAATAACAATATTTCTTACCTACCTCTATCAGGGATATCTTTCTAAATACACTCTTTTGCATACAAGAACCCAATTAAGAGTTTAAAAAAGAGGAAGAATATATAATAATTAGAGTTATATGAGGAGTTTTATGAATATAATATTATTATTTTTTCTATTTAATCTACAATTACTAGCAAATGATAAATTAGTAGATATCAGTCAAATACCTAAAATGCCAACAGAGATTCAAAAGTATACTCGTATAGTTGCAATTGGTGATTTGCATGGCGATTGGGAGCAAACAAAAAAGGCCTTACTTCTTTCGGGTGCATTTAAAAAAGAAAAAAAAGGTTTTATGTCAACAGAGTGGCAATGGACGGGAGGAAATACCTACGTTGTTCAAGTGGGAGATCAACTAGATAGAGGGCCAGATGATAGAAAAATTATGGATACCTTAGCTCAGCTTAGAATAATTGCCGCAAAAGGTGGAGGTGGCTTCTTTCCGCTTTTAGGCAATCACGAAATTATGAACCTACAATTTAAATTCAAATATGTTACAAAGGATTCGATGTATATATTTAAGGATTTTGATGATAAAGGACCGTGGAAACTTGGAACTAGTCTTCCACCTGACTATCAATACAGGCTTAAAAAGCGCAATCTTCCCTATGAGCCAGGAAGATTTAATGCCTTTAGTAAAAATGGGTATTATAGAAAATTATTATCAACTCAAAATGTTGTTATGAAAATTGGAGATATAATTTTTGTACACGGAGGTATTAGTGGGGGACTTGGATTAAGTTTAGAAGAATTAAATAATGATTATAAGAAATGGATTTTAAATGGTGATCCAGATAAAGAAAATGAATACATAGATAATGAAGATCATTCCCCTGTATGGACTAGAATTTATTCAGATAAAGATAAAGAACCTCTCTGTGTGGAATTAGAGGCGGCGCTAAAACAATATAAGGCCTCAATGATGGTTGTTGGTCATACTATTAAAGATCAAATTAGATCCAACTGTAATGGAAAACTTTGGCTAATTGATGTAGGTATGAGTAGGGCATTCGGTGGAAAAGTTCAAATTTTAGAGTTAAGGCCTGGGGTGTCACCTCGGGTATTAAAATAATTAAATAAGTGTTCAAGGTCTTTAGCAGAAGACATTAGATATGCTTAGAGTAAAGCTCGGTCTAGCGTGATTTTTTATTTTTCTCTTTTGATGAACTTTGATCCCAAATTTCTCATTTTCTACTCCTTTTTATGAGTAAAGCTGAGATTTGGGGTTACGAACATGAATCTAATTTTAAAACTGTATAAAATCAACGAGCTATAATTATTTCACCATCTCTACTAATATTTAAATAAAAAGGGAGTTCTAAGAACTCCCTTAATAACTCAAATTTTTAGCAACCAAAGAATCTAGCTTATTCCGCAAGTTCCAGAGTCTTTACATGAAAGGCTTTTCTTGCAGGTCTTTCAATACCCTCTAATGTTGTAAACTCACCAGTCACAATCACATTTCTTGAACTGAAGGATCGTAGAGATCTTTTTAAATGAGCGGGAATAATAAGCTCATAAACCTCATCATTTTCAGTAACAAGTTCCACTCCGGTGGTTTCTCCACCAATCGCCATTCTTCCAGTTCTCAAAAAACCTTTAAGAGATGGTTTTACTTCACCTAGAGTCTCTACTTTTAATGACCATTTATTAACAAAGAATGGTGCCTCTAAGGTGATCACCTTATAATTAGGAGAGAAACATCGTACGGTTTCAGAGCCTTTAACATGCAAATTCACAGCGCTTACAAATAAAGTCGTTCTCCAATTTTTACGACTAAACTTATAAGATACGGGTCCCAAACGGTCTAAACATCCGTTGAGCATGAACTTCAATTTAACTTGAGAATTTTTTACAGATACAACCTCAACATAATCAATCGTTGAGACTCCTGTTACCTCCTCGTCAATTTTAACATAAGAAAAAGCTGTTATTGAGTTGAATAACAAACACAGGGCCATTAACATTTTTTTCATATTTTCTCCCTTGTTAATTCAATTTCCTTATAGTCCTTTAAATAAATAAAACAAGAAAATAAGTCTCACATCGGTTGGGCAAAATGGCACTAGTGACTAAGAAAAGCTTTTTTTTTAATTTTAAAAAGAGACCTTCTAATATATTGATATTATTATCTTTTTAATGGCGCATGAAATTATTGATTTCTTTTACTGAGAACTCAAGAAAATATCTAATCTGATCGAGTGAAAACTTACAATTATAGTGCTGATGAAGACGGGTGGTCTATGATGGACTCCTTATGATAAGGAATAGGTATGAGTAATTGTTGTTCAAATAATAAAAAGCCTGAATCTTCAGAAGTAGACTTAGAAAATCTTGATAGCTTGATTTGTTATTGTTTTAAAAAATCAAAAAAAGAAATATTCGAGGCCGCTAGAAAAAATAAGGAAAATCTAATTATTGATGAGATAAAGTCTAAAATGAAAGATCCGGGATGTTTTTGCGAAACGGCCAATCCATCTGGCAAATGTTGTCTTGCAGATGTTCATGCCTTAATAAAAAAATCAAAGGACATTTAATGCGCAATTTAGGATTTCTTCCTCGATCTCTCGTTTGATTTATTAAATTCTTGAATAACACCTCGTATCTTTTTTAGACTGATAGGCTTAGAAATAAATTTGTCCATTCCACTTGCCATTGCTTTATCGACGTCCTCTTGCATGACACTTGCAGATACGGCACAGATATAGGGACTATTTTCCTTATACATATCCTTTATTTTTTTTGTCGCCTCATATCCATCCATTTTAGGCATATGACAATCCATGAAGATGAGATCAAAATCTTCCTTTTGCATGATTTCCAGAGCTTCTACTCCATTGTTAACGACTTCAGGAAATAATCCTATTTGTTTTAATGTAGCTTTTAAAATTTCTTGGTTAAATAAATTATCTTCGACAATTAAGATCGATATAGGTGAAACAGAGGTTTCATTATCTATTATATCATCTGGAATGTTTTTAATTTTTTGCTTTGTATCAGAAAAAGGAAGCTGGATTGTAAAAATGGATCCACATGGCTCATTATCTTTAATATCAATAGACCCATTCATCAATTCTATAAGCTTTTTTGTGATTGTAAGACCAAGTCCTGTCCCCCCAAAACTTCTAGAGTATGTATTATCAGCTTGATTAAATTCTTTAAAAATTGAAGTCTTATCATCTATTCCAATCCCAGTATCTATCACGCTAATTTCAACTGAATCTTCAGAACTTTTTAATAATACCTTTATAGAACCTTTCTCAGTAAACTTAATTGCATTTGAAAGAAGATTATTAAGTATTTGAGACATTTTTTGTTCATCCGCAAAGACGGAGCTCGGGAAATTGGGTGGTATATCTAATGAGATTTCAATATCGTTTTTGATTAGAACTTTTGCGTTTTCAATAGTTGATTTGACCAAAGCTTTGAGATCAATATGAGCCTGATTAAGTTTTATCTTGTTTTTTTCTAAACTAGAATAATCTAAAACATCATTTATGACATTAAGTAATAGTGAAGAGCACTCCTTAATGGATTTGAGCTTTTTTAGAAAAGATGAGTCTTTTGATTCATGAAGTAATAAGTCTGTAAAACCAATAATACTATTTATTGGTGTTCTTATTTCATGAGACATATTTGCTAAAAAGAGTGACTTTGCATTGCTGAATTCCTCAGCACGTTGTTTTGCCTCAAGTAAAACGTTTTGATAATTCACTTCTCGAGTATAATCCCAATTGGTACCAAGCATGGCATAGGGTTCACCGTTTTCATACCTTAAGACAATTGCTTTTGATTTTATATATTTAATATTTCCCTGAGATGTTTTTATTTTAAAAATTGTATCGAATGGTTTAATGCCTGCAATAGCATCTTCTAGCTCTTTTACACTTCTTTCTTTATCATCAGGATGAAGGCTTTTTTCCCATGCTTGATAATCTCCACTAAAATCTTCAGGATTAAGCTCGAACAGCTTATACATAGAATCATTCCAAATAAGAGTATTTTCTATAATATTGTACTTCCAAAGTGCAACACCCGTACCATCCAAGACGATTTTGGATTGAAGTTCGGATAAATTCTTTTCCGTATTTCTAATGTGTGTTATATCAATACCCGTGCTAATAAAGTGCTCTCCAAAGGGGACGCTGACCATATAGAGAGTTTGATTTGTCGCAGGAAAAAAGGTTTCCCATTTATGAGGCTGATTTTCTTTAAAAATCCTATCAACAATTGGTAAGAATTGCTCAGTTGCATTTACTCCTGGAAATATCTCATCTGTGGTTTTTCCGATTATGTCCTTTAAGTCTTTATTCCATGATTTAAGAGCGGCAGGGTTAGCATCGACTAATTTCCAAGTCTTAATTGAGTGATCATTGTTTCGAATTAGCTCCCAAACATGAACTTCATGTAATACATGATGAAAAACGTTTTCGTATATCTTTAGTTTGCTCTTAATTAAATCAGACTCTTCTAGCTGCTTTTCCAGCGCTCTTATTCGATCCTCTAGCTCTTTTTTGGAAGAATCTATAGTCATATAACTATATGATACCACTAGAATAAAATTTAACCAAAAAATCTAACTCTGAATAACTTTTAAGCGGTAGAGAAAAAACAATGATTTAGGTGACTTTTATGATAATGAAATAATAAAAAAACCTTTAGTTTTTCGAGATTTTTTAGAATCCCGTTACTTTCCTAGCAAGCTCAAAAATCTATATCTTTACTGCTACTTTTTAAGATTGTAATATCTTAAAAATTTAATAGGTTCTTATTTTATTTAAATTTCACGTTTTGAGGTAAAAATGAAAAAATCTCTACTCCTAATGATTCTGTTTGGTTTTATATCTGTAAGCGCTCAATCCTTATCACAAATGTCTAGAGGAAATAAGTTTAATCCGGCAATTGGAGTAAATGCATTAACCCTCTATAAGAATGGCTCACGAAATGATGTTGATGACGGTATTTCCCTTCAGGAAGTCGAGTTACAATTTAGCTCAGATGTAGATGCTTATTTTAGAGCTGAGGCAACTATTGGAATCCACCAAGAAGAAGGCCAGGAGGGGAGTCACTCTCATGAATTTAAAGTTGAACCAGAAGAGGTCTTTGTTGAAACTTTAAGTATTCCAAATATCACTTTAAAAATAGGTAAATTCTATGCGAATTTTGGAAAATATAACGGCGTTCATTCTCATGCGTTACCTTTTATTTATCGTGGTATAGTTCAAGAAGAAATGTTTGGTGATGAAGGCCTGGCCGAAGCCGGATTAGGAGTATCTTTTCTTGCTCCGACAAATTGGTTTAGTGAAGTTTCTTTGCAAGCGATCCAACCCACAAATGAGACATTATTTGTAGATTCACACCGCGCTATGGCATATGTATTGAAGTGGAAAAACTTATGGGATCTATCCGATGCCATGACTCTAGAGTGGGGATTATCAGCACTTAATTTTTCTAATCATACTCATGGAAGCTCTCTGGAGGACAAAACTAACCTCTATGGAACAGACCTAACTTTGAAGTGGAGACCTACAAAAGGTGGTAAATTTTCGTCCTTTATGTGGTCCACAGAGTTCATTCATAAAGACATAAGTGGGAGTAATAATGATAAAAACGGGGGGATAACTTCCTTTTTACGCTACCAACTTACTCAACGTTGGTATGCACAAGCTCAATATGAATTTCTTGGATTAGGTAAGAATGATGAAGAGAAGGATAAAAATGTATACAGCGCATTAATAGCCTATATTCCAACAGAATTTTCCTCAATTAGAGCGCAGTACGATAGCATTCATGATGGGATGGACAAACCCATAAAAAGGCTCTCACTACAATTAAACATTAGTATTGGTGCTCATCCTGCCCATGTTTATTAGGTTATGTTGTGAAAATACACTTCTGCGCGCTGATTTTTCTAGTATCAATATCGGCAAACTCTAAAGTCAAAGTACTCACGACAACTACCAACCTAGCCAATATTGTACAACAGGTTGGAGGTGAAAGAGTTGATGTTGAAAGTTTTTGTAGAGGAACTCAAGATCCACACTATTTGGAAGCTAAGCCAAGCTATACCTTTAAATTATCAAAGGCAGATCTTCTCATAAGTATTGGTGCAGGATTAGAGGAAGGCTGGTTACCGCTGATTGTACGAGGGAGTCGAAATCCAAAAGTACGTGAAGGTCAACCAAACCACTTGATTGCATCCGAGGTCGTTGATTTAGTAGAAAAGGATGACTCCAAAGTATCTAGGTCTGAAGGAGACGTTCATCCTGAAGGTAATCCTCATTTTATGCTAAGTCCTTTGAAGGCCGTTGAGGTTGCAAAGGCGGTAAGTCTTAAACTAATAAAGCTAGATAGCGCTAATAAGGAATCCTATGAAAAAGGTTTCGAAAGTTTTAAAGCTAAAATGAATTTATCACTGTCCCAGTGGAGGAGTAAAATTAAAGAAGGTTTAAAGATCATCTCATATCACAAAACGTTAACTTACTTTTATAAAGATTTTGGTATTGTGAATATCGATGTACTTGAACCTAAGCCTGGAATACCTCCTACTGCATCTCATATTTTAGGTATTATATCCAAAGTCAAAAGTGAAAATATTAAAAAGATCGTTGTTGAAAACTACTTCGATGAAACGATTGCTCAAAGAGTTAAAAGAGAAGTACCTGAAGTTCAAATAGAGGTGGTTCCTGTTGCTGTTGGTGGAAATGAGAAGGTTACAGATATTTTTTCTTTATATGACTATCTTGTTTCTAAGATAGGAGGCTAAGTGGAAATAATTAATTTTTTACTTCCTCCTTTTTTCATGTGTCTCCTTTTAGTCGGAATTCATTGTTATTTAGGACTTCACGTTTTGAGACGAGAAGTAATTTTTGTTGACCTCTCTCTTGCCCAGGTCGCAAGCTTAGGGAGTTCAGTAGCATTACTAATGCATTTTGATCATCACTCAACTGGCTCTTATTTTATTTCTCTGGTATTCACATTTATAGCAGCTCTCTATTTTGCTTGGGGAAAAAAAATTGAGAAATATGTCTCTCAGGAAGTACTAATCGCACTTGTTTATGCATTTGCCTCTTCTTTGGTAATTCTTGTTGTAAATATGATGGCCCATGGCGCTGAGCATATCAAAGAAATACTCATAGGGAAGATTCTTTGGGTAACTTGGGAAGAGGTCTTTAAGACTGCAATTATTTATGGTTTTGTTGGTTTAGTACACTATATCTTTAGAGAAAAAATTATACATTCGACTTTGAATTCAAAGTCGAACAATCAAAATTTAATTTGGGACTTCCTATTTTATGCTTTATTTGGTGTTGTAATTACATCATCCGTTGGGGTCGCAGGTATCCTACTCGTATTTTCTTTTCTTGTTGTCCCTGCTTTGTTAAGTATGCAGATCTCAAACTCACTGAGTAAGCAGCTATTTATTGGTTGGGGAATTGGGATCATTTTATGTGTTGTTGGTATGATACTGAGTTACAAATTTGACTTACCCGCTGGGGCAATATTAGTTGTAGTTTTTACAGTCGTGCCTCTAGTAATATTACCATTTTTTGTGTTTTTGAATCGAAGAGTTATTAATTAGTTTGCAATTATGTTTAAATCAAATATTTCAAAATTTATAATCACTTTGGGAACTTGGTTGTTTTTTCAGTCTGTTGCATTCTCAAACTCCTTTTCATTAGAAGCTGGGGGACTTTGGCAAGAGCGAAACGATGTCAGAATACCATCAAAAACAGGAAAGATGGTGAGTTTTGATGAGTATGATTCGGGTCCATTTGTTCATTATCGGTTAGAGGGAAATTATCAAATTAGTGAAAGTCACGGCTTGCGTTTTGTTTTCGCTCCTCTTGATCTATCCGTAACAGGAAGTGAAACTAGAAACGTTAATTTTAACAATATTATTTTTTCGGCGAATATACCTATTAAAATTGATTATAAGTTTAATTCTTACCGTCTTGGATACACCTATAACCTATGGTCTAGTAACAACAACTATTTTAAAATTGGTTTCACAGGAAAAATAAGACAGGCCTCAATAGCTTTCACTCAGGGAATCCTTAGTACGAAATATGATAACGTAGGCTTTGTTCCGCTTTTTTATTACGGATTGAAATTAGGTCTTCTTGATCGATTATATTTGTATAATGACGCTGACTTTGCCTGGTCGCCTCAAGGAAGGGCTGTCGACGTCACTTTAAAGATACGGTACAAGCTTACACAAGGCACTCATTTAGGGGTTGGAGGAAGAGTCCTTGAAGGAGGAGCTGATAATGATAAGGTTTTAACCTTTAGTCTCATTAAGTACGTTCTTCTTGACCTTCATTTCGTTTGGTAAAAATTCAATATCTAAAAAATATCAAGCTTTAAATCCTTTGATTTTGGATGCTATTTTTGCTTTTTTTCCAATATTGGTTATCATGGATCTATGAAATTATTACTTAAAACCCGAATTCCTCTTAATTATCGCAAGGTCCTTGAGGGATTCACTCTTGAGCTCTTTAAAGCGTTGAAACCACCGCTCATGCCATTAGAGGTGGAGAGATTTGATGGGTGTAAAACTAATGATGAAGTTCATTTGAAAGTTGGTCCTCTAAAACAGAAGTGGATAAGCCTCATAACGAGTGATTTTGACAACGAGACAGAATGTGGATTTGTTGATGAAGGAAGAGTGACTCCTCCACCGTTAAGATACTGGCACCATACTCATCGGATTGTTAAAATTACCGAAGATGAGTCCGAGATTCAGGATGATATTGAGTACACCACGGGTCTTAAAATGTTAGATATCCTGCTCTTTCCTGTGCTTTATTTACAATTCGCAGTACGTCCATCGGCCTATCGTAAGTATTTTCAAAAGTAATAGGATTACTCAATTATTACAGCTAGTTATAATTATATGAATATTCTTTATTTCTATATCTATTTAGCCGATAGGATGTTACATTGATTATAGATTAAGTTTTTTAAATTCGTTTTTTTATTTTTTCTTCACAAGTTTATCTATCAAAACCAATCAAAAAATAAGTTTAATAAACAATTAAAATTGCTTTTAAGGCAATTAAATATAGGCACTCGTTTAATAAGAGTAGCTTTTTAGGAGATTTTTATGAGTACAGGTAAAGTTAAGTTTTTTGATGCAACTAAGGGATTTGGATTTATTTCACCAGACGATGGTGGAAAAGATCTATTCGTTCATATTTCTGCAATTGAATCGAATTCTCTAGAAGATAATCAAAAGGTTTCTTTTGAGATTGGACAAGGCCAAAGAGGTCCTTGTGCTGTAAGTGTAAGAGTTATTTAATTAATTTAGCTCAAATAGAAGGTTTGAGAAGTTTGTTTTTCAAACCTACCTATTTATTATAGGTATTGCTTTAGTTCTTCTAGCTCTTCGTAGTATGTAAGGATTTTTTCTTCAATACTATCTTTTTGATCAGCGATAACTTTAAGTTGATTTGCCGTATCTTTGTCGACATTGGAATAGTCATAACCACTTAACAGATCCTCAAGCTTTTCAAGCTTATCCTCTAAAGAAGGGATTTCTTGTTCAAGCGTCTTAATTCGTTCTTTGTCTTTATTAGAGAGTTTCTTTTTATATTCTTGCGTTGGGGTGGGTGTTTTTACTTCTACCGAAGGCGCTTCTTCAAGGAGGTCTTTCTCAAGCGACAAGGCATCCATATAGGCCTCTACTTGTTCATAACCTCCCTCAAAGTTTTCAATAGTTTGATTATCTAGAGACCAAATTTTATTGGTACTATTACTTAAAAACGTCCTATCGTGACTAATGAGAATAAGACTTCCTTTAAATTCAGCAAGTTTATTTTCTAGAATTTGAAGAGTCTCTAAATCAAGATCATTAGTTGGCTCATCAAAGATCCAAAGATCTCCCGCTTTTGTGAAATTTAAGGCCATTTGCATTCGGTTTCGTTCACCTCCAGAAAAAGTACTTAAAGGACGATGAATGAACTCTTTATTAAAGAGAAAGGATTCAAACCAGGAGTTAACATGGACTCTTCTCCCTTCTGGTAAATGAACGTAGTCGTCTCCATCTCCTAAAATTTGAAAAGGAGTCTTTGAGGGATCAAGCTCTTCTCGTTTTTGATTAAAGACTTGGATCTTTATATCATCTGCTCGTTTAATCTCTCCAGATGTTGGAGCGAGATTACCAGCGATTAAATTCACTAAAGAACTTTTACCAATACCATTTTTTCCAAGGAGACCAATCTTATCTCCTTTCTTGATGGTTAAAGAGAGATCTTTAAAGAGGGTATTATCGCCAAAAGAGAGGCATACATCTTTCAATTCTATTAGTTTTTTGGTTTTTCTCTGTGATTGAGAAATTTCAAGATCGAGGTTTCTTTTTGCCTTTGATTTAATTTCCGAAACCTTTTCTCTAAGATCTTCGTAATTTTCGACCCTTTTTTTCGAACGACATCCTCTGGCCTTAATTCCTTGTCGCATCCATTCAGTTTCTCTTTTAAGGCTATTTTTAAGTCTTTGAAGTACGGCCTCTCGAGTCCTTTCTTCAGTGACAAGATATTCGAGATAATCCTGATAGCTTCCAGAAAAAGATTTAATCTCTCCATCTTTAATATGAAAAATAGAGTTGGTCACTTTTGAGAGGAGGTACCGATCATGGGATATGAGAATAAAAGCATTTTGAACGTTAGAAAGCTCTGTTTCAAATTTTTTAATTGTTTCGATATCAAGATGGTTTGTTGGTTCATCCCAGAGAATAAGATTTGATTTCGAGCTTAATCCTAGAGAGAGAAGAATTTTTTTTTGCTCTCCACCACTAAGGCTTGAGACATTTTGATCTAAATCTTGAAGGCCAAAATATTTAAGATAGGACTCAAATGAATTAGAGATTTCCCACGCACCCAGAATCTCTAATTTTTGTAAAATTTTATTTTGTCTTTCAAGTAGCTTATTCATCCTCTCTTCGTCTTGAACGGTTTCGAGCTCTTTGTTGATTTTGGAGAGCTCTCTTTGGTTGCCCTCTATTTCCGGGAAGAATCGAAAGAGGCAATCTCTAATGGATACCGACTCTTCTTTTTTAATTGAAAACTCCTGAGGAACCATAAAGACGGAATAACCATAACCTGGATTATTCGCCTCTTTAGCTTTATCAAACAGAAATGGAGGTTCAGAAATATCGGGGACACATTCTCCTGTAAGAATTTTAAATAGAGAGGATTTTCCCTGACCGTTTAAACCAAGCAGACCGATTCGATCATTGTGGTTAACGGCAAAAGAAGCATTCTTAAAAAGGACTTTGGTGCCAAAGGCTAAATTGATATTTTTAAGAGAACATAGAATACTCATGCGACACTTTGTATCATAAGTGTTAATTCTTTCCTACCTATTTAAGGATTTTAAGTTAATGATTTTACATTTGTTTATAAAATGGGAATATTGGTTCCTCATATTCAAAAAGGAATGGTAATGGGTCTGGCCTCCACAAAATTAAAAATTAATTGCAGCGCAAATAAGCTATGGGAAATGATGGTGGAGAAGATTCGAAGGCCAGATAAATATGTGCCTGGAGTGACAGAAATCAAAGTTCTTCAGGATTTCGGCCCTCTTTCAATAGAGCGAGAGATGATTGTTAAAAATGGTACCGAGGAGCATACCGTCAGAGAGTTAATCACCGCCGATGAAACTTCAAAGACAGTCATTTTTAAGCTTAAGGATCATCCTCATTTTACCGGATACGTGATCAATATGATTTTTGATGACGGGGATAGCGTTGAGCTAGATTATACGGCCCACTGGACAAAAAAAGATCCATCTTCGGATGTCCTCCTCCCCAACCTAGAAGAGATGATCAGAAAGGCCGTAGAGCACACTAAAGAACTTGCAGAAGTTTCATCCTAGGTTTAGGGGAAGCCTCAAGCCTGCGTGAAAAATAATATTGAAAAGCACATCAATACAAATGAAGGAATGAGCTCAATAATAGGGTTTTTAACTTTAATATGTGTAATGACTGCTGCCAACATAAGAAAAGCAAGAAGAGCACTACCGACTTTGATTAAAAGAGGGTTTGAATTTTGAATAAGAATTACACTTGTTATTTTTAAAATACCGACAAGGTCTCGAAGCTTATCGGAGTATCCATAGTTTTTGAACTCTTTCACAATATTTTCATAGCGAATAAACCAAACGAATAGTACAGAGGCTAAGGTTAAAGTCTTAAGGATAGGCATTATTGTGATTAAATTACTCATTTTGTCCTCTCACGATATTAAAGTATAATTAATAGATGATACTATTATTAACTATTTTTAACGCACTTGCATTCATTATCTACGGAGCAGTCTGTCTTCTTACTAATCATATGGTTGAGGAATTTACTCGATATGGTTTACTGCAATTTAGAACTTTAACAGGATACCTAGAGCTTTTTGGAGGAATCGGCTGTGTGGTAGGGTATTACTTTAACCCTTACCTTTATATTTTATCTTGTTTAGGTTTGGCCATTTTAATGACTTTAGGAATTATCGTTCGAGTTAGGATAGGAGACCCATTCTCTCAAGCAATACCTGCTTTGATTTTAGGTCTTTTAAATTATTTTCTAGTTTTTTATTCTCTGAAAAAAACATTTCATTTTTTTTCTTGATAGTCTTTGTTCCATTCTCTCCATGTACCGATATTTTTAACATTTGTGTAACCTAGCTCCTCGAGAACCTTTTTTGCTCTTGCTGAGCGACCTCCAGACTCACAGAAAACGACAATAGGTTGATCTTTCAAAACTTTTTTGTTTTCAAGCTCTTCTTTGAGATCCCCAGTTGGAATATGAAGTGATCCATCAGCGGAGTTAATTTTTCTTTCAAGCCAAGTCCTCACATCAATACCAATCACTTCGCTAGCAATGAGTGAAGTCGATAAAAGGAATAGGATAAAAGAAAGTAGAATATTTTTATGCATAATTACCTCATTTTTTAATAACCTACCTTAATGAGTGTGTTTAGACCATTAAAAGAAGAGTCGTTAGGAAAATCTGACTTCTAAAGTATTTAAACCCATCCTTTTTCAAAATATCAATGAACGAGTCGAATAGAATTTTAAATATTTATGAAAAGAGGAGTTTTCGTGTCCGAAGCAAAAGGCTCAAAGTTTAGTTTAACCACGTTGATTTTAATTTCCCTTGTTTTAGGGTTAATTTTTGGAATGATCCTTAACTACGCCATGGCCCATTCCGGCGTAGGAGTGAGGACTTTCATTGAAGTTTATATCGTGAATGGTGTCTTTCATGTAGTAGGAAAGATCTTTATTGCCGGTATTAAAATGTTAGTCGTTCCACTTGTTTTAGCCTCCCTTATTACCGGAGTAGCCGGAATAGGAGACCTGAAGAAGCTAGGACGAGTAGGGGGAAAGACTCTTTTGTTTTATATGCTGACTACTGGAATTGCAGTTACACTTGCCCTTGTGATAGCAAAACTCATAGGGCCTGGAGTAGGACTAAATCTTGTTACTCCAGAAACTTCTTTTAGTACCAAGGATGCGCCAAGCTTAGTAGATGTCATAATTAATATTATTCCCACCAATCCATTTGATGCTCTTGTTAAAGGAGAGATGCTTCAGGTTATTTTCTTCTCTCTTTTAATGGGTATTTCTATAGCTTCGATTGGAAAGAAAGCAGATGGAATACTCACATTCTTTCAAGAATTTAATGAAATTATAATGAATATGATTACACTCATTATGCTTCTAGCACCTATTGGGGTGTTTTGTTTGATTGCAAAGGTTTTTGCGACTCAGGGACTTTCGGTTCTCGTTCCGCTTATTAAATATATGATAACTGTCTTTGTTGTCTTAATACTACACCTCTTTCTTACCTATGGAGGATTTTTAACAGTTCTTGGAAGACTCAGTATGGTAACTTTCTTAAAGAAGTTTTATTCTACCATGTTGGTTGCTTTTTCTACGGCAAGTAGTAATGCTACTATCCCTGTAACAATGAAGGCCCTCGTGGATCGAATGGGAGTAGGAAGGAGTGTTGCTTCCTTTTCTGTTCCTTTTGGAGCTACTATTAATATGGATGGAACGGCAATTATGCAAGGTGTAGCAGTCGTTTTTATCTCACAAGTTTACGGAATCGATTTAACCTTAAGCGATTTTTTAATGGTCATTATGACTGCGACTCTGGCCTCGGTTGGAACAGCAGGGGTTCCAGGGGTCGGGCTCATTACTCTTTCAATGGTTCTCACTCAAGTAGGACTACCAGTTGAGGGAATTGCACTAATTATTGGCGTAGATAGACTTTTAGATATGACAAGAACAGCAGTTAATATCTCTGGTGATGCGATCATTTCAATTATAGTCGCTAAGAGTGAAGATGAATTCAAAGCGGATATTTATGCAGATCCAGATGCTGGACTTTACCAAGAAGACGAATTTATTCACGAATTAGAAGAACATATGCAGGAGTCTCATGAGCTCCTTGAAGCCGATGAGCAAAGACGGCTTCAGGAAAAAATGAGTGAGAAAAGTTAAACTTCATCAGTAACGACAGCGTAGTGCGGGTCTTCATCATAATTGACTTCAATCATGGCGCTGGCGTTATCTAATAGTCGTCTGCAATCAGGGCTTAAATGGCGAAGTTTAATATGTTTTCCAAGCTTAGCATATCTGTGAGTAAGTTTTTGAACGGCCTCAATACCACTATGATCCACGATTTTGGATTCAGCAAAGTCTACAATAACTTGATCAGGATCCTCATGGGGATCAAATTTTTCTTGAAAAACAGAGGTCGATGCAAAAAAAAGTGGTCCCCATATCTCATAAAGTTTTGATCCATCTTCAAGTATTGTTTTTCGCGCTCTAATTCTCTTTGCACTTTGCCAGGCGAAGACAAGTGCTGAGACGATGACTCCAATGATGACGGCAATAGCAAGGTCATAAATAACTGTTAATCCTGAGACGAGGACTAGAACAAAGGAGTCTGATTTAGGCATTTTGGGGATATATTGAAAGCTAGTCCACTCAAAGGTACCAATACAAACCATAAACATCACCCCAACGAGAGCGGCAACTGGAATCATCTCAATAAGAGAGGAACCAAAGAGAATGAAACTTAATAGACAAAGTCCTGCTGTGATTCCAGAAAGTCTTTTCCTTGCACCACTGGTCACATTGATAATACTTTGACCAATCATTGCACAACCGCCCATGCCCCCAAAAAAACCCGTTACAATATTAGCAGCACCTTGAGCAACACACTCTCGATTACTATTTCCTCTGGTTTCTGTTAATTCATCTATAAGCGTTAGAGTAAGAAGAGATTCAATAAGACCGACTCCAGCGAGAATGAGAGAATAGGGAAAAACAATTTTAAGAGTTTCCAAGTTAAAAGGAACATTAGGAATATTAAAAATAGGTAATCCACCTTTAATGTTTGCAAGATCTCCAACACTTTTTGTAGGAATATCAAAGAAAATAGCTATTCCTGAAACAGTTATGATTGCGGCGAGGGAACTAGGAAAAGCTTTTGTGAATTTAGGGAGAAAATAAATAATCGCCATTGTGATAGCGATAAGTCCTCCCATGATTGCTAAACTTGTACTATCTAGCCAAGCTCCAGTCACAGGAGATTTAAATTGTCCTAATTGAGCAAGAAAAATAACAATCGCTAATCCATTTACAAAACCGAGAATAACGGCTTCAGGAACCATCCGAATAAACTTACCAAGCTTAAGTACTCCCATAATGACCTGAAGAATACCCATGAGAATGACAGCGGTGAATAGGTATTGGACACCGTGATTAGCAACTAGACTCACCATCACAACGGCA
This sequence comes from uncultured bacterium, assembly GCA_965365285.1. Lineage (GTDB taxonomy): Bacteria > Bdellovibrionota > Bacteriovoracia > Bacteriovoracales > Bacteriovoracaceae > JAURDE01. The sequence continues at coordinate 17,350 of CBDUBC010000017.1, forward strand.
AGGGCGCCAGTAGCTCCGGAAATCATACCAGGTCTTCCTCCAAAAATAGAGGTGATGAGACAGACCATAAATGCTGCATATAGACCAACAAGAGGCTCTACACCTGCAACAAAAGCAAAGGCCACGGCCTCAGGTACTAAAGCGAGGGCCACGGTTAAACCAGATAAAATCTCGATTTTGGAGTCTGATCGCTTAAAGCGTTGAAATAACGGCATCTAATTCCCTTTGAAAATGAACAAAAAGACTGAATACACCACGAGTCCCAATAGTTCTAATGATTCATGGTTAATCGATTAAATTATGTATAATTTATAAGGCTTAGTTTCCAGTCCACTTGATAAAGATGGCTTGGTATTCATCGGTTTTCTTAAGAGCCTCGAGCTCTTTATCGTAGGCATCCATGAGGAACTTGATATTAGGAAATTTATCATTTTTAAACTTTGAGAGTTTTGAAAAGGCACTTGGATAGGGTTTAGAAAATAAAACTTCATCAAATGCCATAATATTATTTAGCCCTAAAGTTTTTGCGGTATAAAGTCCGACGGTTCGATCAATAATATAGAGGTCGATCCTTTTTTTTGAGAGTTTAATGAGGTTTCGCTCGATATTTGAAGCCTGCTCTAAACTAGGGTGACCACTTGGGAAGATATCCCAAAAGGATTGATGATAAGAATTACCTGCAATAATTCCAATGATCAGATTTTTTTCCTTCGCTATTTTGTAATCCATGCTCCCATATTTCTTAAAGTTTTCTGAGTAAGTAAGAAAATGATAACTTGAATCCCAAACGTGATTTTTAGGGTAATAGACATAAGGTTTTCTTTTTTCTTTAATGGAGGTTGCAAAGGAAACGTCAAGAAGACCTGTCTCCATATTACTCCAAAGCCTCTTCCAAGGAAGTACCTCTATTTTTATTTCGACTCCTAATCGAGAAAAAATGATTTTGGCAATATCAACATCGATTCCTTTAACTTCACCATTTTCTAAAAATAAATAAGGAGGAAATAGCTCTCCAGCTACTCTTAAAACTGAATGCTCTTTATTTATTATTTGGTTGGAAGAATCTATTTTGTTAACGGACTCTTGTTTTATACAAGAAAGGAAAAGAGGAAGTATGATAAGAAACAGTCTGATTTTTTTAAACACATCTAATACTAACATATTGCTTATCCATAGTCAGTCCCTCAATTTTTCTAAAGAGAAGCTCAGTGGTATAAATAGTAAGACAATTAAAATGAGGTATTTAAATGATTGATTTAATAAAAAGGTTAGAAGATGTTAATTCTTTTTGGTTTAGAGAGTTATCTGAAAAAGACTGGTGGATGAAGAGTGATGAGCTTGATCAAAAGATAGAAAGGCGTTTTGGAGACTTGCATTCCATTGCCAAAAAAAATGGTCTCAAAGAAGTAAGAAATACTCCCGAAGCAAGGCTTTCTGAAATTATTATACTAGATCAGTTTAGTCGTAATATTTATAGGGATACCCCAGATGCTTTTTCCTGTGATGATTTCGCTTTAAGTCTAGCTAGGGAAGCAGTCCAGTTAGGAGAGGATAAAAAACTAGATGATAAAAAAAGACATTTTATTTACATGCCCTATATGCATAGTGAAGATCAAGGTGTCCATGATGAGGCAGTTAAGCTATTTGAGGATCTTGGCAGCGAGAATGCTCTAAAGTTTGAGCTTGCTCATAGAGATATTATTGTAAAATTTGGAAGATATCCTCATCGAAATGCCATACTAGGAAGAGAGTCAACATCTGAGGAATTGGAGTTTTTAAAAGGACCCAACTCATCTTTCTAAATAATATTACTTTTAAAATAACTAGTTACAAAATATCCTAATATTCTCGATAATTGTGAGAAAACAAAAAGGGATTCCTGATGAATATTAAGTATTTTTTAATTTTTCTCGTTTTCTTTAGCTCTGCTGCTTACTCGCAGATTATGGAATTTGAATGTGTTGATACAGCAGATAGGAATTACCAATTTGCCAAAGGGAGCGTTGACTTTAAAAAGGGAATTTTTGAAGTGCAGTATAAAGCTGAGATGAGCAATGGAAAACGAGATGTGGGCTGGCTGCGAAAAACAGGTGTATTTGAAGGAAAAGTTTATGATCCAAAAGAGACTTTCTATCAACTCAAAAGGTTTCAAAAATCTGGAGTAGGTCTAGAGTTATCAATCAACTTGGAAGAAAAGAATCCAAGTAGGGGTGAGATCCGTTTAACTCAAGTTAAGAAAGCACCTAAAAATAAAATAAGTACGGAGACTTTTCTCAGTACCTTTAAAGATAGTGAAATTTGTAGTTTTGTATTGAAATAATAAGATGAGGGAGTAACCTCCCTCATTTTCGTCCCTATTCTAAAAGATCCTTTTTAAATCCTCGGAACATTTACTAGTCACTTAACTGGTCAACTCATCTTTTAGTCGTCAAAATTAAGTATTTTAGTAATTAAGGAGGATTCATGAAGTTAATTTTTTTAATGGTTTCTTTGGCCTTTTTCCAAAATAGTCTTTTGGCTTGCGATAAAGAAGGGCATTCAGGAGTCTTTCCTCAAAATAATTTGAGCCTCTCTGTCACTCAAAATTACTCTGGCATGACTGAGGCAGAGTTTAATGGAGTGATAAAGCATCTCACAGAAATTTATACACCAATCCTGGCGGAGCAAAATAAAAAGTTAAAAATGGAAGGTAAGTGGAGACGTCGATCTGTAAACGCCATGACAAGATTATATAAGGGCACTGTAGAGATGATTGTTTATGGAGGGCTGGCAAGGCACAAGTTTATGACAGTCGATGGATTGTATATGACTCTTTGTCATGAATTTGGTCATCACTTAGGGGGAGCACCAAAAGAGTCAGATATATCAGGGGAAGTGAAGTATATGTCAGGGGAAGGACAATCTGATTATTATGCTTCTTTAAAATGTTTTAGAAGAGTTTTTATAAATGATAACAATGAAGAGCGTATGCAAGATGTTCAGGTCCATGACTTTGTTGAAAAAAATTGCCAAGAGTCTTTCACCAACGCTAATGAAATTGCTCTTTGTAAAAGAAGTGCCATTGCAGCGATGGCCTTTGTGAAGACAGGTCAGGGAATTGCATTACCAGGTGAGGAGGTTGATTTTGACCGAACAGATACTAGAGAAGCTTGGAGTACCAATCATGACTATCCTGAGTCACAATGTAGACTTGATACGATTATAAATGGAAGTTTTTGTCCTGTAGACTACACGGCAGAGCTTAGCAATACGGATCCTAACCTAGGCACTTGTAACCGAGTAGACGGATATGAAAGAGGACTTAGACCACTTTGTTGGTATAAGCCTTAGTTTTAAAATGAGGAGGAATACTGAGTATTCCTCCTTATGACTCTTTAGAAATTATTTCGATTGAGAAGGTATTCCTTAAAATTATTAAAATTAATTCTAACCCCTTCATCTCTATTTCGAGCGGCGATACCAGCATTTAAAACATCACTTTCAACCGTTTTATCAGTTAGATCTACGAAGAATGTTGTATTTTCTCGAGTAGGATTTGGCCTCTCGGTATTTCCAATCAAACTACTAAGGTCCACGTGTTTTTCATCGTTATTCCATAAGTTAAAACGGGGGATTGGATTGGTATTTCTAAACCCATCAAAAGAAAAAGTAGATGGGCTCATCATTCTATCAGGGTTTCCACCTCCACCACCATTTATTGAAGTTCCCATACCTCCAAAAGAAAAACTAAGAGAACTATAAGTCATTAAAGTAAAAAATATTAAAATTTTCATTATTGTATTTTCCTTTCTTCGGATTCCTTAATGTTGTTGAACCATAAGGTTTCTGCAAGGTTAAAGATGAAGTATGGTACTCCATCAGCACTAGCGTTATCTCTCATTTTCTTATACATTTTCAAGTAAAACTCTTTAGTTTCTATTGCTATTTCATTTGCAACTTTTTTAGGAATACTGTTAGCTACGTAAAATACACCATTTAGCCCTTTATCAAACTCTTCCGATTTTAAAAATCCTTGGACCATTTCTGGGAAGAAAGCGACAACGTCATTTAAGTCAAACTGGACGGGCATTGTAGTAGGAGAGTAACTTCCATCAGCTTCTTGAAAAATCATATTATTTTCAATAAGTTCTTTAACTTTAACCAATGCAATGATTCCGTGACCTCGAACAACTTCTTCGGTAATATCCTCAAGATCTAGACCGCTTTTTCGAGCAGAGAGGTTTCCAATGACTTGAATAATTTCTTCATCAGTCGCTCCCCTTTTATTAGAGATTAGAGTGTAGATGATATAACTATAAAAATCTTTAATCATGAATGTATCATTATTAGAAATTTCATCGTAGTAACCATCCTTAAATTGACTAGGAAAGTTTTCAACAAGAAATTTATAAATTTCCCCCTTATAGTAGTCAGCAATTGAACTTATTTTCTTAAGACCAGAGTCCTTTGAAAGTAATTTTACGACCTTATACGGTTCTGGAAGCATTTTGTTTATTCCAGTAGACCATCTCCAGATGGTGGTAGGGGATACTCCAGTTTCTCTTGAAAGATTATCTCGTTCACCTTGATACTTCTTAAGAATACTTGAAAGCTCTCCATAGAACTGTTCTGTGTTTGTCACATTGAATTCCTTAATTAAAGTTATTAAAGAGCGAAAACTATCTCATTTTTGAATAGTTTCAAGCTTGCAGTTGAAAATATGGTATTAAATACTTGGTGCTAAGTATTTGGAAAAAGGCGATATGACGATTTCATATGAAATGATCTCATTTTCAGGACTATATCAAGACGAAAAATTAACTAATTAGGAGCAGGAGCTTTTGGCAAAACCAATCCCAGCTTCAGCATACAAATTAAATACTGTATCGATTCCACTTTCCACCAATGGCGGCTCTTCGTTGGGGTATTTAGATGTCGAAGAGATCTTACCTTTATAGCCTTGTTGTCGAATATATTTAGCTGCAATACAGTTCTGACGAACCATGGGCATGGCGAGAAGAATTAACTTCACATTGCTTTTTTTGAAGTTAATTCGGGTCCAAAAATCTGGACTGGTCGCATTTCCACTAATAACATTCATTTTTAAATCTTCGAGCTCCTTAACGACTGCCTTATCAAAATCTATACCAATTGGGGTGTATCCCTTCTCAGGATCCAAATATTTATAAGCCCCTTGTCCTACTCGTCCCATTCCTATAACAAGAACATTTACTTTACCGAGATCGATACTTCCCTCATAATCACGAAGTTTGTCTCTTTCAAGAGGCTTAATTTTTTTGGAAAATTTTAGATATAATTTTTCAGAATAGCTATTGAGGATAGCAGATATTATAAATGATAAAGAGAGAACTACAGCAAAAGTCGTTAACCAAGAAATATCAACCATCTTATTCGCCGCCGCAAAGGAGCAAACAATGAGTCCGAATTCGCTAAAATTTGTTAATCCTGCACTTGCCATCAAAGAGTTTCTATTTCGTAGCCTAGATCGATTAAATAGAAAAAAGTAAATGATAAATCGAAAGGGAAGAAAAAGACTAATAGCAAAGGCAATTAGAAGTTGATGGGGAGTTGGAAGACCAATCATTCCAATAGAGAGATAGAACCCTAAAAGAAAAAAGTCTTTAAAAGAAATTAACCATCGATTAAGCTCCGCTGATCTTTGATGTTTAGAGAGAATTACGCCAAGAATTAGAGCTCCGATATCTCCTTTCACGTTAACCAAATCAAACAGATAAGCGCCTCCAAAAGAGACTGTTAGTCCAAAAAGGATTAAAAGCTCTGGGTGTCTTAGTTTATTTAAAATCGTGGAAAGAATAATTCTAATGGGAACCAGACCAACAATAAGAAGTAAAAGCCAAGCCGAAGGTATCTTTTGTGTACCAAAGGCCATAAATAGAACAGCAAGGATGTCTTGAATGATCAGAACACCAATAGCGATAATCCCATACTTTGCACCAAAGTCCCCTCGCTGCTCAAGAACTTTAACTACAAAAATAGTACTAGAGAAGGTTAGCCCAAAGGCCAGAATACTACTACTTATGATATTTCCATCACCGATTAGAAAAAACTTAAAGGTAAAAAGAAGGACAAAGCTAATAATGGTTTGTCCTAGGGCCACTCCTAGGACTTCAGGTTTACCAAGACTTTTAAGATCCAGTTTGAGACCAATACTAAACAAGAGAAGACTAATTCCCATTTCAGAGAGTTCATCAAGACCGGTAAAACTTTTGATTCCAAATTGATGAAGAACGAAACCAGCACTTAGGTAACCTATCATAGGTGGCAAGCGGCCGAGGAAGGCCAGTAGTCCACATACAAAGGAAGTGCTAATCCAAATAATATCAAACATAGTTTTCCAAAATTTTAATAGTCTATATTTATCGGCGATTTAGGAATCAAGTTTAGATTTTGAGTAGTTGATAGATTCTGTATGGAATACCACCTAAAACGATCTTCATCAGAACTCTAAATTATAGAGTCTATTCTGTTTTATGTAGTATCAAATGGTCTTAGTTGTTCGTCGCGTAAAAAATGTGATTAGCAACGGGCTAAAGGATCTTTTGAAATCATATAAACTCAATTTTTATTTTAAATTGATAGGCTTTAGATTAGGATAGGCCCATGCTAATTTTCTATGTCAGTCTCTCTGTTCTAGTTTCTTTTTTATGCTCAATGCTAGAAGCCGTTATTCTTAGTGTTACTCCTAGTTACCTTCTTTCTATAAAGGATAAAAAACCAGAGCTTTACAAAAAAATAAACTATCTAAAAACCGATATTGAAAAGCCGTTAGCTTCGATTCTCACTTTTAATACCATCGCCCATACGATTGGGGCAGCGGGAGCAGGTGCAGAGGCACAAAGAATCTGGGGCAATGAATATTTGGCGATTTTTTCTGCAGTTCTTACTTTTATTATTTTATTTTTTAGTGAGATTATTCCTAAATCTATAGGAGCTAGGAGTTGGAAGTTCCTTTTACCTTTTTGTAACTTTCTATTAAGGCCAATGATCTTTTTAAGTTATCCCATAGTTGTTTTTTCAACAGTTATTTCTGACTTTATTAAGGGAGATAAAAAAAGCACCATCTCTCGAGATGAAATTCCTGCTCTCGCAGAAATAGGTCTTAAAGATGGAGTCATTGCTGAGAATGAACTTAAAATCTTAAAATCTCTCCTTCGCTTCAGTGAGGTAAAATTAAGAGATGTTCTCATGCCTGTAGAAAAAGTTGCTGGAGTATCAGCGGAACTTAAAATCACTGAAGCTTATAATGAAATCCAAAAAAATAACTTTTCAAGACTTATTGTATTTGGATCTGATCGTAATGATGTGAAAGGCTATATTTTAAGAAAAAACATCCTCCAAGCCTATATTGAAGAAAGTGACTTATCCGTATCTGATCTTAAACAAAGGATTCTAATTCTTCCTGAAAACACCAGTGGACATAGACTTTTTGAGAGATTATTGGCAATGAAGGTCCATATTGCAGCAGTAATAGACGAGAATGGTTCTTTTATTGGTGTTGTTACTCTTGAGGACCTAATTGAAAAAATCTTAGATCGTCCAATTTATGATGAGTTTGATTAAAAGAATACTTTTTTAACTTTCTCTTTTAATTAGTGATAGAATTTTTATAAAAAGGAGTTTTTATGAGATATCTAATCATGGTTTTTGGCCTATTCTTATCAAGCCTTTCCTATTCTTATTCTGCATCAGTAAAGTCTGTGAGGCATCCTAAATATGGTGATTGCAGACAAAATGAAGGGACTATAAATGTAGGTGATCGTGTCGCCTTTAGAAATGCTAAGGATAAAAATGCATACAAATGGGCAGGTTACGGTTTTGTACAAGCTATTGATTCTGCTCCACCTTCAGGAATTGTAAAGAAGTTATTTAGTGCTGCGGATGCGGAGTATGTGATTACTTTGAAAATTGATACTCTCTCTAAACCAAATAATATGAAAGAGAAGGGCTGTTGGGATGATGATGACTCGATGAAAAATAGAGGGAATTGTCCGGATGTACTTGTGTGGAAAGGAACAGATTGGGAGTCTCGCGCCGAAATCTACGTAACAGGAAAGAGTGGGGGACCAAACTGTAAGGGCTGGTTTAACTAATCTATCAAAAGCTATGAAAAAGGGTCTGCTATATAGGCCCTTTTTTTTCTAAAAAGTGACACTTTCCTTAAATTCATTTCAACTTCTTATGAGCTTATGCAATATGCTCTAACTCCAGTTTTTTATTTTCTTACTGTTCCAGGACTTAATATTTATGCGACCTTTGAAAAATATGATTATGAGAACTCTACAGACTTTAATCAGTATATCTTTGGCCTAAATTACGATCGGTCTTGGAATGATCGATTTATTAGTAGCTTTACATTTGACATTGGTCACAGAGATCTTAATAGTACAGAGATCGCACAATTAAATATGCTACATACATATTATTTTACAGATCTTCAATCTGTAGTCCTTGGGTTGGATAGCTCGATTACGGATTCCACAATTGGAAAAGATGAGTCAATTAGTGGTCATCTAACTCTTAATTTATATTTTTAGAATAGAAAAGATATTAAAGTATTGGTCACTCCAAGCTTTAATATCTTTTTTTGATAGGCGGTTAAAATTATTTTTGGCCTTAAGCTTAAAAGCGAGCTCACGTACAATTTCTTTATTTTTTCCAGCAAAAAACCAACTGTTAGGATATTGCCTTTGTGAATCGGCAATTTTTATATCTAATTTTTCTTTAGAAAAATAACTTAAACCAAGGGAAGTCATCGTTTTTTCTAAGAGAGGAATAAAGTCGTAAATAGAGTTGGATGTGTGAATGGCAAGGATTCCATCTGAAGATAATCGATTTTTGAGGGTGATAAAAGCTTCTTTGGTCAAAATATGGATAGGAATTTGAGGACCGTTGAAAACATCAACAATAATAAGATCATATGATTTTCCAACTTGATCTTGTATTTTAATTCTTCCGTCTCCAATATGTATTTTATATTTTGATTTTGATTGTTTTAAAAAATGAAAATGAGATTTGGCTAATCGCAAAACTTGAGGATCTATTTCAAATAGATCCCAATGCTGATCCTCTTTTGAATAATATTGGAGTGAGCCGATCCCAAGTCCTATATTGGCAATATTTTTTAAAAGGGGAGCATGCTTAAAGAAATCTCCGATCGGAGAGTCTTTAAAATAATAAACATAAGGCTTTTTAATATCTTCATCCAAAAGCTCCATCCCATGAATGGTATTATTATGATAGAATTCTTTTTGATTTTTATTTATTTTAATTTTAGTAAGTCCATAAAAAGATCTGCTCTCATAGGTTGTTCCCTTTTCTTTAAGTGAAGTTTTTGCTCCAAAATAGAAGAGAGTAATGAAAATAGGAAGAGACCATAAAAGTTTAGGTCGCTTAAAGTAGATAAGGGCCAGTAGGAAAACAAGAGCTGAAAATAGATATTCAAGAATATTTGAGGAGATATTATAAAAGATATTTGGAATGAGGATAACAACAAGAAGGGAGGCCAGAAAGCCACCTAGAGAAATACTTAAATAAAAGGTCGTAAGGCTTTTTTGAGCGGGCTTAATTTTATATAGTAGGCTTATGGAATAATGACATAAAAGGAATAGGAGAATAAGGTGTTGAATGAGAGCACCAAAACTTATCAATTCCAACAAAAGAATGAAAAAAATCCCAACAAACAGTAAGAGTGGACTCGCTAAAAAACTGCCTTTTTTAAATACCATGATAAAGCATAAAAGAAAGATCGCTAAGGGTAGAGTCCATATAAAAGGTATATTTCCATATTGAGTTGTAAGAAAATGAGTTGTAGAGATCATGAAAAGAGTCGCAACCGCACTAAAAAGAATCCAATTTGATGAATCTTTGAAAATAATAAGCTTAGAATTATTCTTAGAATTTAAATTGGTCCTCTGATTTATAAAGAAGAGAATAATTAAACTTAAATAAAATAACCCAATTAATATATAAAGCTTTAGATTGAGGGAAAAGAAAATATCAAAAAATAGCGGACCGATAAAAAGACCTACTAGAGATCCAATATTACCTAGACTATAAAGATGATAGATATCCTCATCTGTGTGTTGACCTGTTCTACTCAAGAGGTACTGAAGTGCGGGATTAATAAGAGATAAACAAAAAAAGAGAGGGCCAAAGGTGATCATAAGATAGAGGAGAACCCTTCCATAGGGAGATATATCCCAAGTTGTGTGAAAATCGAGTCTTAAAAACAAAGGGGAAAGGAACCCTAAAAAAATAATTCCATTAATAAGGTTGAAGGTTTTTAATCGTATCGAGAGAAAATGAAAGACTAGATTAGCAAAAAATAAAGAACCTGTGAAAAAAACGAGTGCTGTGATGAAAACATAATGAGAACCACCAAATTTGGGAAGTAATATTTGGGGAGCTAGAATCTCAAGGAAGAACAAGAGAAAAGGTCCCAAAAATGAAGCTATTTTAAAAATCATATTCCTATAGAATAAACTTTTAAAAAAATACGTCTAGGGAGCTAAGATTTACCGTTGATTATATAACTTTATTAAAAAAACACCCTATGTCTCTTTTTGATGGTATTGAATACTGTCCTTGTGAGATTCATATTTTGCCCTTTAGATTATCCTGATAAAGGATGATATTCTTAAAAGATGAGATGGTTCATCACTTTAATATCCATTTTAATAAGTTTTCAGGCAAGATCAGATTGGACTCTGACAACGGCAATAAAAAAACCAAATCATGCGCTCTTACTCAAGCAAGGTAAAGATGTTGCAACTTATACACCAAACTCAAGTTTACATTTATCGCTCAGATTAACAGGACCATTTTTCTTTTTTCAGTATTCTTTTAAGCTACCTAATACCAACTATGGTCAAAGTGATATTGGGAATAATAATTATAAAGATAGTCGTCTGGGGATTTATATCTCTAATACACTTATTGAAGGCTTTTATAAAAAATATGAAGGATTTAGCTCCACCGAAAATGGTGGAAATCCCGGTTGTGAAAACTGCTTACGAAGAGAAAATCTCACCAGTGAAGAGAATCTTTTTCAATTTATTTTTCCTTTTAATAGGGAATTCTCTTTACGGTCAGCAATCTCAGGTGCAAATGCTCCAGTAGGTATGGACGGTACTTGGTCCTTTCACGCGTTCTATAACCGACTTAAGGTAAGAGATTCTACGGGGCTCGTTCAAGGAGAGTTTGCTTCAAATCACACTTTCTTTGATAATTTGGCCGAACTCTATATGGTCCAATACGGAGTCGGTCCTGGATTAGGTTTTACTCTGGATTTAGGTGAATATTTTTATCTAGCAGGAATTACCTCTTTAGGCTTTGGGTTTCAGGAAATTGATCTAGTGTACAATGATAGGGTGAGAAGACTTCAAGAGTTTGGACTTAATTATAATTTACGATTCACTTTTGGTACTCATAATCCAAAATATAATGTTGGAGTTCGCTCACTAATCGTTTCTAATTTCTTTGATATCGGAGAGCAAATTAGCTTTAGCTCTGTGAATTACGAATTAAGAATCTACGCCTCATTTACCTTCTAAATCAAAGTCCATTAAAAATATTTTGAGAACGCGGCCCATCATTTTTAAGGATTTCAGACCATTTATTTTTATCGAGCTTAGGTAGAATGAGATTAATCTTATTTTTAAGGTTGTTGAAGGTTTGCTTGCTTAAATAGATATGTTTTCCACCATACTCAGCAGGAGCATTTGGTAATTTCATGGCACCCCACTTTTGACCACCAGTGGGAGATAACTCCTTTGTTTGATCAGCACTTCCACTGGCCGCAGTATGGGCAGCTCCCCACATATTTGTTTTTCCTGGTGCGGACCCTTCTACCCCTAGGAGTAAGGTTCCATAATTTGGTTGCAGTTGGTCTATTCTGATATACATATGACCATGTTGAGTTTTATCAACTTTCTTTAAAGCTTTTTGATCTAAAAAGTGTCCTCCTGGTCCAATCACAAATCCTTGACCATTGATATTACCAATACCGCCAAGAGAAAAGCTCATACCATTGTGATGGCCAGTAATACCATCTTTTAAATTAGTTAGATTTCCTTGAAGTCCTTTGAGCTTAGTTTCGATAGGCTTATTATTTGCATCAAGCTCCATACCATGGCTTGCAGCTATTCTCTTCTTTACGGCATCCTTATATGCAAAAATATAGGTAAACACTTCATCAATATTTCCATCATAATGAAAGATGATTCTCTGACCGTGTGAGAGTGCCGCAACGATGGGAAATGGCCAATCCTTAAGATTATTATAATCGTTATCTTTAGTAGTATATTTGAGGCCCACGCCTGAGATTATTAAAAAGACTTTCTTAAGAGAAGTAATTTTAGCCTCATACTTAAGCTGACGATTTTTATCGAGCATTTTTAAGACTTTGTCTGCGGAGCTTGGAAAAAGAGTTTCGAGATACATTTTTAAGTCTCTATCAAATTGGCTTTGAAGCTTTAATTCATTCAGTGGTGTCCATCTGATTTGAGAAAAGGCAGTATTAAAGCCCACTAGGAGGACAAAAATTAGAATAGTTTTCATTAAAAATTTCCTAGAAAAAGATGGTTTTTTAAGAATTAGAGCTTATTTATTAAGAAAAATCAAATAAGTAAGTATAAGTACATGAAATTAAATAGGTCCTATCATAAAAGTATATATTACCAATATAGCTACAAAATCGAAATTTGGTGGTAAAAGGAGGAATGAAAAAAGAATTGCCTAGACCACCTAAAACGAACCTTACTTCTGTCACCCTGTACATAGGGAATCTTAATTATAAAATAACGGAAAAACAGCTGAGAGGAATTTTTGGAAAGTTTTCAAAAGTAGGTCGTCTCAAACTGATTGAAGATCCTAAAACTCGAAAAAGTAAAGGAATCGCTTTTGTAGAAGTCTTTGGTAAAGAAAATGCACAAAAAGCGATTTCGGCTTTAAACGGAAGACCTCTTGATGGGAGAACTGCAAAAGTCTCTATTGCTGAGGAAAGAGTGAAGACTCCTCCGCAGACAAAAAGAAAACCGATAGCTAAAAAAAAGAAGCCCTTAGGTCTTCAGTCACTTTTTAATCGCAAGAAATAATTAAGCTAGAAGTGTAGAGAGTTGCTTTATATTCTTCAGCGCCTATTCCATATGGAAGTTCATGTTCCTCTCTAGAATAACTGAATAGCCTGATAGATTCATCCTTTGAAAATGTTTCATTAAATCCAACAATTTTGGCAGCATTAGAATGAGCTGCATTTTGATAAAGACCACCATGAAAAATTTGGTTTCCATTCTTATCAATAAAAGCATGTAGCCAAAATCCTACACTGGCAAATATTGAACTTATGTCAGTAAGAGGTCGACCACTACCTTTTTCTCTCGGTACAAATAGTTCTTTACCCGATAAAATTTGAAGATCCCCTGTACTTTCACAAATATAAGCAGGAACAATGATATCCCTTCTTTTCGTTTCAAACTGGTAGCTTTCCTGAACATTCCACATACTGGCGCCAAGATGACCAGATATCTGACAGCTATACTTTTTGAGCTCAGTATAATCCCAACTATCACAAGCGTAAGAGTTAAGAGAAAAAAGAGTTAGAAAGAGTATTAAAATTTTCATTTCACTGATGTAACTTATTGAAAGCCTTATAAAAAGCTTTTTTTTCCACATGTAGAAATTTCCGATTTGCATGATTTAAGCAATTAAAATTATTGCTACTTTTAATATATCTTAGGATAAAAATTTAACATTAAGTTCCACAAAAAGTCTTTCGAACCTTTTGCTCTTCTGTTGGTGGAAGAGCAAAATCTTCATTTCCTTCTTGTTCCTCAAAGGGATTTTGAAGAACTTCATTGATTTTCTTAAAATAGGAGTAATCTCCTGCATAAGCAAAATCAATCGCCTTTTGAACCTGATGGTTTCTTGGAATGAATAGAGGATTTAAATTTGAGTGATTTTTAAGATTAGGACTTTTAGATTTCCAGAGCTTTAAAAACTCTTTGAATTGGGTGGTCTTGGGATAAAAGGAATCGTCACCATTAAAAAGATTCTCAAGGTTTCTAAAGGCAAGAGTAAAATCAAGGGACTCTTTTTCAAGATAAGTTAAAAAGTTAAGAACAAGCTCGTCTTCATTTTCTAGTCCTAGTTTTTTAGAAAATGCTTTCATTCTTTTTTCATCAAAAAGAGAAAAGGTTGGAGTGAGAGTTTCTTCCACCTTTTTGATAGCCTTTTCTTGATCTTCATCAATCAGAGGAAGAAGACAATCAGCCAGCCTCAGAACATTCCATTTGGCGATAGGAACTTGATTAAAAAATGCGTATCGACCTCTTTCATCAATTGAGCTAAAGACTTTTTGAAAGCGAAACTCATCCATAAAAGCGCAAGGCCCATAATCGATAGTAATTCCAGTGACAGAGAAGTTATCGGTATTCATAACACCGTGAATGAATCCTAAAGAGCTCCATTTAGTTATAAGATCAGATTGTTTATGAACGAGAACTCTTAATAGCTCTAGGGACTTTTCTTTGTAGTCACCCTCCAAGAGGTCTGGATAATGGCGTTTAAGGGTATAATCTAGAAGAATCTTTAAAGACTGCAGGTCTTTTTGAAACATAAAATATTGAAAGGTACCAACTCTAAGGTGGCTACTGGCCACTCTAGTAAAGATTCCTCCTGGTTCTGGTCCTTCTTGCCTAAAAACCTCCTCTCCAGTTGAAACAGCACATAGTGCTCTTGTCGTAGGAACTCCTAATGCATGCATCGCCTCACTCACAATATATTCCCGAATCACTGGACCAAGAGCACTTCTTCCATCTCCTCTTCTTGAAAACCTTGTTTGACCAGACCCTTTAAGCTGAATATCAAAACCATTCACTTCACCAAGATAATGGGCCCGTCCATCTCCAAGACTTGGGACAGGATGACCAAATTGAAAACCGGCATAAGCGAGCGCTAAAGGTTCAGAGCCCTCTAGTATTTTTTGCCCTGAAAAAATTTGGGCCAGTTCTTCGTTATTAATTTTGTTAAACTCAATCCCAAGTTCTGAAGCTAGATTTTCATTAAATTGGATAAGTTTTGGTTTTTGAAAAGGAGCTGGGTGAACTCGTTCATAAAAGTTTTCAGGAAGATTAGTGTAGGTATTTTTAAAATTGATCATGGGCCTAATCTAGCAATTTAGACAGGCCCGGACAATAGACTCTCTAGTTTTTGCAGTTCAGCGCAGCTTGAGTTCCTTCATAAACCCCATCTGCCTTTAAAAGGAGCATCTCCCCGTTGGCATCTTCGAAAAGAATGCGATTTGTCTCTTTTAGAGAGTTCATAAATCGGTTAGCAGAGAAAGGACTGAAATTAACCTTAACTGTAGTTTGGGTGCCTTTATGAGTGAGCTTTACATCTTTTGAATAAATAGTATCACCATCTTTATTGATTAAAGAAAATGCGCCTTCTACAGTTCCACTAGCAGGGTTTTCAGCATTCCAATTTCTAAAAACTCCAAACTCAGCATAAAGACGGTTTGGACCAACAGGTGCAAAGGTATTTTTATCGTCTAAAAGAACAATACTAAAGGCCGAAAAGCTTTCTTGCTTTAAATGAGTCGCAGAACACGCAACTTTCCCCATACTGTTTTCGATAGGGATAATATGCCAGTCGCCAGTTTGAGTTCTTCGTGGCATTGGTTCCATAGTTTCTTTAAACTTTCGGCACTTTTGTTGTCTTTGTATGAAATTTGAAAAAACTTTTTCAATATTTTCCTTTTCATAAGTAAGACTTATGACGTTGAACATGTCCTCAACATTAGTATATCCATCAGCGTTTATGATTCGAATTTCAATTGATTTTTTAAATGCTGATAATACTGGCTTAGAAGACCCCTCAACGACAACACTTAATGTACTCTCATCATCAAACCAAACATCAGCTTCAGAGGTATAGATGAGTCTATTGTCCGCGAGGATTTCAATTTGATTGTAATTAAAGATACTCGACTCGGCTTTTTTAAATTTTTTGTTTTTAAGCTCAAGGAGTAAGTAGAATTCATCTTCAGCAAAAGAGAGGAGAAGGTCTTCTCGTTCCCATTTATTATTTACCTTATTAGAAATATAAGAGTTTACTTCAAGGTTTTTATCCTCACAATTCCAGTGTCGAAGGTCCTTGCCCCTATCAATACTAAATTTTTCAAATTCAGTTGCCTGAGCAAAACTCGAAATGAATAGGACCAATAAAATAAAATAGTTCATTAAAAACTCCTAAAATATAGGGCTTAAATAGAGTAAATAGACTCAAAGGTCAATGAAGAGGGGAGAGCGAAAACTTTTTATACAGTATAACTATTTGAATTGATTAAGGGCATAGCTTTGAGGAATAGGACTCTTGCCTTTCCGGTCCTCCTCGCCAGCACTTAAAGAGTTTTTCATGAGTGATTACTTTGTAGTCCTCCTCTTTTTTCTTCTTAAGCTTGAGGACATGCTGAATACTCTTCACACTATCGTCAAGAAGCCCATCATCGGTAATGGTAATATTAAGTTCAGACAGATCACTTGATTCTACAGAGCTCATTTTCTTTATAGTAATTGTTCTCATACTTACTTCAGAAGCAGATCCAACTTGTTCAATAGCAACTAAAGTTGCTTCCTCAAAGGCCGCAGAGTGTAGAGTGTTAGTGATAAATGAAAAAAGGAGTAAGGTAAAAAGCTTCATGAGTCTCTCTTTGAATAAGAGGGGGCATTTCACCCCCCTTTTAATCTAATTATTAAATAAAAATTTAAATTCGGAAAACTCTAATTCTTTTTGACGTAGAATTTTTTTAGTTAAGGCAAAATAGATGAGTGGGGCGACCATATTATTTTGAACTTTCTCTTTTATTTCTCCCTTAACTACGCCCTTGCCATAAACAAAGAATGGCACTGGATATTTTGCCGAACTATGGTTTTTTGAGCCCTGATCGTGACCGTGATCAGATGTTAGAATTACAAGCGTTTCTTTATCTAAACCGGTCTTTTTAAGCGCCTTTAATATACGACCAATTTGGCGGTCCGCCCTTTCAAGAGTCCATTTATAATGAAGACTTGAAGAACCAGCTCCATGACCAGCCGAGTCAGGAGAACCAATATAGAAGAATAGAAAATGAGGTCGTTTCTTTTTGAGATATCGAATGGCCTTGCTTGCTCCAGTAGGAGTAACAAGATAAGAGGACTTTTTGTTTAAAGTACCTTCGGCAGGATAACAGCCTATTGATTTCCAATTAAAGATAACACCTAACTCAGAATCGGGAAGCGCTTCCCTAAGGTGTTTAAAGATGGTGGGATAGTTTTCATTTGCCTGAAGGCAATCATTCGAATGAATACCATGTTGGTTTGAATTATAACCCGATAGAATTCCCATCCAGTTAGGACCCGACCAATTTCTTTCATCAATTTGAGCATCTAGACTCCATGCTCCATTATTTTTTAAAAAATCAATATTTGGTGTTTTGGGATCTCGGACACCACTTTCTTGAGATGGGTAGAGGTTGTGACTTCCTAATCCATCAATTCCAATGAGAAGAACATGCTTGTAAGGCGCCACAGATTTGGACTGAGCACTTAAAGCAAATAATAAAGAGAGAGTTGCTAATAAGGTCTTCATATTAATTCCTTTTTTAGAAAGAAATTAATAATCTACGATGAATGATGTCAAGGCTTAGGAAAAAAGAAAGGGACAGTAAAACTGTCCCTTTGAGATTCATTTATTTACACTCGTAAGCACCATTTGCCTTACATTCTGAGAAGTACTGCCCATTTTTCCAACCATAAGTACAGTCATACTCTCTATCCATCCGTTCTCCGTCATTTCCTTTTGGAATGAATCTGAGTTTAAAACTATAATCTCTTGAATAGGAGTTTGGGTTATAAACCCTTTCCCAGTTATATTTTTGATTATAGCTGACTACATAGTCTCCTGAAGCAGCATTTAATTGTCCTTGGTAATTAATATGTCTTTGGTATTTATAATAACCCTCGGCTTGTCTATAATCACATTTGACCACTGCGTGATACTTGATCTGCCCTTGGAGATACTCATGGGCACATGGGTTGTAAAAGCGAACGTTTTGAGTACGCTTAATTTGCTCTGTACCTTGTTGACAATTTGCGTAAGCTCCCATTGAAACAAAAAACATTAAAAGTGAAATTACAATTTTCATAAATCCTCCTATTTTTAGACTCTTGTAAGGGTATAGATCAAAAAAAATAAGAAGGCAGTTATTATAATCAATTCTAAAGATGATTTAGGACAGTAGGTGGAGATAACGCGATGTTTGTTTTAAACTATTATCTGACACCATTATTATAGGGAGAAGAGGTAATGATACACCAGTTATTATACATAAGTTTCGCATCGGGTCCTGTAAGGAAACTTATGATTAAAGAGATTCTAGCAAAGGCATCTGTCAA
>CBDUBC010000018.1:0-35618 GCA_965365285.1 uncultured bacterium
TGGTTATCGAGTGCGAACGGATAAAGTAAGCCTTTATCCCTTTCGAATTAAAATGGATTTTAAAAAAAGTAAGCAGCATATGAACGTAAAAGGATTTGAGAAGTGGAAGTTCTCTCTCCATTTAGTGAGTCACTCAAAAGAGGGGACTCAGATAGGTCAAAAAAGTTTTGATCTTATTCAGGTTGGTCGAAGCTATCAACAGTGTTACTCCCAGGCCCTTAAAGAATTTAATAAAGAACTTGAAAATAACTTAGGTGAACTAACAATAGACTAAAAGGGGATCTTATGAAGATTATATACTTTCTATCGCTCATTGCTTTTTTAGCAGGCTGTTCTTCTGCGAATAAGGACAATCGAAAACTAGAGGAAGTAGAGCACGAAAATTTACAAAAAGATTATCAGGTAACGGATGCAAGTTCAAAGTTTCGTCCGGGTTGGCTAGAGGATGCAGAGGTGTGGGCCAAAAACTACTCCTATGATCTTACAAAATATCGCTTTTTTTCTTTTGAGTCGGAACCTAAGGTCAGTCGAACTATGGCATGTAACCTCGCAAAAGCAAATGCCAAATCAGATATCGCTGGAGAGATTACAACTTTCATCGATAAAACTATTTCAGAGTCAACGGATGGAGAGGCCGGAATTGATCCCAATAACCCTGAGGTCAAATCACTAAGACAATATGTTTCAAATTCTTTAACTTCTAAAATTCAATCTCTCATCTACGGCGCCTCAGTGGTTAAAACTTACTGGGAAAAAAGAAGTTTTCAAAAAGATCTTGGAGCTAAAAAAGACTATATTGGCTATACCTGTGGAGCACTTGTTCGAATTCCATCAGCAAGGCTAAACCGAGCTATCGATCAAGCCGTTGATCTGGTTGAAAACAGAGTTAAGGATAAAGAAACGAAAGAAAAAGTTGAAAAGGCGCTTAAAGATGCCAACAAAAATTTTCAAAAAGCAAGACAAGGAGAGCTTTAGATGAAAAAACTATTTATCTTTTTAGGACTACTAAGCTTTGTAACAGGATGTTCTTCTTTTCAAGCTGAAAGAGTTGATTCGGAGGAATCGGATGAAAAAGCATTGGAGATTACGGATAAATGGCTTCAAGGCGATACGGAGAGAGTCATTAAAGAAATCATGACGATGATGAGTAAGCACCGTGGACTTAAAAGATATATGACCAATCTAGGAACAACCCCAAAAGTCTTTATTGGTGAAGTTCAAAATCTGACTTCAGAAGCTTATTTTCCAATTAGTGATCTCAATGACGAGCTTCTTAATGAAATATCGATGACGGGTGATTTTATCCTAATCGATGCGGCCGCACGAGACGCCATTTTAAAAGAGATCACCTATCAGCATGATGGAATGGTTGATCCTAGCACGGCTAAAAGAATTGGAAAGCAGACAGGGGCCGACCTTATGATATTTGGTAATGTCTACATGAAGCCCGAAACGCGAAAAGGAAAGACCATCAAGCAATACTCAATCAATATTCGTATGACAGATATTGAAAAGGGTGTGGAAGTGATGAGAGCGCGAACGAAGATTTCAAAATACTCTGAGCAGTCGGGATCAGGTTGGTAAAAAAATTACTCACTTTTCTTTTATTGGGCCTCCTCTTTTCTTGTTCTTCAGGAGGAAGAAAAGATAGGGCCCAACTCAGAAAGCTTTTCCTGACAGGTCAATATGACCAGGCCATTTCTTTTATTGACCAATCTAAGTTTTATCAAAAAGAAGATTCCAAACTTCTTCGCTTTTTAGAAAAAGGGATTTTATATCACGTAAGCGGGGAGTGGGAGAAATCTTTTATAGAGCTCACTAAGGCAAAAGATTACTATAGAAACCTTTATACCAAAAGTATCTCTGATAAAGTTCAAACTCTCATGGCAAATGACAATTATGATCTCTATTATGGTTCGGCCTATGAACGAAGTTTGATTAATTACTATAATGCTATCAACTGTTTTCAAATTTATCAGAATAACGGAGATCGAAAATATCTTTTTAAAGCGAGAGCAGAAATCCTAGATTGGGACAGCTTTCAAAACACAAGGCTTCAAGTGGAGAGAGGGAATAGTGTTTTTAAAGTGGATTTAATGTCTAAAATTTTAGGAGCAGCAATACATGAGACCATTGGAAGTAAAGAAGAACTTCAAATAGCAGAGCTTCTCTACAAAGACACGGACCAAGTTCTTTTTCGTCACTATAATGCCTACAAAACCTTTAACGAAAAATTCAAAGACTTTAAAAGAGATTATGAAAAACTACCAAAGCTTAGTCCTAAAAAAGTGAAGACTGGATATATTGAAGAGACCTCTTTTCAGACCGAAGTTAAAGAATACATCCTTAAACAGCAAAAACGGCTCAAGAAAAATGATCTCGTTAATGTAATGGTAAGCTTTGAAAGTGGAATCATTCCTCAAAAAGAAGCTAAATTAGAATATTTCAATTTAGAGAAAGCTCTTCGACTAAATAGCGATTCGACGGCAGCGAAAGCTTTTTCTCGAGTGGGCTCACAGGTCCTCATGATTTTTGCTGCGGATAAATTAGGACTGATACCACCACCAACCAATTATAATCCCATTGGGACTCATCTAGGCATTCAATTAGCTGCGATGAGTGCAGAAGGATTAGCAGTGAGCTTTGAGCTTCCCTATGTCAACGCAAACCCTGTCGACTATTACAGCTCCATCATTTTTAAAAATAAGGATAAAGAGATCAAAGAAAAAATTACTTTGATTAATTCCTATGCAGATATTGCGGAGGAAGCAGTTATAGAAAACTCTCTTGATCGATATTTTCGTTTAGGAGTCCGACTAGCTACAAAGCACCTTGCGGCCATCTTTGCAGCTTTTACGACTTATCAGTCCAGCAAGGCGAGTCTAGGAGAAGGAATGGCCAAGATTGCGGCACTCGCTCAGTATGCGACGACAATTGAGGTGATTAAAAACTCAGAAAGAGCAGACACCAGACAATGGTCCTTGGTTCCAGAGCATGTTCACTTCGCCCAACTGAAACTTGCTCCAGGAGAATATGAGGTTCAGATTGAAAAAACCGATTTGACCGGTCAGGTAAAACAGATAATTCCATTCGGTAATCATAAGATTAATGAGCAAAAACAACTCCTTAGCTTTCGAAATTTCTAGGTAAATTTCTCCTCATTTCTAAGTTTTAAATCCTACTTTTAAGAACATTCTTAAAATATGCCGAACTTCATTTGATGAAAGTAGAAAGCTTAATTTTAAAAATCATTCTTTGTCTATTACCTCTGAATCTCAATGCATTTATGAGGGAGAGAGTTCTTCATGAAGAGGGGGCCAAACTCGATATCAATAAAAAGTGGAATCGATATTTTAAAAGTGAAGAAGAAAATCTAAAGCATATGATTAAGATTCTTTACCGATCTCCAACAGGACGGGCCATCATCACGGCGGCCAAAGAAAAGGCAAACACTCAAGGGAGAACTCTACTTGAAATTTTACGAGTAGGAGATAGCTCTATTACGGATACAACTCTAATTAGAAAGTTTAGTCCGGATAATCCTTCTCACGTCCTATATGAAACTCGTTCTCATGTTTATATTGATAAAGATCTTAGTCTCTATGACGGAATTCTTGATATGGCGCACGAGTTAACGCATTATACCGAGAGAGAACCTTTTAATCCCTATACTCTTAACTTTGATCTTGAAGACTTTGTGAAATCGACCATTGAAGGAAAAGGTGGTGAAGTAGATGCCTACCTTGTGGAGTGTAGAGTTCTCAAAGAGCTTTTCGGTAAGCGATTCAGAACCAACTCCAACTGCTATAAAGTCTTCAATGAAAACACTCAACAGTTTTCCAAAAATTTAGGGGTTCAAAAATTCTATCAAGTAGGAAGTCATATTAGAGATTTTACTAATAATGTCTCTGCTAATGAGTTCCACTATATTAGTAACCAGGATCCCATTTTTATAAGCTCCGCCTATGGTCTTCCTTATCCCATCGCAGCGATAAAAGAGTATCAGACCATCATGTCAAAGGTCTGTCGCAACGATAAAAGAAGAATTCAATTACTTAAAGAGCAACTTTCCTCTACACGCAGAGGGACAGGCTACCGAACTCTACAAAGCTTAACACAGAGCTTTTCTCAGAGATGTCCATAGACACTGCTTTTTCCAATTACCTTCGTTGACTTAGAAGTTAGGGAAAGGTAAAAATAGAGTAGTAGAAACATGTGTTATTTTATACCTTTAGGAGCTTGTTATGCAAGACGGCGTCCTTCTTACTAAAGTGGATGACTTCCTCAATTGGGGCCGAAAGAACTCTCTTTGGCCTATGACTTTTGGATTAGCTTGTTGTGCGATTGAAATGATGGCAACTGGTGCTTCCAAGTATGACCTTGAACGTTTTGGTTGTGGTGCTTTTATGGCCACTCCAAGAAGAGCAGACTTAATGATCGTGGCAGGGACTGTAACTCTTAAGATGGCTTCGAGAATTAAACTTCTTTACGATCAAATGCCTGAACCAAAATATGTAATCTCCATGGGCTCTTGTGCAAACAAGGGTGGCCCTTACTGGCAACATGGTTATCACGTACTCAAAGGTGTGGATGAGATTGTACCAGTAGACGTTTACGTTCCTGGTTGTCCTCCAAGACCTGAAGCTCTTATTGAAGGTCTAATGACTCTTCAAAAGAAAATTGCAAATGAAAGACTTCTTAGAGATAAGTGGGTGAAGCATGCATGATCAATGGGCAGAACTAATTAACTCAAAAGCAAGTGGAGCTAATGCTACTGTTCATAAGGCAGAAGTAGGGGATTCAAGTATTACCGTTGAAGCAGGTAAACTTAAAGAAGCCTGCCAAGCTCTTTACGATGGTGGATTTAATGTTCTTCAAGTTATTACAGGTACAGATTACCTCGAAGAGAATCCACGAATTGAAGTAAGTTACATCCTTGCTGATTTTACCAATAATCACGAACTCATTCTTAAAGTGAAACTTCCTCGAGAAAATCCTGAAGTGGATTCTGTGGTTTCTATTTGGAAGGCCGCAAACTTTTTAGAAAGAGAAACATTCGATATGGTCGGTGTTCGATTTAAAGATCATCCAGATCATAGAAGAATTCTTTGTCCGCAAGATTGGGAAGGTTTCCCTCTTAGAAAAGATTACGAAGCGGCTAAAGAATATAATGGGATGGAAGTGTATCCAGAAGACAAGCTCAACTTAGATGATCAGGTCTTTGGAACAAAAACTGCTGCAACTGCTGTATCTAACAAAGCACCAATGACCAATGGTCGTTATTAAATAAGCTAAAGGAAATTTGAGTGGATCATCAAATTACTGTGAATGAAGATATTGAAAGCCCAAAAGACCCTGAGTCGGAAAGGCTAAAGACTGAGCTTTTAACGATTAACATGGGACCTCAGCACCCTGCTACCCACGGTGTTCTTCGAGTTGAGATTCAAACAGACTCTGAGATCGTTGCTAAGGCAACTCCACACCTTGGTTACCTACACCGATGCTTCGAAAAGCATGCAGAAGCCGTAGATTATAGAGGTGTGATTCCATTTGTTGATCGAATGGATTATCTCGCGGCCATGAATATGGAGCTTGGTTATTCGATTGCAGTTGAAAAAATGCTTGGAGTCGAAGTTCCAATGAGAGCTGAGTACATTCGAGTTATGGTCAGTGAGCTTCAAAGACTTGCTTCCCACCTTATGTTTTTTGGAGTTTACTCGATTGACCTTGGTGCCTTCACACCATTTCTTTATGCCTTCCAAGAAAGAGAATTCATTCTAAGAATCTTTGAAGAGATCTCAGGTGCAAGACTTCTTTATAACTACTTCTGGATTGGAGGAGTTTGGAATGATGTAACTCCAGATCAACTCCATAGAATCTCTGATTTCGTCGATAGAATGTACGGAGAGCTTGATAAATATCATAACCTCGTTGGTCTTAATAAAATCTTTGTTGAAAGAACCGCTAATGTAGGGGTGATGGATGCAGAAATGTGTTACCAATATGGTGCCACAGGGACAGTTCTGAGAGGAGCTGGGGTTGATTGGGACTTAAGAAAGAAAAGACCATACTCTATCTACGATAAATTTGATTTTGATGTCATCGTAGGAAAAGGTGAGCAAGGAACTTTAGGTGACTGTTGGGATCGATATTACGTTCGTATGAACGAAATGAAAGAGTCCCTAAAAATCATTAAGCAATGTCTAGAGGGTATAGAAGATGGTCCAGTGATGGGGAAAGTCCCTAAGATCATCAAAGTTCCTGCTGGAGAAATCTATATGAGAACAGAGTGCCCAAGAGGTGAGCTAGGTTTCCATCTGATTTCTGATGGAGGTAAGACTCCTTATAGGCTTAAAGTTAAATCTTCTTGTTTCACTCACGTGAGCATGCTTCCAGAGGTTGCCCCAGGTCAGATGATTGCCGACCTTGTTGCTACCATTGGATCAATTGATATTGTTCTCGGTGAAGTGGATCGATAATTTTTGGAGATAAATAAAATGCAAGCAGATCATGAAGTTGTAACCCACGAAGATCATAACGAGCTCACGTTTACAAAATATTTTTCTAATATTTGGACGGCCATTCGAACTCTTTTAACTGGTATGAGAATTACCTCTAAGTATATTTACTCTGAACCAGCGGTTTCGATTGAATATCCAGAGGTCAGAGAAGTTCTTCCAGATAATTCTCGATCAAGACTTTTTAACGATGCTGAAAACTGTATAGCTTGTCTACAATGTGCCACAGCTTGTCCAGTAGATTGCATCTATATCGCTGCTAACAAAAGAGATAAAGAAGCTCCAAAAATTAAAACAAAAGATGGAACTCCAATCCGTCTTGACCTCACTCAATACACCATCGATACGGCCCTTTGCTGTTACTGTGGTCTTTGTACAACGGTTTGTCCTACTCAATGTCTTACTCACACTACAGATTATGAGTACGCCTCTTACACTCTAGGTCAGATGAAAATTGATTATCTTGATCCAGAAGTACGAAAGTGGCGAGATCGAATCGTTAAGTAAGACTTCATGAGTGAAGAAAAAGATCCTGCATTTTACGAACAAAAGCTCGCTATAGGTAATCTTTCCGTTGAAGAGGTGGAAGATTATCTTGCCCAAGTTGAAAAAATTCTTTTAGGTCTAGAAAAAGGCCTTAAAATTCTAAAAAAGATAGATCGAGAGCCCGAGGCTAAAGTTCTTGAGAATCAGGAAAAATTTCTTCAAATTAGAAAAAAACTCTTAGCTCTTGTATAACCAAAGACCCTTTAAATAATCTCCCTCTGGAAATCCCTTTAGCCTTGGACAGTCTTCACTAAGATTGAGTTTTTCTTTTATTTTTAGTCCTCTGAGAAGTGGGCGAACTTTATCTTCAAACTTCTTCCAGTTCACCTTATGTGTATTAAGAAAAACAATGAGCTCTCCCTTTTCTCCTAAAAGCTCAGTCATAAGCGGAAGAAGAGTTTCATAACTTTTAAGGGCCGGAGTGGATTTCTTTCCATCCGTTGAAAAAGAAGGAGGATCACAAATGATCAGATCATACTTCTCCTCTCTTTTAAGCGCCTCTAGAGCTTTTTGAACACTTCTTTTCATCAGAACTGACTCACCAGAAAGATTATTGAGCTCAAGATTTTCCGAAAGCCAATCATGCGCCATACCAGCAGAGTCGACTGAGCAGACATGTTCACTCCCTCGAGCTAGCGCCATGAGAGAGTAGGCCCCGGTGTAGCTAAAGAGATTAAGAACTCTGGGGTAAGTCTTTTTAGAAAAGACTCTTTTTCGAATCGCCGCCATATCAGGGTAGAGACCTAAATCATAATTTTGAGAGAGTTTAATTTTATACTGGATTCCAAATTCGGTTACAATAGTCTCTTCGACCACTTTTCCCTTAAGATGCCGAAAAGAGACTCTCTGCTTCTTATTTCTCTCCTGAATCATAAGGGTAGGGGATGAACCAAAAATCTTTTTAAAACTGGTCTCTATTGCCTTAACCAGCTTTTTTTCTAGGCCTTTCCAAGTAAAGCTATAATATTGCAGAACGATGACATCATTAAAAAGAATAGCAAACAAACCAGGGAGCTTATCAGCTTCACCAAAAAGAAGGAAGAAACAATTTCTCTCCTCCCTAATTTTGAGATCAAATCTTTTTTGAATGGCCGCCTCGATTCGGCCGATTAGCTCTTCAAGACCCTTTCCTTGTAAACTCCATAGTCTTGCCTTTACTTCAGGATGAGCAGGGTCATGCAAAAGAGTACAGAATGCCTTTTTTTTATCATCAAGACCCTTTAAAAGGATTTGATCCTCAGGAAAGCGAGCTGTGTATTGGTCTTTAATCACCCAAGGATGACCCTTTTTAAGATGCTTAATGGAAAAGGGATGAAGCTTAACGGAAGGAATCACTGTCTGATCTTTTTAATCTTTTCGTCCACTTCTTCGAGGAGGATGAGGAGTTCGTTGGTGATGGCAAAGGGATCCTCGAAATTGACAATACCTAAGCTAAAAAGCTCATCCCTGGTCTTTCGACTAAGCTTTTCATAGGGATTGATCATTTGGCATAACTCAGAGAGTTTTTTTGCCTTTTGTTCGAGGTCTTGTGGTTCCATCTTGGTCCTTAAGTTGCATACATAATGCCATATGATGAAAACTTTGGCATATTATTTTCTTGTTTTGTTCCTTGGATTTTGGGGCACAGAGCTTTATCGCGCCTTTTTTCAAACATCTGAAACTCCGCTTATTGATGCTCACTTAAGTTATCTTCGCTGGTGGAAATGCCATTATCCTTTTGATCTCTCTTTAAAGCATTTAAAATCCCTTCCAAAGTATAGGTTCTATACCGATCTCATGAATAGACTTTTAAACCTTCAAAGAACTTATGGAAAATCCCCAGAAAATAGCTTTGGTGATCTCAGAAAGGCCTTAATGAAGCAGAGAAATTTTCATTTGAAATACCTCAGTATTAATCGAACGGCCTTTCTTCAGTTCTTTGTGATGGGGCTTCTTGTTTGGATAATGGTGATCCTAAGCTCTTATTCCCTTGCATGGAAGCCGCCAACAGGCCTGATCATCATAATTGTTGTGCTTCAAACCATGGGGCTTTTACTCTATCGCTGGCTGAGTAAGGTTGTAGATCACAGGTTGTTTAAAAGCTATAATGCGATGCTCTATCAATCAACCCAATTCCTCTGTCTATATCAAAGTGGGCTGCCTTATCAAAAAGTATTGGAGATGAGCCAAATCACTAAGGTCCCTTTTGAAAAAGAGCTTAAATCAGAGCTTGATTCCATGCTTAATCGTTGGCAAAAACATGGACAAAGAATTGAAGAAGATATTCAGGAATTGATCGATCAAATTTGGGCCGCTCTTTACTTAACATTCGAGCAATTCTTACAATTTATGGCCCTGTTAAGGCTGTTTACTCTTGTTTTCTTCTTTCTTTCTTCGTATTTTTGCTACTTAGCATATTTGATGAATTCGCTGATATAAAGGATAGAAAAATGGCACTGAACGACAAACAAATTATCTACTCTATGAACCGCGTTTCTAAGGTTTATGGACAAAAATACGTTTTAAAAAATATTACTCTTGGTTATTACTACGGCGCTAAAATTGGAGTTTTAGGTCTCAATGGTGCTGGTAAGTCGACTCTTCTTAGAATTCTCGCAGGAATCGATGATGATCATCTCGGTGAAGCGGTTCTTTCAAAAGGCTATACGATTGGTATTCTTGAGCAAGAGCCAAAACTAGATCCAGAAAAAACAGTAAAAGAAATCGTAGAAGAAGGGGCCGCAGAAACGGTTCGACTTCTTAAAGAGTGGGATGAAGTCAACGCAGGTTTTGAAGATCCAAACGCAGACTTTGATAAACTTCTCGCTAAACAAGCAAAACTCCAAGATCAACTAGATGCCTCTAATGCTTGGGATCTTGATAGTCGACTTGATCTCGCTATGGAAGCCCTTCGATGTCCTCCAGCGGATCAAAAAGTAGGAGTTCTCTCAGGTGGTGAGAAAAGAAGGGTGGCCCTTTGTAGACTTCTTCTACAAGAGCCCGATGTTCTTCTTCTTGATGAGCCGACTAACCACCTTGATGCGGAAACAGTTTGGTGGCTTGAGCGGCATCTTCAAAATTATAAGGGGACCGTCATTGCGGTAACCCACGATCGATACTTCCTTGATAATGTTGCCGGATGGATTCTAGAACTCGATAGGGGAGAAGGGATCCCCTTTGAAGGAAACTATACTTCTTGGCTTGAGCAAAAATCTCAAAGACTTGAACAAGAAGAAAAGTCAGAGTCCAAAAGACAAAAGGCAATGAAAGAGGAGCTTGAATGGATCAAAGCACCCCCCAAGGCAAGAAGAGCAAAATCTAAGGCGAGAATTAGAGAATATGAAGAAAGGCTAAAAAATCAAAAAGAAAAATATAACGAGACTAATGAACTCTTTATTCCACCAGGACCAAGATTAGGGGATGTGGTTATTGAGGCTCAGAATATCCAAAAAGGCTTTGGAGATAAGCTTCTCTACGACAATCTCAGTTTTAAACTTCCACCTGGGGGAATCGTTGGGGTAATCGGTCCAAACGGTGCTGGTAAGACTACTCTTTTTAGAATGATCACAGAACAAGAAAAGCCAGATGCGGGTAATTTCGTTGTGGGAGAAACCGTAAAGCTTTCTTACGTGGATCAAAATAGAGAACTTAATCCAGATGAAACAGTTTATCAGGCCATTAGTGGTGGGACTGAATTCATTAAAATTGGGGATCGAGATATCAACACGAGAGCATATATCGCTAAATTTAACTTTACTGGTGATGATCAACAGAAAAAAACGACCGAACTTTCCGGTGGTGAAAGAAATCGAGTTTTCCTCGCTAAAATGCTTCGAGAGGAAGGAAACGTTCTTCTTCTGGATGAGCCAACGAACGATTTGGACGTAAATACTCTTAGAGCTCTTGAAGCTGCTCTGATCGATTATGCCGGTTGTGCTGTAGTCATCTCCCACGATCGTTATTTTCTTGATAGAATTGCTACTCATATCCTCGCTTTTGAAGGGAACTCAGAAGTGGTATGGTTTGATGGAAACTTCTCCGAATACGAAGAGGATAAGAAAAAGAGACTTGGAGATAAGGCGCTTACTCCATCTCGAATTGGATACAAAAAACTTAAGAGAGACTAAACGTGATCATAACCAAATTTGGTGGGAGTAGTGTAAAAGACGCCAGCTCTCTTCTTCATTGTCTTAAGATTCTTCAGGAAAAACCTGAAAGATGCCTTGCTGTTGTTTCAGCAAGCGGAAAGACAACGAATCAATTGGATACCATCTGGTGTGCTACGGAAAAACAGGGCCCTTTTAAAGAGCTTGTGGATCAGCACCGTCAAATGGCGCGAGAGCTTGAAGTCTATCCTTATGCAATGGTTTACTTGGATCGAATGGAAAGTCGAGGAAAGGAGCTATTAAAGGATACAACTCAAATTTGGGCAAAAGATGAATTTCTTTCTCTTGGCGAGCAAATGTCTTCTTTTCTCTTTTATCGAAAGGCCCAACAGGTTCTTTGTGATCGAGATATTGAATTTGCCTATTCTTATGACTTCATTAAAACAGACTCTTCTTTTGGAGAGGCCATTCCAAATATTGATCAAAGCTTTCAACTGATTAAGGAAAATATTAAACCTCAAGCAAATAAACTCACGATCACTCAAGGCTTTCTTGGAATGGATTCAGAAGGGCGGATTACAACCCTCGGACGAGAAGGTTCTGATTATTCGGCTTCTCTTTTTACTGGGGCTCTCGAAGCTTCTCTTCTCGAAATATGGACGGATGTGGATGGAGTTTATAATCTTGATCCTAATCGTTTTCAAAATGCTAAAAGACTTCATTGTCTAAGCTTTCATCAAGCCGATCATCTAGCAAAGTCCGGAATGAAAGTTCTCTTTAAAAGAACGATGGAGCCACTCAACCAAGAAAGAACAATGGTCTTTGTTGGAAAGACGTCCTCTCCTGAAAAAGGTGGAACCATCATCTCTAAAGAAGATCATGAAAAGAGTGATCGCTTAGGAATTAGCGTCAGAGAAATGGTTGGTCATATTAAATTAACCCTTGATCAGGACAAATGTAGTAAAGAACATGCTCTCACGAATATGAAAATTCTTTTCGAGCAGCTTAATGTTTATCCTCTTTTTTATAGTGCGGAAGATATCCTTTTAGAGGGTGGAAAAGAGCTTGATGCTGTCACTGAAAAGCTTAAAGAATTTGCAAAACCAGAAGTCTTTTTAAATCGTCAGATGATTAATCTTATTGGTGATCAGCTTCACGATCTCAAATCGTCCCTTGAAAAGTTCATACAAGGCTGTGAAGAGAAGGCCAAGACTCTTGAAGTTATTGAAGAAAGCAGTAAGCTTATTCGACTTGTTGGCCCACAAATTAACTATCCAGAATTTTTCGAGGATCTAGAGAATTTCTTCTTTAGAAAATAATCTCTCATAAAAAGTATTCTTTCCATCACTGCCGCGGACCTCGATAATTTCTTTTATTTCCCTTTTTTCAAGGTAGAGGACACAATCGATATTTTTACAAATCATTTGATGAAGAATTTCAAAAGAAATATTTTGAAGATTAGAATAAAGACCAACTAAAAGAGCGAGTCGAGTAATTCCATCAACCGCAGAGTTGGCATGAATGGAGGAAAGAATACCTTTATGACCGGTATTCATTGCCATCAGATAAGTGATGGCCTCAATGGATCGAATTTCTCCCACGATAATTCGAGAGGGTCTAAGCCTTAAGGCATAGCTTAAAAGCCTATGCATGGAGGTTCTTTCATTGTCCTCATTGGACACAAGAGATGTATGAGAAGATCTTGTCGTCATAATTTCTTTGGTGTCTTCGATGCTTAAAATATGTTCATCTTCTTCGATACTTCCAAGAAGAGAGCTAAGAAGGGCGGTTTTACCTGAGCCTGTTTTTCCACAAATGAGTATATTTTTCTTTTCCATCATAAAGGATTCAAGTAATTTTTTGACGTTTAAATTTTGATTAAATTGTTCTAACGAAAAGTGCTGAGTGCGAATTCTTCTTAAAAAACATCGCGCTTTATCATTGGAATTAAGATCCCCATGAATAAGGGTACAACGAATATCATAACCAAAAAGTTTCGTATGAAAACTCACAAAAGGATTTGAGGTATTCCAGAAAATATTATTTTTAATAGCGAGAACTTCAAGGCTTAATTGAAAGACTTCTCCATTCATATTATGTAAATTATAATTTTTAAAATGAAGCTTACTCTCTACTTGAAGCTGGTACTCATTATAAATGAGAACTTCACTCCAATCTGGCTCCTTTTCCATAACCTCTTTAAGAAAATAAAGTCTAAAGATATTTTCACACAGCTCTGTTAGCTCTGGACATTTTTCCACTAAAGAATCAGGAAACTCCGTTTCCGAGCGAGAAATTAAATCATAGATCGGCAAAAGGGAAATCAATCACTACTCCTTTTTAGAGACTTTTATGAGTGCCACAACTTTTTTATGGCCACTTCCCTCATACTTCCCTTTAAAAAGAATCCCAAGGAGAGGGATTTGACCAAGAAGTGGAAAAGAATTCTCGGAGAGGTCATTTGAATTGATTCCTAATTCAAAAAGCTGATATACCTGATGTTCTTTTAAAGAGAGTTGAGAGGAGCTATGGCTTCCTGAGATAGAGCCTTTTGAATTATGAGGACCAGTTAATGAGGTCTTATATTTTAGATTGTAATAATTCCCCTTTTTCTTAAGAAGCATCTCAATTTTAAGACCGCTAAATTTCCAGCCAAGAGTAATTTTTTCCTTAGTCTCACTATTATAAGAGGATTCTGTTCCCATACGAATCGTGCCTTTTCGGTCAAGCTGAAGAATCATTTTGTGATCGACAAGAATGGAGAGATCGAGCTTTCTTTGACTGAGAAAAATCTTATTCTTTTCTAAAATACTATTAAAATCTCTATTGTAAAAAGAGTGAAGTCCAGCTTCAATTTGAGAAAGACCTAAATCAATATTCTCTCCAAAAATATTTTCAAGCTGATAAAGCTTGATATGAAGCTCATAATTTTGTTCAGAGTTAAAATTCTTAGAGGCAAGAATATCGAGGATAAATTTCTTTTTGAGTTTATGAACGGTACCTTCTGATAAGCTTTGTCCCTGTCCGTAACTACACTGAAAGCTTACATATTCTCTTTGGCAGTGAACATCCTCTATATATTCATCCCAAAAGGAGCGGTAGAGCTCTATTAGAAACTCTCGATGAAGGACAGAGGATAGATTTATCTGGAGAACGACTTTAGAATGATAGGCTTGCCATATTTCTTTAAGGATTTTATAGCTTGAGGCCGTTTCAAGCGTGCCTGTGGCATGAACCAAAGGGCCCTTAAAACTCACTTCTAGCCCTAGATTTCTCAATGAGTCGGCAATATGAGTAAGTTTTAGTTGCTCTTTTTTAGAAAGGACATAGACCCCAAAGCGATGGACCTCTCCTTTTTTATTCCAATAGCGCATCTCGCTATAACCCAGCCTTTTGCCCTTAATCAGGATTATTTCCTTTTCAGGTAGATATTTGGCAGAGAGCACTTCTTTGTTTCCAAGAGTGAATTTAGTCAATTGGGGGGTCTTGAGCTCTTCATGCTCGCCTTTTGATATCAATAGGTTAGCAAGGCCTGTAGAAGGAAAGCTGAAAAAAATCACTAGGATAGCCCCTCCGGCTTTGACATAAGGTTTCACCGAGGGTAGAAAACCACTCTGAATTAATCTTGTCTGCAG
Organism: uncultured bacterium; assembly: GCA_965365285.1. GTDB lineage: Bacteria > Bdellovibrionota > Bacteriovoracia > Bacteriovoracales > Bacteriovoracaceae > JAURDE01. The sequence continues at coordinate 14,785 of CBDUBC010000018.1, forward strand.
GAGATACAAAATGGTTTCTAGAACGGCCGTTACAGAGAATAGAAGAAAGAACAAAAGAGTCAAAGCTGGCCAAAAAAGAAAGGCCAAAGATAGAAACAAGGGAACAACTCCTAAGTTTCCAATCCACGAAGATAAGAAATAACTTAATTCTTCCATAATACTCTCAACTTTTTCAATAAATCTGTTCTGAGGATGGGGAATGTAAGTCTTTCCCCAGTATTCACACACACCTGAGCAATGACCTCATGTTCGGGTTTACAACCTTTTTTGCTTTTTATCTGAATCATATCTGCAGGAATAAAATACTTCTCTTGAAGTAATCTCTGTACCATTTGAGACGTCTCATCTTCTTTAAAATGAGTAATAACAAAATACTCTCGTGAATTAAGCAGAGAGCTCCAAAAAAAGATCAAGCTAAAAAATAATTTCATAAGAGGTTTTCTTTTTTGGAGATTGAGATAGGCCAGAAGGGTGAGCAATAAAAATTTGTGAAGAGGTTTTTAGGATTTTAAGACCGTCCTCACTCGGTAGATCGACGGGATAAAGCTCACTATTTTCATTGTCATCCCATATAGGGCGAAAATAGAGCACGGAGTTTCGACTTAATATTTTCCCCTCGGTATTACTCAGTAAGATAGGGATTTCGATTTGTCCTTGTTTTGGCTTCAGTAATAATTTTAAAGGGAGATGATAGCGAATAAATCCATCTTGAGGTTCAGGTAGAGGGGATGAAGCTGGTTCAGTTTGTCCCTTAGAGAGTCCCAGACCAAGAAGTAAAACCGTATTACTAATGAGAATAGCAACAAAAATTCTAAATTTGATCCCAGTTGTATTTAAACTCTTTAATAATACGGGTAAGACTTTTTTCATAAAACTTTTCAAATCCTAAAGATGAAATAATGAGAAAGGTCATTAAAGTGAGAAGAAAGATAAACTCCCACTCCGAACTTCCTCTGTTTTGACTGTTTTTCCTAGTTTGAGATCGTATTGCACTCTTAATAGGATTCCTTTTTTACTCCGCAGACTCATTTGCCAAATTCTTTTCTCAAATTTGGCCAAACCACCTAAACTACGCTCCAATTTTTCAAAAGAGCTTTTATAGGGTTTATTTTTTAAAACAAGAGCTTTATGAGTTAAATAACAATGCTTTTGAAAGAAAAGATTTTTTAGATATGAAACATGTTGAAGATCCTGGGTGACTTGAAGGGCTTTTTTGAGCTTCAGAGAGGCTACTTTAAGATGGGGAATAAGAATCGCCTTATTTAAAAGTGAAATTTTATGATTAAAAAGCTTCATTTTCTTTATATAGTTCAAATTGATTTTATGGTTGGATTTAAAACAGAGATAAATTTCAGTTCGATCCTTTATATGATCTTTGCTTCTAAGATATTGAAGATGCTGCCATAAAAGAAGAGAAGCTAGGCTATTTATGAGCATGATGCTAAATAGAGAGAAACCATGATTATTCATAATGTCCTAAAGATAGATTCTTAAAAGAAGGCAATCCTTTGATAGAATTGCCACGAATAGAAATACCTCGACATCGATATAAAATAGCTTTTCTGCTATGAGTATTTTGAGTGGCTGTAATTGTGATTTGCCTTAGCCCCTTTTTGAGGCAAAGTTTGTGGAGAGAGGTGGTAAAAAAATTAAGATAAAGGGTAAGGATTAAAAGCCATCCGATGATACTAAAATACATTTTATCGGTGGGGCAGAGAGTTTATTTCTTTTTTGAAATAATTAATTTGTTTTCGTATGGCATGACCATAATTACGTAGGGCCAATAGGCAAAAAATTCCTATTAAGCTGGAAAGGAGTATGTACTCCATCACACCCTGGCCGGACTCAGATTTAATTGATGATTGCTTTCTTTTCATATATTGTTCTCCAAAACTAAGTAGGTATTGGTCTAGAAGCAATCCTAATGCCATTTAGAGTCTCTACGATATCAAGGCCTTAAATCAAAAGCTTGATCAAAGAAGTATGAGAAGTAGACCAATGTTTAATTTTTATTTTGATGGATTGCACGAAATTGTAATGGCGATTATGATTAATATATGGAAGATAAAACGAACTTATTCATTTTCTCTAAAAAAGAAGTTGCGCTGATTTTTCTTTTCATGATTCTCATTGCGATTGTCGCATTCGTTTTTGGAGTCAAAATTGGAAAATCTATATCCTTCGAGTCTGCTGGATATACCAATCAAGATGTTGAAACCGTTAAGCTTTACAGTAATATTGAAGAACAAAGCTTAGAACTCTCTAAAGAAGAGGAAGTCCCAGTTGAAGAGGGAGAGAAAACAGAAAAAGTATATAATGAAACTTATAAGATGTTAGAAGAAGAAGTTTCTAAGCTTGATAAAAAAGAGGATGCTAAAGAAGAAGTGAAGGAAGAAGTGCCTCAGGCCAATATCGCTGCTCCTGCTGCTCCAAATAATCCCTATTCAGGTAAATTTACGATTCAATTAGGATCTTATGAGAGATTAGAAGATGCTCAAAAATTTGCAGATGGGTTTCGAGTAAGAGGATACAATCCAATTATCAATGAAGTGGATCTTCCATCTCGTGGAACTTGGTACAGAGTAAGCCTTGGCGTATTCAATAACTCCATTGAGGCTAAAAACTATATTCTACAAGAAAAAACTCTATTTGAGGGTCAGGATTACGTTCTCGTAAAATTTGACTAGAAAAATACCTTTCTAAAAATAGGCACAATCTTTTTAAAGTTCCCTTTCGTGAATTTTTGCTCAATTTCAAAAACAATCGCTTTAAATTGATTTTGATTCACATTTTTTAGTCTCATGATTTTTTGGGCCATAAAGTGACTAGTCAGAAAGAGACAAGAAAGAAGATTGAGATTGGAATGATCTATAGAATCAGGAAAACCATCTTCAGGAATTGCATGGTGATGACTAATGAGTTCCGCACATTCTGGGTGACCCTCAATAAGGCTTTTTACGAGATCATATCCCATTTTTGGATGATCAAAAACCTCATTTTTTTTCACGCCATGAGCTGCTTTCACCTCAGACCGTGTAAGATAGCTTGCCGATTGAGGATCTTCTAATGTGGCATCCATTAAAATGGAGGCATAGGAAATCTTAAGCTCAATCGCCTTTGAATTCCAATCCGTTTCCTTAAGGACTCTGTTAGCAATACAATTGGTAAGGATAGCGAGCTCATAGACGAAATTTTTTTCTGACATGACTTCTGATATGAGCTTTCCAATTTTACTTTTCTTATCAGTGACCTTGAGGAGTTCTTTTACAGCAATATTAAGAATCTCCTTAGACTCCTCTTTCTGATCAATAAAACGAATGCTTTCGTGAAGAAGCTCAACAGCATCAAGAGCAAGATCCATTTCTCCTTCACTTGTTTCAATCTTTTTTATGAGATTAGTTTTGACGGAGGAAGTAAATTCAATAAAGTCATTATGAGTAACAAATATATCTCTGATACCTTTTTGAATGTACTTCTCAATGATGCTTTCGCCTTCTTCTGTATTCTTTTCAACAATTTTAACGAATTTGTCTTCGCTTAATTGAATATAAACATCGATTAAATCGCAGAAGTATTTTTTGAATCGATGGATATTGATTTTTTTATATGGTTTTTCAAAAACATAAATTTTAATTTCTCCAAGGGCGTTAAATAAGTCTTGTTTAGAAAATGGCTTACGAATCAGTCCATAGAGATCATTGTTGAGATTGATTTCAAATAAATTTCCATCTTCATTTATTGGTAAGTCATATTCTCCCGTTACGAGATAAATGGGGACTTTGAGTCCTTTGGATTTATGATATTTTAAAACATCGAGACCATTACCATCTTCCATGTGATGGTCACAAAAGATAATGGTGAAATCATGGTCTTTTTGCAGAAGATCAATGGCAGCATTTCCGCTACTTTCTGTAACGATTTCACAATCAAGTTCTGACTCGAGGTATAACGAAGTAACCTCAATACAGTCCATACTGTCGTCAATCAGTAATATTCTATTCTTTGTCATGTCGCAGAACTTATCGGAAGACCAAGTAAAATCATAAGGTAAACGTTTGCTTTACGAGGCTAAATAGATATTCTAGAAAACATAAAGAAAAGGGGAACCTATTTATGAATAAAAGTTATTGCTTAGTGATGGCCGGAGGAAAAGGAACCAGATTTTGGCCTGAATCAACCTCAAGAAAGCCTAAACAATATTTATCCCTCCTTGGTGGTAATGACTCCCTTCTTTCAAAAACTCTTCATCGATTTGATGGGCTTGTGAATCCAAACGAGCGCTTTATTGTTACGGTTAAAGAACAAAAGGATCTTGTCTATAGTTCTTCTATAGGCCTTATTGGTGAACAAGGAGTTATCTTTGAACCTGCTGGAAGAAATACAGGGCCATGTATTCTTTTAAGTCTACTTTCACTGCTAAAAAATGGGGCCAACCCAACAGATCTGGTGGCCATTGTTCCAAGTGATCATGTTATTTTAAATGAAAAAGGCTTTCAAGATAGTATTCAAAAAGGGCTCGATCTAGCCTCTGAAAATCAAACAATTGTCACCATCGGTATTAGACCTCATTTCCCTCATACGGGCTATGGATACATCAGAAGAGGTCAGGCCCAAGGGAATGGATTTGATGTTAAGGAGTTTAAAGAAAAACCAGATTTTGAAACGGCAAAAGCTTATGTGTCCTCTGGTGAATTCTATTGGAATGCAGGTATGTTTATGGCCCCCATTCAAGTTCTTCTTGAGGAATTTGAAACCTGTAGTCCAGAGCTTTTTGCTCATAAAGAGGAGCTTGAAAAAGCTCTCTTTTCAGAAGAGAAAACATCTGAAGTTTATCTTAAAATGGCCGAGCTTTCCATTGATTACGCCGTGATGGAAAAATCTAAACGAGTTCAGGTCCTAGAAGCAGAATTTGATTGGAATGATCTTGGTTCATGGGATGCTATGGAATCGGTCATGGAACAAACAGATCAAAATACTCTCATCAAACAGAAATCTCATTATGTTTCCAACGCAAAAGGTAATATTGTCTACGCTCCAAATAAATTCGTTTCTCTGGTCAATATAAATGATTTAATTATTGTCGTGAATGATGATGTCGTTATGGTTCTACCCAAAGAAGACTCTCAAAACGTAAAAGAAATTGTTAATTTTATTAAACAAAAAAAGGATGACCAGCTTTTATCTTTAATTTGATAAAGTTAGTCGGGTAAAATAACGATAAGCCCTTTATGAAAAAAGGGCATAATGACGAGGATAACTCGCCAAAAGACAGTGGTGATACCTGGGTCTCCTATAGTGACTTATTCACAAGTCTATCAATTATTTTCTTAACGATGTTTTTATTTGCTCTTTTGCAAGCTGGTCTTAATAAATTAGAAAAAGTTCAGGCAAAAAAAGAAATCAAAGAAAGATTAGAAGGAAAAGTACCTAAATCTCTGGCCGAGAAAATGAAAACTCAGGAAGAGAAGCTTCAAACCGCTGTAAGAGAATTTGAAGAACATGATCAAGTTATCTCGGATAAGGTTCTAGAACTTAACGCCCTTTCTTCAAAAATAAAAAAACAAAATCAATTTATTAAAACAGTCTTAAAAGAGCAGGGGCAAACTCTTGGAGTCATGCAAGGACTGCGAGAAGAAGTTCGGGAAAAAAATACAGAGGTAAGCAGTCTAAAAAAAGAAATCAGTTATACTCAAGAAGAATTAAAAAAAATTCAAAACCGATTTGTAGAATCGAAGACTAAAGCTGAGGAGCTTGAAAGAGAACTCATTAATAAAAATGATCTTGTTGAAAATAATCAAAAACTCATTGAAAAAATGGAACGTTCTGTAAAGGGACTTGAAAAAAAATTAAAAGATCGAAATTATGTTATTGATCTCTCTAATAAGCAAATTAAAGAAAAAGAAAAGCTTCTTTCAAATATTCGTAAAGAATTAGATCAAAGAAAAAATCAACTAGATCTTAGTCAAGAAAATGTAGAGCAGGCCAAAGCACAGATTAATAAACTACAAATGAAGATTGGACAAATCAATGGCCAAGTCGAGGCCCAAGAAGAAGATATCAAAGAAAAATCAACACAGCTTAAAGCCCTTAATAAGAAATATCAGGAAAAAACCCAATCCGTTTTGAGAATATCAGGTGCCTTAAAACTCGCTGAAAATACTATTCAAGAAAAGATCGCGGCCATTGAAGAGCTTGAAAGCTCAAAAAACAAACAAGTAAAAAGGTATCAAAAGATCGCTAAGAGTTTAGAAGATCTTAAAAAAGAAAATAAGAGAAAAGATCTAGAGATTCGATCTATAGTTATCAAAAATAAGACACTTCTTGCGGATATCAGTCAAAAGACTAAAAGTCTTGAAGAAATAAGAAAAGAAAATCAGGTTTTAAAAGAGTCTGAAGAGATCTTAAGAAAAGACAATCAATCTGTCGGTCAACAGATTGCAGAGCTTGTTAAAGAAAAGCTTCTAATTAAAAAGAGAAATGAAAATCTTCAGGATCAATTTGAAGAAAGTCAGAAAAAACTGGAAGCCTTCTATAAAAAGAATAGTGAGTTGGAGTTACTCCAACAAGATTTGAATATGAAGAACCTTAACCTTACGGAAAATCTGGCAAAGAGTAAATTAAATACAGATGATCTCCAAAAAGAACTTAAAGAAGTCCAAAACTCCAAGCAAGCGTTTCAGCTAGAAGTTAAAGGACTTACCGCCATGAATGAGAAGTTACAATCCGAAGTCAAAGAACTAGGCCAAAGCCTAAAAAAGGTCAATACGGAACTCAATAGTTTTAAAGAGGATAACCAAAGGCTTGCGAGCTCAAATAACGGACTTCAAGAGAAAATTAAAAGCCTTGAAGCAAAAAACCAAAGCATTGCTGGTCAAAACCAAAAACTCCAAGAGGACCTTAAGAATATAATTGCAGAAAATACTGCTTTATCTAAAAGTAACGCTAAACTCCAAGATAATCTCACTCAAGAGAAATTTAATACTCAAAAAGTAACGCAACAGAATTCATCTTTAAATAAAGAATTGGAAGAGAGTAAATCCAAAAATCAACAACTTGTAAAAACAATTGCGGGGTTAGAATCCAGTATGAATAACACTCTTCGAAAAGTGGATGATTTGAATTTTCAAAAACAGGGACTTCAACAAAAGCTAGCAGAAAATTCAAGAGTTAAAAGAACGATTAGTAATGATAACTCAGAACTTATGAGTGAAAAAAATAGACTCATGGATGAAAATAAGTCTCTTCAACAAAAGCTTGCTGGTTATTTAAAAAATCAAAAAGAATTACAAAATGGACTTTCCTCTTGTGAAAAAGATAAAGGGCAGATGAGAGAGAGATGTCTTGCTCAACAAAAAGGACTTGTAGAGAAGAATCGATATCTTGAAAGTCTACTTGCGAAAGGGGATATAGATGTTAATGATCTTAAAGGAAAGATTACTCATCAAATCGCTGGAAATATAAAGGAGCGTTTTAAAGAGAAGGGTTTTAAGATCAAGACAGACTCGAAATCAGGTACCATTACTTTAGTTATGGATGAAAGCTTTCTGTTCCCTCATGGAAGCGCTGAGCTTTCAGAGAGCGTAAAAAATAAGCTAAAAGAGGTCATTCCTGTCTATACGGAAGGTCTTTTTGATTCTAGGAAATTATCTGAGGCCATTAAAAGTGTTGAGATTATAGGTCATGCCAGTCCTGTTTTTAATGAGAGATTTGTCTCTCCTTCTGATCATCACAGTTTTGCCTATAAGTTTAATTTAAGACTGAGTTCAAAAAGAGCAAAAAATATTAAAAGTTTTATTTTAAGTAAAGGAATTGGAGATTTTGGGCATAAAGAAATACTAGGTAAAAAAATGATCACAAGAGGTCTTGGTTATTCCACTCCTATCTATCTCAATTCCAATCTTAAATTATTAGGAAAAAAATATGGGACTAAAGTCCCTAAACGTATACCCAGCTCTATAAAGCTAAAGCAAACGAAAGGATGTGGTCCTTTTAATTGTAAGGCCTCAAGAAGAGTGGAGATCAAGTTTAATATAAAAGATGATAAAGCGGCCCTTATTGAGGCCTACTTTAAATAGGAGATAAGTCGTGTTAATGCAATTTCTAACCTTTTTAGGAGATAACATTATTTGGTTTATGTTTTCTCTTTTGGGCTTTTCCCTCATTTTTAGGTGGCTCACTTATAAATCGAGAAACTATGATTTTATCTATTACAGCACCTTTTTTAAGGAAGTCGGGAAGGTATTGATTAATTTTGATGCCAGTAAAACAGATATTTCAAAAGGAGAGTATCTCTCAAATCTTCTGGGGCAAGTGGCCAACGAACTACCTCATCGAAGTCTTAGATTTAGAAGAAAAGAGAAAAACCTTAGCTTCTCTGATGGGACAAAGAAAATGTCTCTTAGTGAATATGAGAGTAAACATAGTATTATTAGTAATGTTTTAAATGAAAAAAGTGTTTTTGAATCTAATTTTCCTCCTAATTATAATGACCTCGCTAATCGAATTTTAGAGAGAGATAAAAACTGGGTAAAACTCTTTGGAGTCGTACCCATTGAAGGATTATCACGATTTATTGATATTCTTCCTGGGATTTTTGTTATTTTAGGTATTCTCGGAACCTTTATTGGGATCTCACTTGCTCTTCCAGAAATTGCAGGATTAGATTTTGAAAATATGACTGGATCAAGTGATGTTCTTTCTCAATTTGTTACTAAAGTAACTCTTTCGATGTCGACTTCAATTATTGGTATTATTTGTTCACTTGCAATGACACTATTAAATACGCTTTTTCCTGTAAAAGGGGTTCGAAATTTAATTGTGAAGAATATGGTGAATACGACAGAGCGAATTTGGTATAGTCTCCATGGAGGTGTCACTATCGAGCAACAACTCCATGACATACTTCCTGAGATCCGAGATATAATTAGTGATATCCGAGATCAAAGTCTTAAAAAGGCGAGTTAAGGAAGAGGATAGTCTTCCATCACTCTGTTAAATACAGAGTCGATATTCTTAAGATAAATTTCTCTGAGACCTTTTTCATCGGGTGCCTGAAGGCTTACTTTGATGCCTTTATCTTGAGCAAGAGATTTTAATGTATCAAAGAAAATCTGCTTGGAATTGGACTGATGCCCCTCAAAAGACGCCTTTTGAACGAGCTCATAAAGCTCTTCTCTTGTGTAATCAGAGTTTAGAATAAGCTGATGAAGATAGTAGCTTGAAAGATAAGTGAAAGATCTTTCTACTTTTGACTCAATTTTTTCTTCATGGAAAACAAGGTTTTTCATAGTTGAGTTTAATCTTGTGGTTGCATAGTAAAGAATACCAAAAGCATCAGGAAGATACATTCTCTCTGTACTTGAATGAGAAATATCTCTTTCATGCCATAGAAGAATATTCTCCATAGCAATACTCACGTGGCTTCTTAGCATTCTTGCCATACCGGTTAGGTTTTCCCCAGAAATAGGGTTTTTCTTATGAGGCATGGTTGATGAGCCCTTTTGTCCTTTTGAAAAACCCTCATGAAGCTCATCCACATCAGAGTGGTGAAGATGTCTAATTTCAAGAGCAACTCTTTCAATGGCCGTACCAATGAGACCAATAATAGTTATCATTTTAGCAATTCGATCTCTTGGTATAACCTGAGTTGAAACGGGCTCTACCTTCATTCCAAGATGATCAGCAGCTTTCTTTTCGAGCTCAGGAGTTAGGATAGTATAGTTTCCAACAGCGCCAGAGAATTGAACTGTGAGGTCATTTTCATAGAAATCTTTAAGGTCTCGATATCTTCTTGAGAGTTCAGAATAAAAACCTAACCACTTTTGACCAAAGCTCATTGGCTCTGCAAACATCCCGTGACTTCTTCCCATGCTTAGAAGGTTTTTAGTCTCATTCGCCCTATTATGTAGAGAGTGAAGAAGATCTTTAAGTGCTGGTAAAACTACTTCAAGAGACTCTTTAATCTGTAGAGTAAGTGCCGTATCAATGATATCTGAGGAAGTGACACCAAAGTGAAAGTACTTACCTATTTGAGGATCAATATTTTCGGTAATTGAAGTGCAAAAAGAGATGATATCATGCTTGGTTACAGCTTCAATCTCAGCAATCCTTTCAGGATTAATAACAGATTTTGATTTAATCTGATCGCTGATTCCCTCCGGAACATGGGTTCCCTCTAATGCCTTGAGAATCGCCAGCTCGGCCTTTAGATAAGTTGAAAATTTGTTGTGTTCAGACCAGATCGAGGAAATCTCGGCTTTGTCGTATCTTGGAATCATGAGTTACTCCCTAAAAGAATTAGAAATAGAGAGCAAAGTCTAAGGAAGCACCAAACCATCTGAGGACTAAGCTTCTGTCTTCTCCGGATTCACTCTCATTTAATGCAGGTCTTTTAACACTGGAGAGGTTATAACTCAACTTTAATCCGACGTGTTGGCCAACGGAAAATCGTCTGTGAAGGCCGTATTCTACTCGAAGACCAGGTCCTGAATAGCTTTGAGAGGTAAAGTTCTCCTCAAAAGTCGTATAAGTGGCGTAGACCGTAGTGGTATCAAAGAAATACTTATTGTCGATAAAGTGTTGAATAAGAGTCGAACGGTAACCTAAACCAAGTCCAAACTGCATAAGATCCTCCGAAGTCTGATCAAGCTCTGCTGAGGCACTCGCCACCCCCTGATGTGTCTTAGCAATCTGAGAGAAATTGGCCGTGATTTTAGAGACAAGAAACTCTACCCAACCTCCGATATCCATTTTATTTCCGTATGTTAGCTCAAAACCCAGCAGTTCCGAAGCATCCATCAGGTGAGTCGTGGTTTGGATTTGAATCCCATAGCGGTGGTTGTCTTTACTGGTATCAAAGTCTTTTAGAACTAAACCAGTAGTTTCGTTTCTCTCTGAAATCTCGACATTATCTGAGGGGACCTCATTGATAAAAAAGCTGCCGGAATCAAAATCAGCATCTAAGGAATCACTTGATCCATAAATATCTACACCCTTAATCTGGGCATGAAGGGGAAGAGAAAGGATAAATAAAATTAAAGCGATAGACTTCATTGAATAATCCGTTTTTTACTCAGGTTTTCAAAGGATTCACCAGGAAAGTTCTCGAGACCTAAAAGCTTAGAGAGCTCAATCTTTAAGGCAAGGTGACTATACATGGCCATGAGGTGTTGAATTTTAGCATCTCTAAATTCTTTAAGAATTTCAGAAAAATCCGTAAAACTCGCCTTTCTAAGAAGATAGTTATCGATCATGATATCAAGAGTCTTCTCTATATTTTTAGATCGCTCTAAAAGAAGGTCCATCTGGCTCTCGTAATTTAGAATTTGCTGGTAATAGTCTCGCACCATTGATTGAACGACGTGGATTTTACCATCAAGCTCCTTAGAAACTTTTTTAGACTCTATAAGGGACCGTCGTGTTTTTCTGGTGTTGAGAATCCCGCCAGCTCCTGTTAATGGCCAGGTCGCCTTTATGGTTGCCACAAGTTCAATATTACTATTTCCTGGCGTTGTTTCATATCGACTAGTAGCTCTTCCTTCATCAAAGTGATGGGCCCAAGTTCCTAGACCCACAGAGATTTTGGGTAAAGGAAGATTGTCTTTAAGTTGAATCTCGTAGGCCCTTTTGGCGACATCAAGTCTTGTCTGGACATCAAGAATTTCTGGACTAGTTTTTTTGACCATATCCAAAGCCTCTCGAATGGGAAGACTGATTTCTTTAAACTTAAGAATATCCTCTGGTAGGTAGCGAGTCCCTGGTCTATCAGTAATGTGTTGATTGACCTCTTCATCAATCGATTCAGATAATTTTTGGGCCTCAAAATGCTCTGTTTGAGTTCTAAAGTATTCTGTCCTCGACTGATAGTAATCTTGTTTAGTGATTTTTTTAAGAACGACTTTTTCTCGATTAAGCCTATAAACAAAGGAGGCTTTTTGAAGCTGATCCCGATAAACTTTTTGAATTTCCTTATAGGTAAAGAGTTTAAAATAGAGCTTTATAAGGTCAAGCTTAAGCTCTCGTCTTTCTTCACTTAAGACATCTTTTTGTCTTTCAAGAATAGATTTAGTGTTTTGATAGGCGAGAAAGTCTTTACCCCAATTAAAAAGAGTATAATCCTCAAAACTCAAAGATAGCGAGCCGTCTGGTTCTTTAGTCGTTCTTCCCGCATCTTTAGTTCCATCCTTTAAGGTCGCGAGCCTTTGAGGTGCAGTTGAGATAGAAATATTGAGCTTTGGCATCCAAAACTCGGTCTTGGCGTCTTGAAGATCAATTTGCAGAGTTGCATTGGTGAACTCACGAACATGTTGATCATAGTTTTCCCTTAGACCCTGCTCAACGACCTCATTTAAACTAATAGTTCGAGGTCTGATTCTTTGTCTAAAAGGAGAAGTCTTGGCCAAGTCTTGAATAAGCCCCGTATTTTGAGCATAACTTGGACTTGCCAGCCAAAGGGTAATGAAGATTAAGCGAAAAAACATCCTTACTTTTTCCCTGATTATAATGATTTACATCAAGGATAGAGCAGATGATTCGATTTGGCGACTTTAGATCGTGATTCCTGGACAACCTTTACGAACGATCTCTTCATCAGTATTCATGATTTTTTGACGTGTCAGATAAAGCTCTCTTCGAAGATTGATAAAGTTCTCTTCAAGCTTATCTACAATGGACTGCTTCTCAATGGGAGTGATTTTACGAAGTCTTCTATTTCGATCGATAAGACCGAGTATTTTATTTTTTACACCAATCTTCTTGATACGATCATCCAAAAGCTCTTCGCATTTGGTAGTGAAAGATGGGTCTTCAATAACAGATCGAGTCCTATCCTTTGCAAAAAGGGATAGAGGTAGAAAATAAACGAGCCAAAGGGTTAAGAAGTATTTCATTTTTAGTGACCTTTGCTCAATTCTAACACATCACATATAAGGTCCGTGAAGTGATGGAAAAACATGCAAGGGCTAACTATCTGAAAATATGAAAAAAGGAAGTTTGTTACTTTTATAAGTCCTCAGGGTTTTTCTTTTGAAATTCCCCTGCTTATGTTAATAAGGAGGATCATCTAATTGGGAAGTACGTTGTGGAGGTAAGAAAAGTCCTCATTCTAATTCCTGCTAGATTTGCTTCAACAAGATTTCCTGGGAAGCCCCTAGTCATGCTTGGAAAAAAGAGTATGGTGCAAAGGGTTTTTGAAAACTGTTTAAAAGTTCAGGAAATGGCAAATCTTGAAGGACCAAGTCAAGTTTCAAATGAAACCAGTAAAGTCGACCCCCTAAAAATAGAAGTTAGCCCCTACGTCATAACCGATGACGACCGAATTCAGGAGCATGTTCTTGGTTTTGGCGGCAAAGTGATGAGAGTGGATGACGAAGTTTTAACGGGTACAGAAAGAATTGAACTCGCCTATAAACGTTATTTTAAAGATCAGCCATACGATCTTGTCATCAACGTTCAAGGAGATGAGCCCCTTCTAGGTCCTCAAGATATTTTAAAATCGATTCAATTTCATCTTGATGCCCCTTGGGATATCGTGACTATGGTGAAGAGAAAATTGAATCACGATCAAGAATTTTTAAATCCAAATAGAGTAAAGGCCATCTATTCTGAGAAATCAGGAGAGTGTCATTTCTTTACCCGTGCCCCGATGCCTCATAAAAGGGCCATAAATAAAGAAGATAAATGGTTCCTCCATATTGGTTTTTATTCATATAAGCCCTCTGCTCTAGAAGGGTTTTGTGCAGCACCTCCCTCTCAATATGAGTTATACGAAGGGCTTGAGCAATTAAGGGCCATTGAGCATGGTTTAAGAATCGGTGCAATTGAAGTAAATAGTGAATTAATTGGTATAGACACCCCTGAAGATGTGTCGATTGTTGAAGGAGTTTTGAGTGAGCAAGAAAAATAATAAGAAGTACATCTTTGTAACTGGAGGGGTTTCTTCTTCCCTTGGTAAAGGGCTTGCTGCTGCTAGTATTGCTGGTCTTCTCGAAAGACGAGGAATTAAAGTTAATATGCTAAAAATGGATCCATATATTAACGTAGATCCAGGGACGATGAGTCCAACTCAACATGGGGAAGTTTTTGTAACCGATGATGGTGCAGAAACCGATCTCGATCTTGGGCACTATGAAAGATTCACTTCACTAACTCTCTCTCGAAAATCAAACTTCACCACTGGACAAGTTTATGTTCAAGTTATTGATAACGAAAGAGAAGGAAAATACCTTGGAAAAACCGTTCAGGTTGTTCCTCACGTAACAGATGAAATCAAAAGAAGAATCCACCTTGCTGCTGAAGATGCTGATCTTCTTATGGCAGAGATCGGAGGAACAGTAGGAGATATTGAATCTCTTCCCTTTATGGAATCGATTAGACAATTTGCTCTTGATGTAGGTCTAGAGAACGTTTGTTTTATTCACCTGGTTCTTATTCCTTATCTAAATGCAGCAGGAGAACTTAAGTCTAAACCAGCTCAACACTCGGTTAAAGAACTAAGGTCCATTGGTCTTTTCCCAAATATTATTCTTTGTCGATCTGATCGAGAAATTGATAATCCTCTTCTTGATAAACTCGCTCTATTTTGTAACGTTCCTAGAAACCAGATTTTTCAATCGATAGATCTAAATTCCATTTATAAAGTTCCAATTGAATTACATAGACAAGGTCTTGATGAAAAAATCACCGAACTTCTTGGGATCTGGGCCGCTCGACCAAAAATTGGAGACCTTGAAAAAGTTGTTTATAATTTTGATAACCCAAAAAGAACCGTAAAAATTGGAATCGTAGGAAAATATACAGAACTTATTGAATCTTATAAGTCTCTTGATGAAGCTCTTAATCACGGTGCTATCGCCAATCAAGCTAAGCTAGAGCCTATCTATATTGATGCCGATGAAGAAAAAGATCTCAGTAAAACTCTTTCTGAAGTGGGTGGTATCCTTGTTCCAGGTGGGTTTGGAGAGAGAGGTACGGAAGGAAAGATCAAGGCAATTCAATACGCTAGAGAAAATAATATTCCATTTTTCGGAATATGCTTAGGGATGCAACTTGCTCTTATTGAATACGCTCGAAACGTTGCCGGTATAAAAAATGCAACGAGTGAAGAATTTGAAAAAAATGGAGACTTTGTTGTTCACTACATGGAAGGACAAAGTAAAGAGGGTGCCAAAGGTGGAAGCATGCGTTTAGGTGCCTACGACTGCCATATTGTGAAAGGTACACTTGCTTATAAAATCTATGGATCTGAAGCAATTTCAGAAAGACACCGACACAGACTGGAAGTGAACAACGAACTTTTACCTGAGATTATCAAAAAAGGACTTATAGTATCTGGTAAGAATGATAAACTAAACCTTGTGGAACTGATTGAGCTTGAGGATCATCCTCACTTTATTGCATGTCAGTATCACCCAGAGTTTAAGTCAAGACCATTTAGACCTCACCCTCTATTTGAGTCTTTTATTCGTGCTAGCTTAAGTTGAAGGGAATTTTATGAAAAAGATGGATTTTTTTATTGGACCATGTGTCCTGGAGAGTAAAGATTTAGCTATTGAAATTGCTACCGAGCTTACTCAAAAACTTGCTCCCTATGAAAATCGAATTAATCTTACGTTCAAAGGTAGCTTTGATAAGGCCAATCGAAGTTCAATTAATAGCTACCGAGGTCCTGGTATTGCAGAAGGTTTAAAAATCCTCTCTCATATTAAAGATACTTTCTCTCTGCCGGTTCTCACAGATTTTCATACACCTGATCAAGCGATGGAAGTTGCTGAAGTTTGTGATGTCCTTCAAATTCCAGCCTTTCTTTGTCGTCAAACTGACATGATTGTAGAAGGGGCCAAAGCCTGCGCTAAATACAATCGAATCTTAAAGATTAAAAAAGGACAATTTCTTAGTCCTGAAGAAACCGGAAATATAGTTGAAAAAGCCTCAAACTTTATTCCTAAGGAACATATTTTATTGACAGAAAGAGGAAGCTCATTTGGGTATAATAACCTTATCGTTGATATGGCCTCTTTTAGTATTATGAAAAGCTTTGGGGTAAAGACTGTGCACGATGCCACTCACTGCGTCCAAAAACCAGGTGGGCTAGGAGATAAAACGGGTGGAAAAAGAGAACAAATTAAAGTTCTTGCCAGAGCGGCCGTCGCTGCAGGCGCAGATGCCATCTTTATGGAAACTCACCCAGAACCAGAAAAAGCTCTGAGTGATGCTTCAACTTGTTTACCACTAACAGAGGTAGAAAGTATCGTAAGTGATCTCCTAAAAATATACGAGGTCCTTCATGCCTAGAGATCTAAAAGTCGAGGCATTAAATCATAAAGATAAACTAAGTAAGATTAAAGTCGCTCTTTTTGATGTGGATGGAATTCTAACGGATGGCCATATCCACTGGGATGGAGAAGCGGTAGGCTTTAACCGATCCACTCATACTTTAGATGGTTATGGACTTAAAGTTCTTCGAAACGCTGGACTTAAAGTCGGAATCATTACCGGTGGAAATAGTATTGGGGTTGAAAAAAGATTCAAAGATAATCTCAACCTTGATTATGTTTTTATGGGTAATGAAGACAAGAGAGAAGCTTTTAAAGCGGTTATGGATGATGGATTTTCTGCAGAAGAAATACTTTATATGGGAGATGAGTTTTTTGATATTCCTCTCCTCAAAAAAGCTGGATTTTCGGCAACTGTGCCTTTGGCCAGCATTGAAGTTCAGGATGTCGTTGATTACGTGACGGAAAGAATGCCAGGTCAAGCGCCTGCCCGAGAAGTCATCGATATGGTGAGATATGCACAAGGAATTGTTCCTGAGGTTCCTGAGTTTTAGGATTGATCATGTCTTTTAATGAAGAAAAATTTCGACTCATACTAGAAAATGAATACGATTGGCCTAGCCATTACACCTTCAAGTTCATTGTTCCGACTGACCAAGTGGAAGAGATGAAAAATATTTTTAAAGACCATGATCCTAAGTTAAGACCGTCACGTAAAGGAAATTACACGAGTGTGACCTATCAAATAGAAATTAAGGAGACCCAAGAGGTGATTGATTTCTATATCCATGCTTCTAAGATCAAAGGATGTATTTCATTATGAGTAATCAAACGGCACTAATAGTTGGATCTGGAGCTTTTGGAACTTCCATTGCCTCGGTTCTAGCTAACAACTTTAAGAAAGTCATTCTCATGGTACGATCTCAAGAGATATATGACGGTTTAAAAAATGATGGTGAAAATAGTATCTATCTTCCTGGTCACAAGCTGAGCCCTAATATTGTTCCTGCTCTAAGCTGGGAGGAGGTTGATCAACTTAGCGAAAATAAGATCGAACTTATGGTTTCAGGTCTTCCTACCCAGGCACTGAAGCAATATTTCACGGAAAATAATGAGCGATTTACTCAATATTTTAATCAAAATATTCCTCTCGTATCTCTTTCTAAAGGGATCGATGTAGAAACTCTTGAGCTACCTGATGATGTATTTGGTAGTTTGTTTCCAGGTCATTCAGAGAAGATCCTCTACCTTTCTGGACCAAGCTACGCCGAGGAGATCCTCGAAGAGCAAATCACGCTGGTTGCTCTCGCTGGAAAATCTAAAAAAGTGTTAGAAGCAACGGCATCTATGCTAGATACCTCCTATTTTAGAGTTATGCTCAATTACGATATTAAGGGAGTTCTTCTTGGTGGTGCTCTTAAAAACCTTCTTGCCATTAGCGGTGGTATTTTAGAAGGACTAGGCTTTAACCACAATACCAGAGCGGCACTCATCACTAGAGGAATCAATGAAATGCTTCGTTTTGGACTTGTCTATAATGCTAGACCTGAAACTTTTTACGGCTTATCGGGAATGGGTGATCTTATTCTTACCGTGACTGGAAACTTGAGTCGAAATAAGGCCTTTGGTATTGAGCTTGCTAAAGGAAGAAAGGCCAAAGAAATTTTAGGGAGTCAAAGGTTTGTTGTTGAGGGATACAAGACTACTGAAGCTGCTTATAAAATCGCTCTTAAATATGATATTGCTGCAAGAATGACTACAGGGCTCTATGGAGTGCTTTATGAGGATAAAAACCCTCTTGAAGTCATCAAAAATCTCATGAAAGTTCCGACTCGATTTGAAGTAGGAAATTAAGATTATTTAGCTATTAAAGACCACTTAATTTTATCCGATAAATTATTCAATATGAAAAATTTAGATAAATTTAAAGTCCTAGTTATTGACGATGAAAAAGACATTACCGACCTTCTTGTTGAAATTATGTCTGACCACCCAACCCTTGAGGTAACCGAGAGGAATCTCCCAAATGAGGCTATCGCTTTATTGAATGAAGAGCCTTTTGACCTTGTTCTGACGGATTTTAGAATGCCACAAATGAACGGGGGAGAGCTGATTCGTCATGTGCGAGAAAAAAGTTCTCAAAACAGAGAGATTCCTATTCTTTTTGTTACGGCCAACCCCAATGAGGCAAAGCAGTTTACATTGGAGTATGAGGATATCCATATTCTAGAAAAACCAATACACTTCGAGGCATTGGCAAAAATGATCATTAAAACATTAATGAATAAGAGATAATTTATGGATGAGCCCTTTAAAATTTTAATTATTGATGATGAAGCCTCAATTGTGGAGCTTCTGAATTATATGATTGAGCGAAATCCCTCAATGAAGGCCACAACCACGACTGATCCAGCTGATGCAATGACTTTTATGGATAATGAAAAGTTTGATCTCGTCCTGACAGATTTTCATATGCCAAAACTTAATGGTGGACAATTGGTTCGCTACACAAGACTAGCGAGTCTACAAAATAAAGATACACCTATTCTTTTTATAACTTCTAATCCAGAAAAAACAGAGGAGTTTGTGAAGACTTTTGAAAGAATACATATTCTTCAAAAGCCAGTTTCTGTTAAGAAACTTTCTTCCTATATCATCAAAACACTCATGGCGATGTAAACGCCTGTTTAATTTCATCGAGACTAATTGTTTCTCCTAAATCTTTAACCTTACCATTTTTTGTAATGACAAAATAGGCAGGAATACCAACCTTTCCCCTGACCTCGAGCCATTTTCCTATGATGGGATCTCTTTTAGTCCAATCCGCAAGGAGAAGCTTAATATTATTTTGAGTAATAAAATCTTTAAAACTCAAGGTTTCGATCACGAGCTTTTCATTTACCTTACAGGTAAAACACCATTTAGCGGTAAAGTCGACGAAGGTCGGAATTTTTTGATCCTTATGTAATTCAAAGACTTCAGGGGTCCATTTCTTCCAATCTAATCCAGAGGCTTTTTTATCTTCTACGATATGCATAGATTCACTGTCCGTATTTGAGGTAAGAACAACATTCACGAGCATAAGAAGAGACCCTAAGAAGAGGCCAAAGGTAATAAAAGATTTTTTAGAAAGAGATTTTCTAATATAAAAAGCAAAGAATATTAGAACTAAGGCAGTATTGAGCTTTAAAAGAGCAAGAGTACCACTTACCTGCGAAACAAAAACGTCTAGTAACCAAATAATAGTGAGAATAAGAGTTAACCCAAGAAACTTCTTCATCGTTTCCATCCAATGACCAGGCTTTGGTAGAAAAGAGATGATGGATGGAAAAAAGGCCGTGAGAACAAAAGGAAAGGCAAGACCTAGTCCAATAAAGAAGAATACTAAAAGGATCGTTTGCCAAGAGGAAGTAAAGGCAAAGGTTAAAGCAGTCCCTAAAAAAGGAGCACTACAAGGAGTAGAGAGTATAGTGGCCAGTACCCCAGAGAGAAAGTCCCCTCCAAAGCCTCTTTTAAGTTCAACATCTCCAAGAATTTTTCCGCCTGGAGTTCTAAATTCAAAAAGTCCAAAAAGATTTAAAGAAAAAACGAAAATGACAAAAATCATCACTGCTACAAAT
The DNA here is from genome assembly GCA_965365285.1 of uncultured bacterium. Lineage (GTDB taxonomy): Bacteria > Bdellovibrionota > Bacteriovoracia > Bacteriovoracales > Bacteriovoracaceae > JAURDE01. Next base: position 34,676 of record CBDUBC010000018.1, read on the forward strand.
TGAGGGGACTGAAGCTGAAAGCCCCAGCCGACAAATTCACCACCGGATTTAATCGCTAGAACAACTCCTCCAAGCACCATAAAGGAGACAAGGATACCTAGAGTATAAAAAATATTGTGAAGAAAAATATCTTTTTTACTATCATGTCCATGGGCCAGTAGTCCAAAAAGCTTCAGAGAGATTACTGGAAGAACACACGGCATGACATTTAGAATTAAACCACCAATAAAGGCCATAAAGATAAAGTACCAGATGCTTGAGCCTTCATTGGTTTCTTGATTGGAAACAAGCTCAGGTTTTTCCTCAACAGCTGTAACGAGACTTAAAAACTCACGACTGGATTCAAAACCCTTGAGGTTGAAGCTATTAAACTTTTTCTCAATAACATAGACGATACCGTCCTTTGGGTTTTGAAAAAGGAATTGAAGATTATATGGGGTCTTAAAGACTCCATCTTCAGGAAGTGGAATTTCAGGCTCTTGGTATTCGCCATCCCACTCGGCAAGGATTTTTCCATAAAAATTATTCTCTTTATCCTTAAAGAGAGACTCTCGTTTAAAGTTAAAAGGAGTCTGGGGAAAGGGAATGAGTAGGTTGACTGACGGATCAAAGGAGAGCTCTTCTTTATTTGAAAAATAACTATAATTAAAAGAGAGGAGATTTTCTTTTTCATTAGATTTAAAAAGGACTAAATCGAGGGAAAGAGGCCACTCTGTTCTCTGAGGGATTTTCTTAAAATGCTTTTCTAATTCCTGTTCACTTACTGAAAAGGGGTTTGGTTTAGTGAGGCTTAATTGATTTCCATTTAAATTAGCGTTTATAACTACTTGCCCAGGAATACAAACGTGCTTACATACAAGCCATTGGGAGCGAAGTTGGAGATCTCCTCCTTTTCTCCCACATCGAGAAGAAGGTGCCAGAGGTGGGAGCTCGCGTCGGGGAG
>CBDUBC010000019.1:0-34964 GCA_965365285.1 uncultured bacterium
TTTTGAAATCGAAGCATTCATTTGGCAGTTTATACACTCTTCATCGAAACCATTTTCCCAATTCGCAGAAAAACCTACAATAAAAACGTTCGCCTTAAGAGGATCTTTCATAGAGCGAATATTTTCAGTGAGTTCTGCACCCCCCATGTAAGGCATATTACGATCGGTGATGATCATATCGAAATGATTATTTTGATACTCCTCTAATGCCTTCCTACCATCCTTCATCCATACAATCGTAGCATTGTAACTTTCTAGAAAACGAGTAATTAATATGGCGTTAATAAGGTCATCCTCGACAAGAAGAATTCTTTTTTTACCAAGATCAATTTTGTCCAGTCTACGATCCAAAATTTTGGACTTCTTATCTTCAAACTTCCCTTTTTTAAAGATCATATCAAAAGAGATTTTTAGACCATGAGGAGAAATATTTTCTGCACTAATTTCTCCCCCATAATATTCTACAATCTTCTGTGAAATAGATAACCCAAGACCTGTTCCTTGAACGGTATTTGTATTGGATCTTGCTCTCTGAAAAGGATGAAAAATCACTTTAAGTTCATCTTCAGGCAAACCTTCTCCAGAGTCGGTCACGGAAAAACTAATTTTCACCTTATCACCGAGATCTTCTTCAAAAACATCAAATTGAACAGACCCTTCTTCCGTATACTTAATAGCGTTGCTTATAATATTAGTTAATAGCTGTGTTATTTTAACTTCATCTGCTTTAATGCAGAGATCCCTAGTAAGGCTAAGATAAGGTTGAAATTTAATTTTCTTGTTGGAACTTAATACTTTAAAAAGAGGAATTATCTCATCAATATGTTCAAAGATGTTTACATCAGTGTTGGCAAAGACGGCCTTTTTCTGCTCCATTTTAGAGAACTGAAGAATATGATTAACCAGCTCAATAAGCGTCTTTGTCGATAACTGAACAATTGAAATATATTCTAGTCTTTTATTTTCATCATTTGTGTTCATGTAAAGCTCTAGAGCAGAGCTAATACCATTCAAGGGTGTTCTTAAGTCATGAGTGAGACTGGCAAAAATAATTTCTTTAAGGGCCTGGTTTTCTTCGAGTTCTTTAGCTTTGACATCAACTTCGTATTTAAGCCTCTTATTAAAGAGAATACTAATAAAGAAGGCCAATAAGATAATTAACATTATCCCAAAAATAATTTTTAAGTTTTTATTATCAAGGGTAAAGTCTGATTTAATATATTGGTCAAAAGAAAGGAATTTTAATAGCTCATAAGGCTTATCTATTGAGCGCTTATAGTAATTCGCAATGCCAACAAGTCGTGGTATATGTAAAGTCCCTAATTTTGTGCTATCAATTCCAGCGAACCTTCGTAAAACCTGTCCTTCTCTAAGTAGACTCTCAATACTTTTTGAAACATTATATTTTTCTTTTAAAATTTTTGCCGTCTCTTCAGGGTTACTAAAAGCATACTCCCAACCCTTTAATGAAGCTTTTCGCATGGCCCTAACCCTTTTTGGGTTATGATTGGCTTCATTGGTATTAGTAAAGAGAATATCGCCATAAAAATCTACACCGTAATTACGTGGATCAATAATTGTATGCTCAATCCCTTTAGACTCTAGAATTAATGGCTGATTACTCCCATACACAGACATTGCATCCACATTTTTATCGATAAGGTCTTGAATGTTCATCGAATGAGGAATCTGTTGTACATCACTTTCCTTAACTCCGACATTTTCTAACATAAAAATAAAAACGGCATCATCACTTCCTTTTTGATACATGATCTTTTTTCCAAGAAGATCGCGTGGACTAAAAATTTGACTTTCTCTGAGTGCAAGAAGAACTAAAGGTGAATGCTGAAAAATGGGTGCTACAATTAAAAGAGGAGATCCTGCAAGATAATCAATCACGATTGTGGAATCAGTAATTCCATAATGACCTATTTTATTCCCAACTTTTTGCTGAGTCGTCCAACCAATTTCTTTTTCAACAAACTCAACATCAAGTCCTAATTTTTCATAGAAACCTTTTTCTTTTGCCATCAAAAAGCCGGCAAACTGAAAACTAAATTTCCACTTGAGATAAAGTTTTACCTCTTCCTTTGCAAAAAGAGGTTTTGCTGAACAAATAAAAAGTAAAAGTAATAATATCTTCACCTTAAAGGCTTATCGTACTATTTGGGTCGGTATTTAAGGTAAAGATAATAAAATAAAAGATATTTAGGTTTTTAGAGGAAAGCCTGCTTTATTGAGAGAGTTTACTAGGGCTTCTTGACCTTGAGTAAGAACCTCAGTAGGTAGTGTTTTTTCAGGATCTGCAAAGGTTGCCCTTAAGGTAATCGCCTTTTGATCATCATGTTCCTTAAAAACATCAAGAATTTCTACACCTTCAAGCTCTTTAAATTTTGTTTTTTTAGCAGCTAGTAAAACTTCGCCAATTCCTGCATCGGATTTCGCCATGACAGTAAAATCGAATTTAGAATTAGGGAATTTAGGCAATGGTTTATATTTAACCTTATTTTTTATTGGATTATTCTCAAAGTGCCCAATATCAATAAGGGCCATTGAAACATTACCTTTAATCTTAAATGATTTTAGAACAAGAGGATGAACTGAAAAAACCACCCCTCTCATTTTTCCCATGATTTGAATATTGAGAAACTCATGGGGATGAACACCCATCCATTCCTCAGGCACCGCTTCGTTTTTAAACTTAGGATGTTTACCTGTAAACTGAAAATTGATTCCAATAGAGCGAAGAAGCCCATCCACATTATCGGCAAGGGAGTTAAATGGAGTCTCTTCCTTATCAAAAAACACCATACCAAGAGATGAGACCTCTTTTCTAAAGTCCTTTTTATCTCCCAAATATCGACGACCGATCTCAAAAAAGCGACCTTTTTGAAAGTTTTTAGAATTTTCTGACGTCGATTCCAAAAGAGAAGGCACAAGAGAGTCTCTCATCTGTGAATGATCTTTAGAGAGAGCATTTATAAGTTTAAATTGATCCCTTATAGGCCATTTTGCCTTATCGAGAAGCTTGTCCCCGATCAAAGGATAGGTCATCACTTCAAACGCCGTGGAGTGATAGACCAAAAAGTCTTGAATCTTTCTATGAAGTATCTTAGCGTGGCTAAACTTAGTTGGCGCAATATCAAGCTTTGGAGATCTTTGAGGGATATTATCATAACCAACAATTCGTCCAATCTCTTCAATAATATCATCACCACATTCGATATCTTTGGTTTTTCTAAAAGTTGGTACAATCACCTCAAGGTGATCACCACTAAGGCTTGTTTTAAAATCGAGGGCATTGAGTATAGAGACCATTTCAGAACTTTCAAGTTCTAGTCCCAGAATGGAGTTGATCTTTGCCGTTTTTAACGTAAGCTTTAGATCATCATCTTTAAGTTCTTGACCATCATATTGAAGATTTCCTACAATTTTAGCATTAGGATTGAGCTCCATAACAAGCTCTAAAATTCTAAAAAGTGTCTTTTTCATTTGGAAAGAATCAAGAGATTTTTCAAACCTTTGTGAAGAGTCTGTTCTTAAACCTAATCTTGAACTGGTTCGTCTCACTTCTGCAGCTTTCCAATTTGCAACTTCAATAAAAATAGTTTTAGTATTTTCTGTTACCCCGGAATTGAGTCCTCCCATAATACCAGCAAGTACAAGAACACCATTTTTATCTGAAATAACGGTATCATCCGGCTTTAAAGATCTTTTTTCTTCATCAAGAGTAACAAATTCTTCTTCTGAGTTTAATCTTTTAACGACAACCTCAGACCCTGATATTTTATCTCGGTCAAAGATATGATTAGGATGACCTAGTTCAAGCATAACGTAATTGGAGATATCAACGATGGAATTGATTGGTCGAAGGCCTACCGCTTCTAATCGAGTTTTCATCCACTGAGGACTCTCCCCCACTTCGACACCTTCAACCGTGAGACCAAAATAGCCTATTCCTGAACTCTCACCATCAAATCGAACCTTAACAGGAGCATCACCTTTCGAAGTTGCTGCTTCCCATTTTTTCATCCACGCTTCGTCAAATGGATTTTTAAGAGGATTTTTATAAATCGCGCTAAACTCTCTTGCCATTCCATAGTGACCCCAGAGGTCTGGTCTGTGAGTTAAAGATTTATTATCAATATCTAAAATAATATCTGCTTTTTGATTAAAATATTCAACGAGCCCCATTCCTGTTGGTGAGTCTTCAGGAAGCTCCATAATTCCATCTGAACTCTCTTTAAGACCTAGCTCCTCTTCAGAGCAAAGCATTCCTTCAGAGAGAACTCCTCTAATCTTTTTTGGAGTAAGCTCGAACCCTCCAGGGAGAACAGTTCCAATAGGAGCAAATGGCGTTTTCAAACCTTTTCTCACGTTACTCGCGCCACAGACGACTTTTCTTGTTTCATTATCAAAACATTTAAAAGTAACCAGATTGAGCTTATCCGCCTCCGGGTGTTTTTCTATCTCGATAATTTCCGCTACACACATCTTGGAGAGGTGCTGACCGGTAACAAAAACCTCTTCAACTTCGGCTGTAGCCAGTGTGAATTTTTCTGAAAGAGCTTTTGGGTTTGAATCATCAACTTCAACAAAATCTTTTATCCAATCAATTGATACGAGCATTAGTAGTCCTTAAATTGAGAAATAAATCTTAAATCTGCGCCATGGAGGTGTCGAATATCATCAATTCCATATCTCATCATAACGAGACGATCGAGACCTAATCCAAAGGCGTAACCATTGTACTTTTCTGAGTCAATTCCGCCGGCCTGGAGTACTTTAGGGTGAACCATTCCACATGGAAGGAGCTCTACCCAGCCAGTTTGCTTACAAACCGAGCAGCCTTTACCATTACAAATCAAACATCGAATATCGAGTTCAAAACCAGGCTCAACAAAAGGAAAAAATCCCGGTCGCAGTCTTACTTCAACTTCTTTATTAAATATTTCTTTAAGAACAGTTTTCATGAAATAAATAAGATGACCAATCGAGATATCCTCTCCAACCATCATCCCTTCAAGTTGATGGAAAACCATCTCATGAGAGGCATCTGTTCTTTCACATCGAAAAACTTTTCCTGGAGCAATAAATCTAAAAGGAGGTTTTCTATCACTCATTCCCCGAACCTGAATAGTCGAGGTATGGGTTCTCAAAAGATGTTTACCTTTCCCCTCCTCTGTCTGAAACCAAAAGGTATCTTGCATATCTCTTGCTGGGTGATCGGCAGGAATATTAAGGGCCTCAAAATTGTGATAATCATCTTCCATATGAGGACCATCAAGGACTTCAAACCCCATGGAAACAAATATATCTTCCACTTCTCTTTGAATAATGGTGGTAGGATGAAGCCCACCATGACAAAGAACATTTGCTCGATTAGCAAAACGATCGGAGATATCAATTTTATTTTGCTCTAATTTTTTATTAACTTCGGCGACCTCGATTTCGGCAAGTCTTTCAACAACGAGACCATTCATTTTTTCTTTAACTTGATTGGCCAGTGGTCCAACCGCCTTTCTCTCGTCATTAGAAAGATCTTTTAGAGATTTTAAAATTTGTGAAATTTGGCCGTTTTTACCTAAATATTCGGCCTTGAAATTTAATATCTCAGCTTGAGTTGCCATGGGGGCAATTCCGTTTTTGAACTCTTCGAAAAGAGCGTCGAGTTTTTCTTTCATTTTTCTTAAACCTTAATACTTTAGTTCACTATTTGTGCATTCTATCATTAACAAAACTTCGCTAGTAAGAAAAGATTTTTAAGGAATTATGATATTATAAATCATTGATTTATTGAACGAGGGAGATCTCATGATTAAGACTTTTTTCCTAGCGATTTTATGTTGGAGTACCACTCTTTATGCCGCAGGTTCTAAAAAATCACCAAAGGCCTTCAAAACGGGAAGTCTGGTTATTGTGATGACTGTGGACTGGGAGGGAAGAAGTATCGAGGAAAAGAATCTACAGGCTATGCGTAGCTTCAATAAAAAGTACCCTGGAGTACCTGTACTCCACTTCTTAAACGCAGCGTATTATACAAAAAAGGATGCTAACTCAGTGGAGATCACCAAAAAAATTAAAAGTGTCCTTCGCCCTCATGACGAACATGGACTTCATGTCCATGCTTGGAAAAGGCTTATTGAAGCCTCTGGTGTGAAGTTTAGAACCAAGCCTGATCTAGGGGGATGGAGCTTACGAAATTGCGATTATGATTGCGGCCATGCCATATCGATTGAAGCTTACGAAGTCGAAGAGCTTAAAAAGATTTTTAATAAATCTATTCAAATTCTTACTAAAAATGGGTTTAAGCGACCACGAAGTTTTCGTAGCGGTGCTTGGCAAACTGGACCCAATGTTGCTCGCGCTTTGAGTGAAACCGGTTTTAAAATGGACAGCTCGGCAACGACACCAAATTTTGTTTCAAAATCATGGGGGATCAATTCTTTACTTGTGAGAACTATTAAAAATTATCACCCTAACATCACCCTTACATCACAGCCTTTTCCAATAAGAGGGACTACAAACCCTCTATGGCAAGTTCCCAATAATGGTTCTCTCGCGGACTATACAACAGCGAAGGATATCATGAGGACTCTAAAGGCAAACGTTGACGATTTAGTTCAATCCCCTAAGCCATCCCAGTATGTGGTTATTGGCTTTCATCAAGAAACCGCAATGTTGAATTTGCCTCGAATAGAAAAGGCCATTGAAAATATCATTAGTTATGCAAGTAAGAAGGGGGTTCCTGTTCAATTTGCACAGCTTCCTCTTTCTTTTGCTCGGTAAATAAAATGAGGGCCTCTCGTGGGCCCTCTATGGGAAATATAAATAGAAAATTAATTAGTGTCCCAAAAACCCCTCTCATATAAAGGGCAAGTTATTAAAGGCATTACGCCTTACACAGCTTCCGCGACGATCTCCGAATCTAAGCTCCGCACGCAAAACGGTCACCTAAATCCTCTACCGGCCAAAAACTCCTGGAATGCGGCCTTACTGGCATTGGAAAAACATCATCCTTAGAAGCCAAATGGTAAATGTTTTTGCATGAATTTTGAGAGACATCTCACTCCACTGGTCCTCCTATGAGACGTGATCCCTCTTCAGAGCCAAGTGCTCACCACACCGGCCTGACCCGCGCTGTCCCCGAACCCCACTCGCATGAGACCCAGAAAGAGGGGCGTCTTCCCGTTTCGGCAATCCCAAACCCATAACCAAAAGCCTTAGGGCGGGACTTTGTTCCTGACCCTTTCGGAGACAGTCACCTTTGTCCACGGGGTTTATCATCTACTGCCTTGGCGGAGTCCAAGCTCCCCATACGAAGAGCAATTCAACCCTTCTGAGAGCGCCACCCCGAAACGGAAGCAGACTTATTACTAGTATAATACGCATTGCATTACCACTCAAGAAAATAGTGTTCTAAACAATTTTTAGTTAAAACCATCTCGCAAAAGTAGTGCCCGATTCCACTGAATAAATTCAACAATTTCAGGGTGCTTATAGTCTGGATAGGTCCATTCTAGGGTCTTATAGCTTTTTTTGGAAAAGCAGAGATTAAGATCACTAAAGACATTTTTAGACAAATAAATTCTGTGGGAAAAACTTTTAAAAGTCGCAAGCTGAAAATTTTCAAGAGTGATAAGACCTGGGTCTATATTCACTTTACGACAATCTTTTTCCATATATTGTTTTTCGATTTCATAGGAGAAAAGCTTTGCCTCCACGAGAAATTCTCTTGGAACTTTTTTATGAGCAACCATAAAGGTCCTCTTCAGTGGACCTCCCATCTCCTTTTCATAATAGTCTTTCATAGGAAAAAAGGGATGAGAAAAAGTGACTCCCTCACCATACTTCTTAAAAAAGTCATTTTTGAAAACTTCAAAATCAAAATCCTCATGATAAAGAAAAGAAAAAAAAAGAAACCCTTTTGAAGGAGTTTGAGGATGGCTCATTATTGAAGTGTATGAGCAAGATGATGATGAAACTGCGTCAGTTCATCAATCGCAACAGTTGCCGTTCCTTTTTTACCAACAACAACACCTGCACCACAATTTCCTATCCAGCTTGCCTCTTCAAGACTAGCTCCAGAAAGAAGAGCGGCCATGAGAAGACTGATCGCTGTATCCCCGGCACCGGAGACATCAAACACTTTACTGGCCACAGTTGGAATGATTTGGAAACTACTCTTTGTTCCTGAGTTCTCTAAGAGCGCCATTCCCTTTCCACCAAGGGTAACAACTAATTGAGAGACCTCTAATTCCTCAGAAAGAATATTGGCCATTTTTTCAACGTCTTTTTCTCTGTACCCTAGTTCATCAAGAAGAATCGTTGCTTCGAGAAGATTAGGTTTAAGGATATCAACCCCTTTGTAGAGTCTAGGATCAGTTGAGCGACTTGGGTCGACAGCAACTTTAATCTTTTGAGATTTAAAATATTCAATAAAATCTCGCAGAAGAGTTCCGGTCAGAGAACCTTTTCCATAGTCTTGAATGATTACCCCAGAGTGACCGGCGGAAAGATCTAGAGTTCTTGAATAGAACTTTTTGGCAAGACATTCATCGATATCTTTATTGGACTCATAATCTACTCGGCAAATTTGTTGAGTCGCTGTGGTGATTCTTTCTTTAAGGGTGGTGGGACGATCGGCCGATCGAACAATTCCCCATGTCTTTAAATAATTTTCTTCTAGGAGGTTTTCAAAAAGCGTAGCGTTTTTATCTTCACCTATGACACCACAAAGAGTACTATCAATCCCAAGAGTTTTAAGATTGTGAGAGATATTGGCCGCAAGTCCAAGTTTTAACCACTCTTTTTTAACTTCGATAATCGGCACGGGAGCTTCTGGACTAATACGAGTGACCTCTCCGTAAGTATATTTATCAATTCCAATGTCTCCAATAATAAGAATAGGTTCTAATTTGGGAAACTTTGCTGAAATTTCATTAAATCGTTCTTTTGATATGATGGGCATTTCTAATCCTAACTCTTAAGCAAAAAACAGGCTTTTTCAAAAGCAACTTGAGGGCTCACTTTTCCCATACATTCATAGTTTGGACAACTTTTTTGCATACAATCACGTACTGCCTCACATTGAACATTGGGCACTAATAATTGTGTCACATTTTCATCCTGATAGAAAGGTCCCCAACGCTTAGCACTTTGCGTTTTTATAGGCGAGTAGAAGGCCATCACTTTAACTCCTAGTGCGTTAGCTATATGTGTCGTTCCGGTCGAAGGACCTATAAAGAGACTTGCCCTGTTAACTCTCTGAATAAAATCTAAAAGACCTTTTTTACTTCCATCAAAAAGCTCGACCTTTTTCTTAACTTCTTCAGACAAATGAGATTGAACCACCTCTACATATTTTTGATCAGAAGGCGTGTGACTGATCATATACTGATACTCATCTCCAAATTTTTTTATTAAAAGAGATATGAGTGCCGCGTAATTTTTCATTGGCCAATTAAGAGTGTGTCCCGTCATTCCTGGATGAAGAATAATGAGCTTTTGTTTTATTTCTTCTTTGGAAGGATAGAGTTTCGGACCCGTGAAAAGTTCTTTACTTGTTATATTAAGGGAAGAAAGTAGCTCAAAATTATATTCCGTTTCATGCTTTAAGGCCTGACTTCTTCTTTGTCTGAAACCATTATTTAAAAAAAGATAGCTAGGCCATTTGGATTTTAGTCCTGTGCGCAAGGGGACACCAGCAAGAAAGCTATAAAAGCTAGGCCTATGAGAGCCTCCTACGTAAAGGTAGGCATCAAACTTTGCCTCTTTAATTTTTTTCCGAAGTTCAGGATCCTCAATATCCAAAAGTTCATCCACAAAAGGGTTTTGATGAAATAGAGGCATTGTGAGCGTTTTCACAACGAAGCTCACATGAGCTTGTGGAAATTTCTTTTTAATAGCTTCTGCCATGGGAAGAGTAAGAACGGTGTCACCAATGGCATCACTTCGATTGATGAGAACTTTCATTATTTAAGTGAAATTCCTTTATCCACAGCAGCGAGTAGAACAATTTTTTTCATCTGTTCAAGAACTCCATTCTGAGTAAGATTGCTACTATCAAGTTTTGTTGCATCTTCAGCAACCTTTAAGGGAGCTACTTCCCTATTGATATCTTTTTCATCTCTAGCAATGATGTCCTTAAGAACCTCTTCATACTCAATATTTTCCCCGCGCTTTTTAAGCTCAGAGTAACGCCTTTCGGCCCGTACTTCAGGGGATGCAAAAAGATAGATCTTGCAAAAGGCATTTGGCGAGACAACCGTACCAATATCTCGTCCTTCCATGACAACGGTATTTCGAGTGGTGAGCTCTCTTTGTATTTTAGTTAAAAAATTTCGCACTGGTGGGAGCTTAGAAAATTCAGAGGCCAATTCGCTGACTTCATGTCCTCTAATTTTTTCAGTAAAATCCTCCTCGTTTATTTCAATCAATTTCTCGGAGAGGTTTCCATTATATTGAACACGAAGAGATTTTAAAAAGGTCTTTAGAGCTTCATTAGCTTCATATGGAATATTTTCTTCTTTGGCCTTAAGCGCCAGTGCTCGATACATAGATCCGGTGTCGATGTAGAGTATGCCAAGTTCAGAGGCTAATCTCTTTGCGAGAGTTGACTTACCGCTTCCACTGGGACCATCAATAGCTATAACGTTAGATGCTTTCATCCAACCATCATATTCTCAATTGATCGTAATTTAAAGAAGGATGTGGTCGCGAACAGTTGCGTCTTCATTTGCAGCAACATCCACGGGAAGACCATGAGGGAATAGTATGAACTTTTTCTCTACCGGGGCTCCATCTCGAAAACGGTAAACAAAAGTATTTTTATAGGGGGCCTTTCTAGAGGCCAACACTTGTCGGAAAACTTTAGACAGTCTGTTATAAGCATTTGTTACTTTATTAAGATAGTTATTCCTAACACCGATTGGTCTTTTTTCTCGAATCTGTCTGAGCGCCCATCCGGGCCCCATATTATAAGCAACTGTCGCGTAGACATAGTTGCCATTAAACTTACGAAGAAGCTTTTTAAGATAGAAGACACCCATCTCTATATTGGTATTCACGTTAAGAACAAAGTTCACTCTTTGACTTCTGGAACGAGGGAAGTCCATATTGAGGATCTCGGCGAGGTATTGACTCGTTCCTGGCATGATCTGCATAAGGCCCCTGGCCTTCACATGACTTTTTGCGTTCTCATTGAAATGACTCTCAGTCCACATAACGGCGAGCACCCAAAATGGATCGACTTGGTATTTGTTTGCTACATCAAGTGCAAGGGGAAGATATCTTTTAAGTCGAGGTCGGAGTTTTTTAGGAATAGAACTGAGGATAAAGTTTTGGAAGTCTCGTTGGCTGAATTCTTTAGCACGCCATATCTCGAGGGACTTAAAAAAGCCTGACTTAACTTTAAACTCATAATTATAAACGCTTGCTTGATCATACTCAGATGGAAGTGGCCCGTAATAATGCCCGTCATCAGGGTGTGGTCCAAGGACTATTTCTTTTGGATATTCGATTTTTGAGGGGCCAAGATCGACAGTCGTGAACAAATTAATGCCAAGGATAATTAATAGAAATAGACCAAAGGTTTCCTTTGGTATAAGGGGTATGGAAAGGTTTCCAAGGTCTAAATTTTCATTCGAAGCATTAAATTCTCGCATATCGTTGTAGGTAGTTACATGGAAATCCTGCATCCTGTCTACCTCTATTTGGAATACACTATAAGAGATACAATGCATCGCGTTTATTATTTTGTACTTTTAAAGGGTTAGCCCTTATGCTTTATTATTGTTCAACCAAGGAATGAATATGAGTGTTGAGGCCCAATATAACCGCCTAAAATCAGAAAAATCAGCTTACCTACTCCAGCATAAGGATAATCCTATTCATTGGTACCCTTATGGACCTGAGGCCCTCGCAGCAGCAAAATTAAACAATAAGCCTATCTTTTTATCGATTGGATACTCTACATGCCATTGGTGCCATATCATGGCCCATGAGTCTTTTGAGGATCAGCCCACGGCCGAATTCTTAAATGAGAACTTTGTTTGCATAAAGGTAGATAAAGAGGAACATCCGGACCTTGATTCTTACTACCAACTTGCTTGCCAACTTTTTACAAATACTGGCGGTTGGCCACTTTCTGCATTTCTCTTACCGGACATGAGGCCCTTTTTTGTTGGCACCTACTTCCCTAAAAATGGCAAAGAGGGAAGATCAAGTTTCATGGACATTTTAAAAGAACTCATTGGCGCCTATAATTCAGGAAACGAACTGATTGAGGAAAATGCCAAAAAAGTTACCGAGCAAATTGAAAAGGGAATTGTACCTCCTGATAAGGTCGACTTTAAAGGGCACTTTCCTCCACCGCAGGCGGTGATGGATGCCATCAAAGAACATAAAGATGAGAGAAATGGAGGATACGGACCGGCCCCTAAATTCCCTCACTTTGCTTTTTATGACTGGGCGTTGGAGCAGATGCTTGAAGGAATGATTCCAAAGGAACAAGGGGAACATATCGTATTCACGATAGAGAAAATGCTTTTTGGAGGGGTTTATGACCATGCAAGAGGTGGAATCCATCGTTATAGCACGGATGAAAAGTGGCTGGTTCCTCACTTTGAGAAAATGCTCTATGATCAAGCTGGCTTAATCAAAGTCCTAAGTAAGCTTGGTCTTCTTTATCAATCTCCACTTGTTTTTGATTCTTTAAACGACACGCTTGAGTATCTAGAGGTAGAAATGCTTAGTGAAGATAACTACTTCTTTTCCGCTCAGGATGCTGATAGTGAAGGAATGGAAGGTCTCTACTTTACATTCACTCATGAAGAGTTTGAAGATATTATCAACCGAGTAGATGAAAAGTTAGATAAAGAAGAAGTAAAAAAATGGTTTCAAATTACAGAGGATGGAAATTTTGAGCAAGGACTTAATGTCATAAGCCTTAATTATGATCTGAAGCAGACGATATACCAAAAGGAAAACTGGGATACCATTCGAAAAATCAGAAAGGAGATCCGAGAAGAAAGAAAACAAAGAATTCCTCCATTAACCGATAATAAAGGGGTTGCTAACTATAACTTCCTTCTTCTTTGCGCTCTTTTAGATGTCATTCAATATTGTCCAATTGAAAGTATTGTCCAAAAAGCAACAAGCCTTTTCAACAAAGGTTTAGAAGGTGTTTATAAAGCCTTTTTGATTACCTCAAGTGAAGAAGGTCCTGAGAAGCTTCGAATAAGACAAACAACTACTAGAGAAGACTCTCTACCTTTGATTGAAAATTACGTTGGTTTTGCTGAACTTCAACTTAGAGTTTATGAGATTTGTGCCAACCCAGTATTCAAAGAAAATTGTTACAAAACACTGGATTTTATAAAATCAGAATTTATGCAAGATGATTTTCTTTATACCAGAGCAAAGTTTGCGGAACACTTTGTGCCTTATCCGAATCAAAAAGTAAGTACTTTTGATAGCTCATACAAATCTCCAAAAGCACAACTCATGGGCCTTGTTCGAAGAGCAAAAGTTCTTTTTGGTGATCCTGAAATTGAAACTCCTTTCCTCAAAATGAAGGAGCAGATCACTCACGAAAGTTTAAAGAATCCGGTAAATGCAGGGGAATCTCTTAGAGCACTCACTTACCCTGATCAAGCCTACAAAGTGGTTAAAGCACCCAAGGCTTGGTTAATGAATAAAGAATTCACTCAGTTTATGAAATACTTTCTTCCAAGATTCACTTTTGATTTTATTGACGAAGAAGGAAAGGAAGATTGGCAGATCTGTAATACGGAAAGCTGTGAGCTTCTCGGAACTGGGCTCAAAGAGTTCATGGATACATTAACAAAATCAGCCCCAGAACAATAAAGTTGGCGCCAGGGCATGCTCTTTATCAGATGTGAAGTGCTCTATTTTCAGTGGCCGCAAGACAGGCCTCTTTGAATGATTCCGTATATGTCGGATGAGCATGACAGATCCTTGCAATATCTTCAGCACTTGCTCTAAATTCCATGGCCACGACCGCTTCGGCAATCATATCAGCAGCTCGTGGTCCAATCATATGAACACCTAAAATTTCATCGGTCGCCTTATCTGCAAGTACTTTAATAAAGCCCTCCGATTCATTACTTGCTCGTGCTCGACCACTGGCCTTAAACGGAAAGCTTCCTGTTTTATAAGCAATTCCTTTGTCTTTTAATTGTTGTTCAGTCGCTCCGACACTTGCTACCTCTGGGTGAGTATAAACAACTCCTGGAATCAAATTATAATTCATATGAGGTTTTTGACCAGCAAGAAGCTCAGCAACAAATACTCCTTCCTCTTCAGCTTTATGCGCCAGCATAGCGCCACCTACCACATCGCCAATAGCATAAATATGAGAAGCTGAAGTTTGGAGGTGATTATTTACATTAATAAAACCTCTCTCACTTACTTGAACACCTGCATTTTCAAGTCCTAGGCTATCTGTATAAGGTCTTCTTCCCACTGAAACGAGACAATAATCTGCGATAAGCTCAATATCTTTGGCACCATCATTACTCTTAGCAATGACTTTAACTTCATTTCCATTTCGAATCACATTTTGAACAGCATGTTCTGTGTAAATTTCCATCCCTTCTTTTTTAAACACTTTTTGAAGGGTCTTTCCAAGATCTTTATCCATCGTAGGAATAATTCCATTACAGAATTCAACCACACTAACTTTGGAACCAAGTCTTAGCATCACCTGACCTAATTCGAGTCCAATCACACCTCCACCAATAACTACTAGATGATCTGGACGTTCTTTTAAAAAAAGCATTTCTGTTGACGTCACAATTCTTTCTTTATCAATTTGGATACTTGGAAGACTTGAAGGCTTTGAACCAGTTGCTAAAACAATATTTTTCCCTCTGCACTCCTCATCACCAACTATGACGGTATGGGCATCTTTAAAACTGGCGTGTCCTGAAAGAACTTCGATTTTATTTTTTTTCATCAAAAACTGAATTCCACCACAAGTATCTGATACGACCTTTTCAACTCGTTCTCGCATTTTGGCAAAATTTAATTTAACGTTTTCTGCTTCAATCCCATGATACTTAAATTGATGAACCAAAGATTCATATCGCTCAGAGCTATCAAGCCATGCCTTAGAAGGTATGCAACCTACATTCAAGCAAGTTCCACCAAGGGTTTTATACTTTTCTACGAGTGCCGTTTTTAATCCTAATTGAGCACAACGAATTGCACAGACATATCCACCTGGTCCAGCTCCAATAACGATGACATCAAATTCTTTCATTTTTTGCTTCCTTCAATATTAAACATCAAGAAGTAATCTTGATGGATCTTCGATAAGTTCTTTTACAGTTTTTAAAAAACCAACAGACTCTCTACCATCTACAATTCTATGATCGTAGCTCAAGGCCGTATACATGATTGGTCGAATAACAACTTGTCCATTAACCGCAACTGGTCTTTGAACTATATTATGCATACCGAGTATAGCCGACTGAGGGATATTAATAATAGGAGTTGAAAGCATGGAACCAAAGACTCCACCATTAGTAATGGTAAAGGTTCCACCTTGCATTTCATCTAAAGAAATCTTTCCATCTCTTGCCTTAAGAGCAAGAGCAAGAATCCCTTTTTCAATATCGGCAAGACTCATCGATTCTGCATTTCGCACAACTGGAACCACGAGACCTTTTGGAGTAGAGACTGCAATGCCCATATCCACATAATCAAAAGAAACAATATTCGTTCCATCAATTTGAGAATTGACACCCGGAAATTCCTTAAGGGCCATGCAGCAGGCTTTTGTAAAAAAAGACATGAATCCTAGGCCCACATTATGTTTTTCTTTAAAGGCGTCTTTATACTTCGATCGAAGCTCCATTACTGCATGCATATCAACTTCGTTAAAAGTAGTGAGCATCGCTGTTGTATTTTTAGCTTCAACGAGTACTTTTGCAATCGTCTTTCGAAGACCGCTCATCTTCTCTACTTTCTTTTCTCTAGAACCACCAAAGCTTGTTTTTGGCGCCTCAGGACCAGGAACTGGTGCTGTAGCAGCAGGAGTAGGAGCTGCACTAGCATTCATAGCATCTGCTTTTGTAATTCGCCCATCTTTTCCAGACCCTGATACAGAGCTAGGCTCCACTCCCTTTTCATTTAAAATTTTTTGTGCCGCTGGAGATGGATAGTTTTTATCTCCTCCACTTGCAGGAGATGCAGCTGGTGCGGCCGGTGCGGGAGCTTCTTCTTTTGGTGCACTTGGTGCGGCACTTGCAGAAGCTGAAGTATCGAGTTCGGCGATTTTAGCACCAATTTCGTATTCGGTTCCAGCTTCTGCTGTTATTTTGATAACCCCACTTGATTCAGCGGGCATCTCAACCGTTGCTTTATCACTTTCGAGTTCACAAATAATATCACCTTGATTGATAAAGTCTCCATCTTTAACTAACCACTCACTTAGAGTAGCTTCCGTAATCGACTCTCCAATACTTGGAATTTTCACATCAACAACACTCATAAAAAATCCTTTTTATCTCTATTAAGTTTTATCTAAATCTCTTTAATTCTTCGGCTGAAAAGGAACGATCGACAATATCCTTTTGTTCTCTTTGATGTACTGACCCATGCCCAACTGCTGGAGATGAACTTGATTTTCTTCCTACATATTTAAAAATTTCAAACTGTTTAAATCGGTTAAGAAATCCCCATGCTCCCATATTCTTAGGCTCTTCTTGAACCCATACTTGCTCAGCTCCATTATACTTTTCTAGTAAAGCATTGACCTGCTTTTTAGGCATAGGATAAAGTTGTTCTAATCGAACAATGGCAATATGATCAATTTTTTCCGATTCCTTTCGATCTAAAAGGTCATAATAAACCTTCCCGGTACACCAAAGAACGCGCTTGATTTTTGAAGGATCAGCACTAGTATCATCAATTGTCTCTTTAAAAGCACCTGTCGTCAGATCACTAGTATTGCTTAAAACTTTTGGATGTCTTAAAAGTGACTTTGGTGAAAAGTGAATAAGAGGCTTTCTAAAATCCCAGTGAACTTGTCTTCTAAGAAGGTGAAAAAAGTTTGCTGGAGTCGTACAATTTGCAATAACCATACTTCCTTGAGCAGCTAGGGTTAAAAAACGTTCCACTCGAGCACTAGAGTGTTCTGGCCCTTGACCTTCGTATCCATGGGGAAGAAGAAGAACTAGTCCAGACATCTTTTGCCATTTTTGTTCTGCGGCCGCAATGAATTGATCAATAATAACTTGGGCGGTATTTGCAAAATCTCCGAACTGAGCTTCCCAAATACAAAGGGCATTCGGAGAACCAAGAGAATATCCATATTCATAGCCAAGAACTGCATATTCAGATAAAAGGGAATTGTAAATTTCAATATTCGCCTGATTAGACTCAATGTGATCAAGACCACAATAAGCTTCGTTAGTAAATTCATCAAAAACTTTAGCATGTCGATGAGAAAAAGTTCCTCGAACAACATCTTGACCTGTAAATCGAATTCTTTTTCCTTCAATCAAAAGACTTCCATAGGCCAGTTTTTCTGCCATTGGCCAGTCAATATGATCTGCCTCATATTTTTTGGCACGATCATTTAGAATTCTTTGAGCTTTTTTAAGCGGACGAACCGACTCTGGAACAGTTGTCACCGCCTTGGCTATTTTATCAAGTTTGTCCTTAGATACTCCCGTTATTGGAGAGGCATCCCAATCATCTCTTTTAGAGAACCTTAAATTTTTCCATTCTTGGTGAGGGCCTTTATTAGCCGTTGGCTTGCTATCTTCATTTTTTCTTTCAAATCGATCTTGAAGAAATTGTTGAAATTCCTTTTCCATCTCTTCAGCAAGCTGTTTAAAAGACTGATCCCCTTGCATCAGTTTATTGATATACATTTGTCTTGGATTTTCTGCTTTAGAAATAAATCCATACAGTGCGGGATTTGTAAATTTGGGTTCATCCCCTTCATTGTGTCCATATTTTCGGTAACAAACCATATCTACAAAAACATCACCTTGAAATGCGTTTCGATAATCGATGGCAAGTTCACATACGTAAACAACTGCATCCGCATCGTCTCCATTAACATGGAAAACCGGAGCGTCTATCATTTTAGCAACACTCGTACAGTAGGTGGAAGTTCGGGCTTCATGCCATTCAGTAGTGAAGCCAATTTGGTTATTAATTACAAAGTGAATGGAACCTCCAACATCATAGGCCGGAAGCTTAGACATTTGGACACTTTCATAAACTATTCCTTGTCCTGCGATCGCACTATCTCCATGAAGAATAATCGGAAGCATTTTAGTGCCATCACCTTCATAAACAAGATCAAGCTGAGCTCGACAATAGCCCTGAACGACAGGGCCGACCGGCTCTAAGTGAGATGGGTTTGGCATGAGTTTAATAGTTACATCGCGACCACATAAGCTTTTTACAATTGAAGTGTAACCCATGTGATATTTTACATCTCCTGAACCAGGGACTCTCTCCACATCAAGTCCTTCAAACTCATCAAAAATAAACTCGTAAGTTTTTCCTACGATATTGGCAAGAGCATTTAGTCGTCCTCTATGGGCCATACCAATACAAACCTCTTCACCACCAAGTTCTGAGTGTCGATTGATAAGGGCATCCACACCCGGAATCATGGTTTCCCCACCTTCCAGAGAAAATCTTTTTTGACCCACATATTTCGTTTGAAGAAAGTTTTCAAAACCTGTAGCCCCATTAAGTTTTTCTAGAATTCTTTTTTTCTTTTCGATAGGAAAATCAATAAAGTGAGAACTCGCTTCAAATTTTTCTCTTACCCATCTTCTCACCTTGGTATTATTAATATGCATATATTCAATACCAATTTTTTTACAGTAAACCGCTTGCATGAAATCGAGAATTTCTTTTAAAGTTGCCCTTTTATCGGTCGTTTTAATTGTGGCACCAGAGTCTTTGTGAATAAACTCACCCACAAGAAACTTTTTATGAAGATCCTCTTCCGTTAGATCATATTTTTGAAGAGAGATGTGAGCATCTCGGTCTTTACGTGGCTTAATGGGGTTTGTATTTGAGAGAAGATGTCCTCTTGATCGGTAAGATTGAACAATTCTAAAAACGTTAAACTCTTTTCTAATATCTTCTTCTGAGAAAGTTAAACCACCACCAGAAGTACTGACAACGTCTCCGCCTGATTGAAGAGCGTAGGTAAATCCTTTAAAAAAGTTTTGCCAAGATATATCAACACTATCAGGATCTTGCGACCAAGAGTCCCAAAGATGATCAATGAAGGAATTATCAGATCCATAAAGATTACTAAAATCGTCTTTTCTTTTCATACGAAAGAGCCTCTCTGAAGTATATTAATTACTTAGATTTTATCATGCTCGATTGGGGAAATAATTATATGCATTATTTTCCACTACCAAACAAAGAGGCTCTGTTATTTTTTAAGACAAATCGTACGAAGAAGGTCAGGATCTGAAGGCAACGGATGCGTTCTCGTCTCGTCCGGTATGACTTTTAGATTTGAAAAAATATACAAAAATATAATTTGAAAGCCTGTTGAGAGGATTTCTTCTTCAATTTCTCTGGCATGATTAATCTTTCTTGTAGGTAGATATGGCCTGCCCTCAAAAAAGACGAGGTCCTCAAACTGAGCATTGGTGACATGACGATGGAGAACTTTAGTATTTAAATCAAAGTGGTAGTTTTCTTCGAATTCCATTTTTTTATGCTCTGTCATGGTTTCTAAGGCAAAAACACCACCTGGTTTTAAAGCATTATAGATATTTTGAAGGGCCAAGCTTCTCTGCTCATCCCCTATTAAGCAATGAAGGCAGTGGCTATCAACAATAAGATCATATTTTTGTTCTTCCTCTAGCTTTGAAATATCCATACATTCGTACTCAGCTTTTGAGTCTGATTTTCTAGCGAGCTCAATTGCACTATTAGAGATATCAATTCCTTTTGCCTTAAAGGGAGGTTCATTAAGATGATCAAAAACGACTCTAGTTCCACATCCCACATCAAGAGCGTGGCAAAACCCATCATCTGAAATAGGTACTCTAGATAGGACATCTTGTTTGAGAAATTCAATAATAGAGCTTGGTTTTTGTTCAATAGATCTATTAGTTTTAAGGGCATTTTGGTAAATGAGTTCGTAGCAGTCGAAATATTTCATACCTCCATAATAAAAGAAAATGAAAAAAATATGTCTAAAATTTTGACAGTTTTGCGATAAACCTGCGTTTTCTCACCTGTGTAAAAGCTTCATAGGGATTTGAAAACAGTCCTGAGCGTTCATTACAATCACTCATTATGAAAAAACTGATATTTTTGGTCCTATTTAGTTTACAGGCATTTGCCACCCCTTTAACCGAGCATGAAAGTAATGGCTTTAAAAGCTATACTAGTTTAGATTCCATGCATACTTATTTGGAAGAACTTGAAAAAGATCATTCTGATCGAATGAAACTCGTTGAGTTTGGAAAAACTTATGAAAAGAGAGCTCTAAAATATGCCATCCTATCTAAACCTCTAGTTGAGAGTTATGATGAGGCCATTAAGCTAAAAAAAACCATCATAGTACTGGGCTTTAATATCCATGGTGATGAGAGAACACTTCGTGAATCTATGCTCATCTACATGAGAGACCTCTTAAAGTCCTTCGTATTAAAGGATCTTACTATTATCGTTGTGCCTACGCTTAACCCTGACGGGCTAATTCGAGCGACAAGACGAAATGCTAAAAATTCCGATATGAATCGGGATTATATTAAGCTTGAGCAAACGGCCCTGAAAAACTTTGTCACAAAGGTTTTGAAGGTTTGGAAACCTCACGTATGGGTAGATGGACATAATGGTGGAGCGACTAATTATGATATGCTCTACCTTTCTGCGACTCACCCTAATACTCCTGAATATCTAAGAGAATTTAGTGATGAAAAGATGTTCCCTTACATAACGAAAAAACTCGCTAAAAAGGGATACCGATCTTTTTATTATGCTAGACCAGATAAAAGGCAATGGAATATAGGTATGCACCACTCACGAATTGGAAGAAATTATGGTGGTCTCACTAATATCATTACGGTTCTCCTTGAGGCCCCAAATGGCAAAGATAAAAAGACTGGTGCTTTAGTTGGGGTAGATACCTTGAAACATATAGTTGAATACACTCATAAGCATCGAAAAGAAGTTGACTCTTTAATCAAAAGAAGTCGAAGAGATGCAAAAAATCTTGCTGGTAAGAAGGTTGCTTTGAAAGGTGGATATGAAGTAAACCCAAAATCAGTCTCTTATTATTACGTTGCTAAAAAAGATCGTTTTGGAAAAAAAATTCCAAAAAAGTTACGAAAAGAAGTTTTTATTGAAAATGGAAAAATCAAGAATATACCTGTGGCACTAAAAAGTAGAAATATACCCTATGGTTATCTCATACCTAAAAAGCTTACAGAAATTATCAATATGATTAAGCTTCATAGAATTGAATACCTTGATCTTTCTGTTGAGAAAAATATCGAAACAGAAACTCATAAGATTTCAAGAATTAAAAGGCATAAGATTTATGATCACAAAAGAGCGATTAAGGCCTATGTTGGACAAACCTTAAGCTCTGAAACCGATATTAATAGAGATTACATCTTTGTACCGACTAATCAGGATTACGGGAGAATCACTCCCCTATTGTTTGAGCCTGATTCTGAAGACAGTTTAGTGCTTTGGAATAAAATGGACTCCCATATTAATACCAGGAGCCCATTTCCGATTTTAAGAGTAATGGAGCCTATTAACTAACAACCCAGGTATCACCAGAGTTAAGAAGGGCCGTCATATCCCCTTCTCCTTTTTTCTCTCTGATATGATTGATTTGATTTTCCATATCCGCTTCATAAGTAGGAGCGGATGTTTTCTTAAGAACTCCAAGTGGTATTGGAAAATCAGGACCTTTTAGATTAGCGAGAAGGTGAGCTAGAAACTCATCATTTTCATCGTGAACAAGAAGATCAGCTTCTGTTACACCATTTTCACCGATGGTTACAACTTCAGGTTTAAAACCATTAAGCTTAAGCCCTTTGTTGTTCTCTTTTCCAAAAATCATCGGCTTTCCATGCTCGAGTCGAACAGTGTGATCATCTCTAATTGCCCTATTCGTATAGGCATCATGAACTTTATCATTGAAGATAACGCAGTTTTGGAAGACTTCAACGAGTGAAGTTCCTTTGTGCTTAGAAGCTTCAATAAATACATCCATCATATGTTTTGGATCTGTATCAATAGTTCTTGCGTAAAAGGTTGTTCCTGCACCAAGAGCAAGAGAGGCAACATTAAATGGTCGATCAACAGAACCGAATGGCGTGGACTTGGTTATAATTCCATATTGAGAACTTGGTGAATACTGACCCTTTGTCAGACCGTAGATCTCGTTGTTGAAAAGAATGATATTGATGTCAACATTTCTTCTTAGAGCGTGGATAAGGTGGTTACCTCCAATAGAAAGTCCATCTCCATCCCCTGTGATCTGCCAAACCTCAAGATTTGGATTATGAACTTTTAAACCCGTGGCAAACGCAGGTGCTCGACCATGAATGGTGTGCATTCCGTAAGTTCCCATGTAATAAGGAAATCGTGAAGAGCAACCAATTCCGGAAACAAAGGCGATATCTTCTTTTTTCTTTCCAATCTTAGTCATTGCGAGTTGAACAGAAGAGAGGATTGCATAGTCACCACAACCTGGACACCATCTTACTTCTTGATCACTAATAAAATCTTTTTTCTTATAGTTCATTGCTTCAGTCATTAGTGTCTCCCTTCTACTTGAGTACTCATATCGTACCCTTCAGACATATTGGTAACGGCTACCTTGCCAGTCATTTCTAAAACTTTTGTTTTGAGTTCACTTACTTTGAAAGGCAGACCCATTACTTTGTTTATCCCAACAGCATTACACTTAAATTTCGCATTCATGAAATCTTTCAATTGACCCATATTAAGTTCCGCTACAATGATATTCTTAAATGATTTTAGAATACTTTCAACGTTTGCAGGCATTGGGTTTAGGTACTTAAGATGCATTAAAGAAACATCGTGACCTTCTTTTCTTAATTCTTCTACTGCTGTATGAGTTGAACCGTAAGTCCCTCCCCAAGAAACAACGAGAGTTTCTCCACTTTGAGCTCCCTCAACTTCCTGAAGTGGAATATTTTTGGCAACGTTCGCTACTTTATTTGCTCTCACGTTGACCATATGTTGATGGTTATCGGGATCATAACTTACGTTTCCAGTTACATCTTCTTTTTCAATCCCACCCACTCTATGTTCAAGACCTGGAGTTCCTGGAACGGCCCATGGTCTTACGAGATTCTCATCTCTTTTGTAAGCAAGAAATTCATCTTCCACTTTATCGATGAGTCGGTTGTTAATAGTGTTATATTTTTTTGTAAGATCTGGGATCAACCAGGGCTCAGCACCGTTGGCAATATAGCCGTCAGTGAGAAGCATAACAGGTGTCATGTGTTCAAGAGCGAGTCTTGAAGCTTCGTACGCCATTTCAAAACAATCACTTGGTCTTGAAGCAGCAACAACGATCATTGGACACTCTCCATTTCTCCCGAAAAGAGCTTGATTGAGATCCGCTTGTTCCGTTTTGGTTGGAAGACCGGTTGAGGGCCCACCTCTTTGTACATTGATGATAACCACTGGAAGCTCATACATAACGGCCAGACCCATGGCCTCACCTTTAAGAGCAATCCCTGGTCCAGAACTTGTTGTGATTCCAAGTGCTCCACCAAAAGAAGCTCCGATGGCGGAGCAAATTGCAGCGATTTCATCTTCCGCTTGGAAAGTTTTTACGCCAAAGTTCTTATGTTTTGAGAGTTCATGAAGAATATCAGAAGCAGGAGTAATTGGATAACTTCCAAGAAAAAGATCTAGTCCTGCTGCTTTAGAGGCTTGAATGAATCCCCATGCAGTCGCTACGTTACCGTTGATTTGTCTATATTTACCGGGCTTAATTTTTGCTGGTGGAACATAAGTCGATACTACCGCCTCAAGGGTTTCAGCAAAGTTTCTTCCTGCTTTGAGTGCAGTGATGTTAGCCTCGGCCAACATTGGCTTTTTACCAAATTTATTTTGTACCCATTGAATGGTTGTATCGAGATCTCGACCAAACATAAAATAAGTCATACCTAGGGCGTAAAAGTTTTTACATCTTCCTTTTGCCTTGTTGTCTAAATCAAAGTTAGCAAGTGCTTCTAGAGTTTGACTTGTAATCTTTGCCTCAATCACTTGATACCCATCAAGCTCCTGGGTTTCTCTAGGGTCTTCTGAATATCCACACTTCTTAAAGTTTGAAGCTGTAAAAGCATCAGAGTTAAGGATAATAGTTCCACCTCTTTTAATTGCCTTAAGATTAGCCTTAAGAGCGGCTGGGTTCATGGCCACGAGAACATCTGGCTCATCTCCCGGAGTGTTGATAGCGGTTGCACCAATATGAACTTGGAAGCCTGACACACCTGCAATCGTACCTTGAGGTGCACGAATTTCAGCAGGAAAGTCAGGGAATGTTGCAATATCATTTCCCATAACTGCAGAGGTATTAGAAAATTGAGTTCCGGTTAGCTGCATACCATCACCAGAATCTCCGGAAAACCTAATGACGACACTTGTTTTTTCGTTAGACATGAAAGG
This sequence comes from uncultured bacterium, assembly GCA_965365285.1. Lineage (GTDB taxonomy): Bacteria > Bdellovibrionota > Bacteriovoracia > Bacteriovoracales > Bacteriovoracaceae > JAURDE01. Next base: position 24,694 of record CBDUBC010000019.1, read on the forward strand.
AATCCTTCGAGTGAGATTTGTTTTGAAGTTTTTATTGCATATTTTTTTACAATTGTTCAGATATTTTTTTATCAATTTTAGTCGTGTACAATTAACACACTGTTTGTGAAAATGTTTTCTAATGAAGCATTACACTAAAAAAAACTTTTTAGGATATGACAAAGCACATCTTTTTAACGTTGAAGAAAAATTCTTACTTCACGGCGATGCAATTCAAAACTTTTTAAACTTAAAGAAACGCTGCAGGGACGAGGGCTTTAATTTATCGATTGCTTCAAGTTTTCGCTCTTTTGAACGACAGCGTACCATTTGGAATGAAAAGGCATTAGGAGAAAGACCACTTCTTGATGTAAACGGTCATGAAGTTAATTGGTCATCCCTTTCAAAAGAGGAAGTCCTTTTTCACATACTACGTTGGTCAGCAATTCCCGGCTTTAGTCGTCACCATTGGGGGACTGAAATTGATGTCTATTGTAAAAAGAGTATGCCTGAAAACTACAAACTCCAACTCTCACCCGAAGAGGTCAGTGATCAGGGGATATTTGGTCCTCTTCACATCTTTTTAGATGAACTCATTAAAAATGATGAATCCTTTGGTTTTTTTAGACCTTATTGTGAGGACCTTGGGGGTGTATCTCCTGAAAGATGGCATCTCAGTTATGCACCTGCGGCCAAGGAGTTTGAAGCTATGAACAGCTTAGAGTTTTTTGAAGAGGAAATCGCTTCCTGCGATATTGAACTTAAGGACCTTATTCTAGACCATTCTAAGGACATTTTTAAACGATTCATTGTGAACACCTGTCCTCCACCGAGTGCCTAAATCCATATATTTTCAACTACTTACAAGCTAAAAATATGTAAATATTTCGTGGTCTCCCTTAAACGATTGATAATTTCCTAGAATCTTTTAACGTATCGCACAAAACAATTGAGAGAGGACATTATGAGAAGGACACTAACCTTTTGGCTTATTTTCTTATTACCTTTTGTTGGGCAAGGGAATGAGACTCGAACCTTTAAAGAGATCAACGAGCAATATCCCATTATAAAGATTAGTGAAGATAAGGAACTTGAAATTCAAGGACTCCTCAGAAGAAATTACTTTCAAGCTAAAGGACCTATGGACTGTCCTCTCAAAATGAGCGGTAAAATTGATAATGTTCTTAAGATAAGCGCAAAAATGGAAACGCTCAAAAATGCTTGTTTAAATAAAGGTGAAGGTCTTGGGGCAGATGGTGACCTTTCCACAGCACTTGATCTTGCCAGCAAAGTAGGTGCAGGCGCCGAAGCTGAAATGGGCGTTAATGCTTTCGGCACCATCATGGGCGGACTAGGAGCATTAGCTAATAGAAGTTGTGTGAAGGGCGAAGGTACTCTTGAGGCCTTTATTAGTGTTTTTAGCACTATGCTTAACTTTGCAGGACTGATCCCAGGTCAAAACGGACTCGCCATTTCAGGAGTTTCTGGTGGACTTCTTTCAACTCTACTTCTCCTTCAAGGTCAACTTGAAAAGGCGTGGAAGTTTGACAACCTCGATCAAAGGCAAAACTTCATCAAACTCAGCTGTTCATTTTTCGAACTTAGACAAGAACTTAACGCAAGCGGTATTCTAAATATTCCTACTCCTTCTTTTAGAGCGGATTGTGGTCTCAATGCTGATATGATTGAGTACCTTGGAGCTCTTAAAAAAGAGAATAAAAATCAACTCGTTCTTATTGAAGATGAATTAAAGGCCGAGCTCGATTTGACCTACAGAAGAGATCTTAAATCAGGTTATTTTCTTGAAATGGATCTTACAGATCTTCTCCCAATCGTTGAAAAATCTATCATGGAGTCTTCACCTGCAACAGCAAAGCTTCAAGTCATGAACGATATTGCCCTTAGAATCAATGAGCTTCTAATAGGTTTAGATAACTTTAATCAAGAGGCCCACCAAACATTAGGCTTTTTTAATCAGATGCTTGTTGGCGAACTTAAAAAGTTTGATTACAACCAAAATCCTGAAGGTTTCACAGAGCTTTATAATATGGATCCTCTTACTTTTGATAATAAAGTAAGATCTAATCTTAAATTTCATTTCCAAAGACTACTTGCTGATATTCAAAGAGAGAAGGAGTTAGCAAGGGCCAATTGGTTTACCTCGATGGCGGACGGTGAATTATCTCTAGAGGATCAAATTGAAACCAGAAATAAAGAAACGAGACAATATATTGTTTACCTCGAAAAAAGAAGTCGAGTTCTAGAAAGAATAGCAAACTCTTGTAAAGCCTCTCTTGATCTTGATGCAGAACTTTTTGGACGATCGGCCCTCATTGATATCATGGCAAACTTTAACTGTATCAAGAGCGATATCGCGGCAAAAGCAGCTTATCAGTTTGTTGGTTTTTCTACAAAAGCATCTCATGTCGCCTTTAAGAAGTTTGATCTAGACTTCAGAAGTCTCGAAAAGTATTTCCAAATCAATCCTGAAACTGGGGAGTACGAAATTAAGACAGACCTGTCCGGAATCAATGCATTTCAAAAAATGAACCTTTGTCAAAAAGGTGTAAATGCGAGAACAAGCTGGATTGAGGCAACTGGTAACATCGATCAAACTGTTGGCTATGTAAAATCAATTTCTGATCTTCTCACCATGCCTGAAGTCACTCTTTATAGAAACAAACCAGAGCATGAAAGAAAAGATCTTTTCATGACTAAAGGGGAAAAACTTCGAAGACACCTCCACTCTATCAACCTTGCAGAGAGAATTATTAAAGGTGAAAAAGTGGACCGAGAGAAAAACAAGCGAGTTTTGGCCAAGGCCTACGCTGGAAACCTTCTCCTTGAGAAAGAGCTTAGTCGTAAAAAAATGAACGGTGTTCAAAATCTAATGAGCCAACTCTCCTGTGATAACATTGGTCTAAGCTTTGGTGCTGACACCAGTATTGATCTAGGTGATGTTGACGTGGACCTCGGAAGTATTAATACAGAGATAGGCGGTCCTGAGCTAGACTCAGAACTAAGCGAAGATCTAAATGTGGGGATTAGCCTATAGGCTAATCCCTTATGTTCATCAGGAGTCGATAAATATCAAGTCGACCTCCTGATTGACATTGATTTTTCATTCTCCTTTCTTTAACAACCGTGGCTAATAGCCTCTCCTTGGCCTCAAGGTGCCCAATATTAGGCTCTAAAGAATAAAGAAGGGCAAGAGCGCCGGCTACATGAGGAGCGGCCATTGAAGTGCCTCCTAAAACCTTGTAGTAATATCCACCTCTTCCTGGCCCTGCATAAAAGTCTTTATTGAGAAGGGAGAGAATATTAACTCCTGGAGCGAAAATCCCTACGAGATTTTTACTGTAGTTTGAATCCAACCATTTTTTACCATTTCCACTATGATTTCCGACATTAATCATGTTTCTTGTATTGTAGCTTGGTGGGTAAACCGTGAAGCGATCAAGATTTTTAGCATGATTACCAGCTGCTTGAACATATAACATCTTGGCCTCATCCATTCTTTCTAAAACCTCAAGATAAGTTTTTGAATAGGCTTCTCCTCCGATAGAGGAAGTTACAAGGGTAGCTCCATGTTTAATAGCATAATCAAGGGATTCCACTATATCTGCAACATAGTATTTTCCTTTTGCACTCCTTGTTTTGAGAAGCATTATTTTAATTCCTGGAGCAACGCCATTAACACCAATTCCATTTTTTTCTGCGGCTACGATACCAGCAACATGCGTTCCATGCCCGCTATAATCCATTGGATCTGTTCCCATGCCATCATCACCAAAGGCATGACCATGAATGTCATCAATATAACCGTTTCCATCGTCATCAACCCCCTCAGTTCCATTCATCTCTTTTTGATTAATCCACAACTGATTTTTAAGCTCTGGATGTTTATAATCAATCCCTGAGTCCATAATTCCTACAATGACTTCACTATGCCCCTCTGTGATTTCCCAACCCTTAAGTGCGTTTATATCTTTTCCAGCTACTCCTCCATGAAGTACAGTGCGAGGAAAGTTTTTTCCCGTGTTATTAAGACTCCATTGCTTAGAAAAAAGATCGCCACTTTTTGTTATATCACCGGAACCTTCAACAGCGAGAAGTTCGTAGGCATAATTAGGTTCGATATAATCAATTCGAGGGTCTTTTTTAAGATCATTTATCATTAGAGAGTTTTTTGAATCGATGAGATAAAACTGCCCAAAAGATATATTTAATTTTTTAGAACTACTCACGAGACTATCAGGTAAAAAGCTATTATCTTTAACTTTAAGAATATACCCTTTGAATTCAGCGGCCATGAGATTAAATGAGAGAAGAAATAACAAGATAAGCTTCATTAGATCGTCCTTGATAAAATGTATATCTAACATCATTTAATTCCTATAATATAAAGTCAAATTAAATGGATGATTTATGCGATTTATTTTTGGATATGGTAGTTTAGTAAATCCATCAAATAAAGAATTTTTTGTGAAACTAAAGGGCTATAGAAGAACTTGGAATATAGCAATGGACAACTCTGTTACCCTTCCCAATTATAAATATTATATCAATTCTAAAACAGGAGTTCGCGAAGCTATTTATGTGTGCTTTTTGAATATAGAAGAGGATCCCAAAAAAGAAATTCTAGGTGTGTTAATTCCAGTAGATGAGCAAAAGTTAAAAAAACTAGATTTAAGAGAAAGAAATTATAAAAGAGTCGATATCACTTCCTATTTTATGCACTTAAAAAAGAATGAAATTGTAGAAACCTATATAGGAACAAAAGAAGCAAAGGAAAGATTTTTAAACGGTTTGTATAACCAAAACGTTTTTGCGAGTAAAAACTATTATGATCAGGTTTGTAATTCATTCGCACAAATAGGTGAAAAGCCCCTAGCAGACTACCTCTACTCCTTTAATGACAAACCAATCTTAAAAAAACTTACAATAAAAAGATAATGAAATTCTAATATATCTATAAAAAATTCAAGGTAAAATAAAGAAGTGCTATTTAAAAGGAATTTTAAAATGAGAATGATCTCGTACCTAATTTTATCCCTTCTTATCTCCCCACTTTTCGCAAATGAAAAAATAGAACGCTACTACGAACTTGTCGATAAAGTGAGCAATTATTATTCATCGAACTGGACACTCCCATACGCTGTAATTGGAGTTAAGCAAAAGCTGGAAGTTAACCTATGTGATGTTTATCTTAAAACCTATTGGCAAGATGAACTTCTTTTTCGAGATATTTACGACCTTTCTCATTCAAAACCAAGACTTCGAAAAAAATCGCCCTATCAGACGCATGAACTTAGCTTCGGCACTTTATCGATTATGAAAAGAAGAACTACTCTTCACTTTATGGAAGAGCAAAAAAGAGATCAAGTTCATCAGGACCTCAAAGAACTTTATAAGATATGCAGAGACGATGATTTAAAAGCAGCACTCATCGACAGAAAAAATGAAGAATACACTCCACCTCTTTTTGATGGAAGGCTACCTCTTGGTAGGGCAGAAACTCGTGGAGAAATTCAAAATCGAAAAAATAATAATTGGTTTGCTCCTCTTAAGGGTCCAGAATCTTTTTATCAAAGAGTTAAACATATTCAAAAGGCAAAGAAATCAATCTCCTACCAAACTCTTGATTTTTCTGGAGATCCAACCGGCATTAAAATTGGTGAGGAACTTATTAAAAAACGAGAACAAGGTCTTCAAATAAGAGTGATGGCGGATGGTCTTTCTAACCTTTTTCCAACATCAACTAAAACGATTCTACGAAATACAAAAATTTTATATCATAATATGATGGTCTCAGGAATAAGGGTCTTTGGTTATTCCTGTAAGGGACGTATTATTGCTAATGAATTTCGTGGAATTGATCTTGATAAACTTCTAAGACGAGCTCATGAAAAATTTATTATCTTTGATGCTGGTACATCAAATCAGGCGGCAATCATGGGGGGAATTAACACTCATTTTAAATATTTTAGAGCGGCAGCTCCTGGAAAAGATAATTGGAGGGATTATGATATCCTAGTTTCAGGAGAAATTGTTGATGAAATTAACTCTGCCTTTAATAGAAACTTCAAAGACCGAAAGATCAGATATAAAAACTATAAATATGATCAGTCTTGTTTGAACCCCTATGACCCCATCAAGGAAAAGGCACAATACGTTCAATTCCGAATGGAGAAATCTAAACCTTACCTTTTGCCTAGAAGAGAAAAAGATCAGATCGTCGATCAACAAATCAGAAATCGCCTAAAGGAAATCTTAGGAGATAAAAGCTTCGAGAGTGCTCTCAATTGGACTCTCTCGAATCGAGCTCGTTTTATTCTTGCAAGACCAGAAGAAAATGAAAACTTCATCACCGATGCTCATATTGATTTGATTCGTTCGGCAAGACGAGAAATCATCATCGCCAATCAATTTTTCATTCCAAGCGAAGAAATTAAAACCGCCTTAAGAGATGCGGCAAACCGTGGCGTAAAGATTAAGATTATCACAAATTCAAACAAAGTGAACACTCTTGGGGAACTGATGGTCATCGTCGGTCGGTATCACTATATTGATATTGTATTATCTCGACATCCTTGGAATCACGGACGCTATGATTATGATTGGAATCCTAAAAACGTTGAAATATATGAGTTTGTAGGAAGGAAAAGTGAAGATGATGAGCATAAAATGGGCTGGTATCATACAAAGATGATGACCATTGACGGTGTCGTCACACTTATTGGATCTTATAATTTGGATTACTCCTCTCAGAGAAACTCCGAGTCCTCTATGTTGATCGAAAGCAGGGAGATCACCAATCAGTTCAATGAGTGGTTTAATGAAGACATTGTCCACTCGGAACGAGTAGACTATCAGCAACTCTATGAGTACCGAGAGCCCCCTAATGGAGGCTATCGATTTAAGCTTAAATTTGGATTAAAAATTGAGCGTTTCTTATAGGAACTTATTTTGAAAGGATAACCTTGTCAGCTCTTAGCTGATACCCACGATCAAGACCTTTGTCTGTCTTATGTCGCCTTGAATAAAAGGTATTTAAAGGATAAAGGTCTCCCTTACTTTTTCTAGGACTCCAAAAAGATATTCCATATTTTACTTGCAATTGACCAACTGATGTCCAAACTCTCTCAGAGGCAATCGAAGAAACATAATCTTGATGGATACAGATATAGTCTTTTAAATTAGGCGTATTGGTTGTTATCTCAGGTATTATGACTTCCCCTGGACAAACATAACCTAAAGGCCCAATAGGATGAAAAACTGTAAAATCAAATGGATTAGCTACACTGAGCCTATTATTTAAGATTTTTTCGTAGGCAATTGGATGTGCCGTAATTCCTGGAATTAGAGGGGCCATTGGAACACTCTTAATGTTTGGCCGCTTTTTGGTCATAATTACATCTCCAAACGGGAAATAGGCCCTATCTCTTGAAATTGAAATTGGCTTAAAGGCGTCAAAGTTTTGTCCCCTTTTGTTTTGAAGAAGAACCTTAAAGCTTGTCGACATTTTAATCGGAAGCTGGGTTTTTGCGCTTTGAATTTGTCGATTATTAAATACCGTTTCAATGGGTCGTCCTATCCAAGAAGATGGAAGATCCTTAAACCCCTGTACCATCGCTATTGTTGGCATAATATCAAAGATTCTCACTTCTTCCTTGATAGGACCTGACTTAATACCCGGACCTCTAATAATAAATGGAATTGCTCTAACATCCGTTCGATCTCCACCATGCTCTAACATACTTCGAAGAACAAACAATTTTTGTCCTCCATGATCCGCGCTAAGAACGACATAAACTTGATCAAGAATTCCCTTTTTTCTAAGGGTATCAATAACTGTCCCAATTCTTTGATCTAGAACTTTGAGCGCCCTATAGTACTTTTTACTACCCCAAAGATGATTATGTCCTGTATGATCTACTTCTTGAAAATAGGCAAAGGTGAAATCTGCGAGCTGATCCTTTTCAATGGTTTCAATAAGCTTATCGAAAACTACATCATCCCACTTGAGTTTATTGGAACTTATATTTGCTCCCTTTCCAACGATATCGTTTAGATTTGCCCATGAATAGTAGGAAAGAGTTTTAAAACTAGAATCCTTTTGAGCAGCAAATTGAGGATAGGTTAAGGGTGCATTTTTAGGAAATTTTTGTAAGTTTCCTTTAATGGTATGCTCGTTGGTTGCAGTACTTGAAAACATGGAAAACCAATTGGTCGCGCTCCAAGCTGGTAATGTGTTTTGCATGTTAAGACTATAGGCACTCTCCTTAAGAAGTCTATAAATATTAGGACTTGTTTTGGCAGATAAAAAATTGGCACCCGTGCCATCCATTCCAAGTAAAATAACTTTGGGTCTGGCAAAAACTTGAAAGCTCATCAAAAGACTCAGGATTAGAACGTGACTCTTGAACATAATATCTCCTAAATTATGATTAACAGATCTATTATAGTTCAATACGATGTTCTTTAATAACAGGGCAAAATTTCCGATTTTCTATTTAGCTCCAATCGCCTCTAACCATTCGAGAGGTGGTGGGATTAGTTTTCTTTTATTTAGATCCATGAGACCAATGACAAGTTCTATAGTCGATGCTACTTCTCCACACTCCTTTTCAATTCTTTGATCAATCACCATAATTTTTTCTTTTCTGATTTCTCTGCACTCGGAGAAGATCGTAATCGTTTCTCTGTTTAGAATTTCGGCCTTAAATCGAAGATTTAGCTCCAAAATTACTGGCCCTTTCATAGTCTCCCTAATTTTTTCTAGACCATAACCATTTTTTTCAATAAAGTCCCATCTGGCTTCTTCATAAATTTCTAGGTAGGCTGCATTATTCACATGCCCGAAGGAATCAAGCAAATTTCCACTAATCGTTTTCTTAAATTCAAATTCTTTCTTCAGAAACTACTCCTCAATAAAATTTAATGATAGTAACGCCCATTTTTTTTATCATACTCTCAATAAAAATTATTTATTAAAACCAACGAAATTCCCAATATAACTAAGATAATTACCCTTTTAGGACGAAAAGCATCTTATAATAATCCTATTGTAAGGATAATGTGTCATGGCCAAAATAATAAAGAAAATAACTTTTTTAACAATACTTTTTATCCCTATCGTTTTTGCTACAGATGAAATTATAGAATATGGAACAGTAAACCCTATAAATAGTGGCGTGGTAGTTGATGACCCTTATTCTGGTGAACCCGTGAACCCCGCTCTTCAACCAGGGACCAATGCAATTGACGGTGTTCAAAATGCAAACAGAGCACTCGAGTTTGGCGAAGGGGAGAAAAAATTTCAAGAAGTCGTTAATACAAGAAAAAGTATTCATGACATGGTTAAAGGCGGAGTAACGGAGGGACCCAATATTCCCGATCCCCCTTTTAAAGCTTCGGAGTCTCCATTAACAGAGACTGGACCCGTGACTTTTATGGGAAGTCCTTTATTTATGAAGTGCCAAAGACAAACACCCAAGAAATGGGATGAACTCATGAATGATATCCAAAGAACTGGTGACGAGGATGATAGTGTCGACGTTGATGGGATGACGAGTGGCTTGGTTGAATCTGGTAATGTTGATGAGAGATGGGAAACGGCTTGGTATCAACTTGCTCGTAAATTTAAAATCTATTTTGAGGATCTTAAACTCACTCAAGAGGAAATGCTTTCTTTAAGAAATCCTCAAAAAAATATGGTTGGACAAGATAATGAGGGTGGTTACGGCGGTGGTTACGGCGGTGGTTACGGTGGTGGAGGATTTAATCAGGATGGTGGTCAAAATGATCTCTTTTCTGGCCCCCCAATTCAAAGGGCAAAAGCTAAAATCATGCAGGCCCAAAAAGATATTAGAGAGGCCATCGCACAGGCTAAAGGAAAAAAATCTCTTTTAAGAAAGTGTACGGCATTAGTACCACTCACCTCATTTATGAATTACAAAGAACCTAAATATTATCGAGCACCCGTTCCTAAGACAAGTATAGATGGAAAGATTCGTTGCTCTAGTAAGGGAGCGGAAACTCAAGACTATCCTGTTTGTTTAAAATTGGTCGATGCTTGGAATGGGTTTGCTGTTTCTAAAATGGCCGTACAACAAATTCAAGGGATCAAGTATACTGCTGACTCTGCCGATCGTGAACTTCAACTAGCAAGCGACGCTCAGTCTGCTACTCCGGATGCTCTTCTTCCTCTTCGTTTTCAAAAAGAAGGAGTCGATGATCAGTCCTCTATGTCTTTTCAAAGAATGGCCTTTCATATGGCCAACCTAGGT
>CBDUBC010000020.1:0-34703 GCA_965365285.1 uncultured bacterium
TCAGCTTCGGCTGAGGTTTTTTTTTGCCTAAATTTGAAACTTCTAACTTTTGGTCTTGTAAGGAAAAAGAGTAAAAAGACTTAGAGGCAAAGACTATTAAAACTTTGTTGAAGAATTAGAAGATCTTTAGGGGTTTGAAATTACTTTAAAGAGTAGTAGAAAAATCCGTCAGATTCGTGTTTTTGCCACTTATCGGAATTTGAGAGTGGAGAGCATTCACTTATTGTGAAGAGTATTCCATTTGGAACTAAACCGGCCTCGAGATGAGAAAGCACTGATTCTTCTGATGCTCCCGCACTAGCAAAGATGTCTGGAGCAAAGATTAAATGGTGCTTTTTATCTAAAGCTTCCCCTGAAAAATCATGAGTAGCAACAGTGACTTTACCCATGAGCTTGGAAACAACTTTCCAAGTTTTATCAGGGAGTTGCTCAAAATATTTAAGAAGAAGTTTAATAGGGAGACCTTTTTGAACTTCCATTCCAGAAAAAATTCCTTCTCGAATCTTACTTACATCTCCTTCTTCTTTTGAAGAAGCAAACACTACGATTTTTTGAAGGATATCTCTTCTCAGTTTTGAGTCGGCTCCAATGAGTAGGGAGAAGGTCTCCTGTCCAGATTTTGCTGTGGGATTCCAAATACTAAAATTAGCATCGTCTTTGAAAGAGTCAGCTACTTTAGGAATAACTTCTGCAATAAGGAGTTGATAAGCCTTTAAGTTATTATTAAAGAAATAAGGATGATTAGGAATTTCACTCATTGATTCACTTTCGGAAATTCTAAAGTATTACTTTATACTTAATCTTGTCTCAATAAATTTAGTCTAGCCAAAAAAACTCAAGACCGATTCTTATAGTCCGAAAAGGATTTAAAGGAGACACTAATGAGCTTAGACCCAAAAGTAATTAAGGATTCATTTGAAAATGTAAAACCTATAGCAATGGAGGCAGTTACCTATTTTTATGATTTTATGTTTGAAAAATATCCAGCAGCAAAAGACTTATTCAAAAACTCTAATATGGAAATGCAAAAAACAGATCTAATTAATGCTCTTGTATACGTTGTAACTAATTTAGAGGACGGACAAAAGCTATCCAGCTATCTTAAAGGTTTAGGTTCTAGACATGTTAACTATGGTGTTCAAGAAGAGCATTACGCGATTGTTGGTGATTGTCTTTTAAGTACATTTGCTCATTTTTTTGGGGAGGCATGGACTCCCGAATTAAAGGATCAGTGGACTCAAGCTTACGGAGCTATCCAAGGTCTGATGCTTGAAGGCGCTAAAAATAATACCCAAGCCGCTTAGGTTTCCATAATCGCTCGGATGTGCTCTCGAACACATAAATAGAGAGCACTCGGGTTATATCCACCCTCGAGTACGGAGATAAACTTACTGTTACAATATTCTTTTGTAAGTGTTTTAATAATTTTCGTCATTTGATAGAAATCGTTTTCGTTTAGATTTAATCCACCTAGTGGGTCTGCGGCATGAGCATCAAATCCACAACTTATAACAAGAAACTGAGGTTTAAAGGTCATAAAGGCTTTTTCGATTTCTCTTTCAAAAATCGGCATAAAGATTTTACCGTCGGCCTTTTCAATAATATTCACGTTGTGAGTGGTTCCTTCTCCCTCTTCAGCACCAATCTGGCTTTCAAGTCCAATATTAGCAGAAAGAATTCCTTTTTGATGGATACTAAAAACATAAATGCTAGGATCCTCCCAAAAGATTTGAGCAGTACCATCTCCAGGATGAACATCCCAGTCCAGAATCATAACTCGTTCAAGATTTAGATAATCTTTTGCAAATAAAGCGCAAGCGGCAGCATTATTAAAATAGCAGAAACCTCTGGTATTATGAAGACCGGCATGGTGTCCAGGTGGTCGAATAGCGGCAAAACCATTATTGACCTTGTCGAGAGCAATGGCCTGAACCAAGCTCAGCGCGCCAGACAGGGACCAACTGGCAACGTCAAAAGTGTCTTGAACAACACTTGTTTCCCCTTTATCCAGGAATCTTTGTTTGTTAATAAAGGCATCTTCCACATTAGAAATGTACTCTGGCCCATGAACTTTATTAACCCAATGGAATAACCTAAAATTTACGTCGATAAGTTCAAGTCCGGGAATATCCTTATTTAATCTGTTGAAGTTAAGTGCCTCTGCCCGTCTGGGGTGCTCGGGGTAGATAAACCCAGGATCATGCCCCAAATATACCTGATCCCATAAATAACCTGTTTTTTTCACTACTCAATAAGCCTTGTTTTTGTTCTTATTTCTATTTTAGGCGAACTTAGAATTTTAAGGAAGAACTTCCTCAAAACTTAGGAAAATTAGGCTATTAACCGAAAAAAGATATAGAGGTAAGCTTGGAAGATAGTAACTTAGACAAAAGCAAACAGTCAGGTTTAGATGTATTGGCGAATTCCACCGATCATGCTCTTGATGAAGCTAAGTCTCGATTAGAGAGTTTTACCGCACAAAAAGTTAAAATGGCCGTTCCAAAAATAATCATTCCTACACCTCATGATGGAGACTTGAATTTTGAAGTTGGTGATTTTGAAAGAGATGGTGTTCGTCTAGGTTTTAAGGGGCGGTATTGTGGTTCTTCTTATTTACTTTTTGATTCAGAAAACATTCATGAACTTATTAAATCCATGACTGGAGCAGTTCCCTCGGATGAAGATTGGGAGGAGGTTCATGATGACTTTCTTGCAGAACTTGGAAATATCGTTCTTAATACATGTGTGGGAAGCTTATCAAATAAGCTTCAGGATCGCTTGACCTATTCACCTCCTCAACTTTGTAAAGGAATTATTGAAGATTTCGTTTTGGATGGCTTTCAACAAGGACAGGAGGCTTGTTTCGTAGGAATTGGACTTTTCAATATTGAAAAACTTAAAATTTACGGAAATATTACTTTTACTTTCTACTTTGATAAGATCGAAAAAGTTCTTTAAATCTACTCTATTTCTTCTTTTATAATTTTTATTTTCTGATTTAATAGAAGTATGACATCTAATTTAAATCAACTAACTTCTCAAGTGAATTCAATCCTTTTTGGACATGAGGAAAAAGTAGAGGTTGCTCTACTTTCCGTCTTATGCGAGGGCCATCTTCTTATCGAAGATATGCCAGGTGTTGGAAAAACAACGTTGGCGCTTACCATAAGTAAATTACTCGATTTAACTTATAAGAGAGTTCAATTTACCAATGATCTTTTACCTACAGACATCTTAGGAGGACTCATCTTTAAGCGTAAAGAAGAGGAGTTTGTGTTTAATAAAGGTCCTATCTTTACAAATATCTTATTAGCGGATGAAATTAACCGAGCTCCAGGAAGAACTCAGAGTGCTCTGCTTGAAGTTATGCAAGAGAATAAAGTTAGTATAGAGGGAGTCGATTATAAGGTTCCACGACCTTTTATCGTAATGGCGACACAAAACCCTAGTCATCATATTGGAACTTTTCCGTTACCGGAATCACAACGTGATCGTTTTTTTATGGGAATTCATTTAGGAATTCCTAATAGAGAACAGGAATTAAGAGTTCTAAAAGAGCCAAGTTCTCATCAGCGTGTATCTAATTTAAATCCTATTCTAAATGGAGAGGAGCTTAAAAGTCATAAAGAGCAAATAAACGAAGTAGCAGTTGCCGATTCTATATATGAATATATTCTTGATATCATGAATAATTTAAGAACTCAGCATCAGGAGTATTCACTTTCGCCTAGGGCCGCTCAAGCCTTAGTTTTAGCGACCAAAGGAAAAGCTTATTTGAATGGACGAAATTATGTCATCCCTGAGGATGTTCAATCAATCACGCCCTACGTTCTTGGTCATCGTCTCGAAGGGAATATAGGCCTAAAGAGGGGACATGAAAAAATAAATGAATCGTTATCTCAAGTTTCTATCCGATAAAAGTAAAAGAGAAAATATTTATATTTTCTTTAGCCCTAATGGGCTTATGATTTTATTATGCTTGGGTTTAATTTTTTTTATTTGTATCATTTATGGAAATTCAATGGCCTACCTTGGTCTCTTTCTTTTTTTTACGACAATATCTTTATCTGCCATTATTACCAACGAAAACCTTCGTGATGTTAAACTAAGCCTAGTTAATGATATTCAAATTGGTCAATCTCCTCTTCCTCTAAAAGTCATTGTGGAAAATAATGGCCAAAAGGAGTGCCTTCAAATTGAAATTGAAGGAAAAAAGATGAGTAGTGGCCGTTTTGATCTTAAGGCCGTAGAGACCATCAACACTGATGTCTTTCTTCATGAAGAGGTAGGAGTTATAAATTTAAATCGACTTAGATTAATATCAAGTTTTCCATTTGGACTATTTCAAAGCTGGAAAAATTTTTCTTTGAAACAAACAGTCTATTTATTACCAGTCGCTAATAATCATCGTGGTGAATATTTGCCCGGTAGTATGATTAAGGATCGTATCATAATGGAATCTGGTGATTTTCATACCTTTATCCAGACTGACCGAGTTCTTAGCCCTAATGAAATCGATTGGAAAAAATATGCTCAATGGGGAATTCTTTTTGGAAAGAAATATGATTCACCGCATTTGTTACAAGTTGAGATTACAGATTTTGATTTGAAAGGATTGAATACTATCGAAAAAATGGAGCAGATTTTATATTGGGCAGAGATATTTGATCTTATGATATTAAAATTAGAAGACTTAGAGGAAACCGTTGTAGATTCGAATGAGGGTGTAAACGCCTATTTAAAAAGGTATATGGATAAACATTTTGAAATTAAAAATATCTAAATTATTATTTATAAACTTGATGATTTCTCAGCTTCCATTTCTTGGGAATTATATACCAGTTATTATTGTGTGTAATCTTATTGTTTGGTCACTTTTCTTTTTTAAAATTAAACTTTCAAAATCCTATCAAACTCTTTTATTTTTTCTCGGTTTTGGTGCTGTACTCATTACCTTTAAAAGTTTTAAGGGGCTGCTCCCTGGTCTCAATCTTTTAAGTCTTTTCGTCTCTATCAAATTTAATGAAATTCAATCCAAAAGAGACTCTATTATTTATGTAGGATTTTCTTTCATTCTTCTTATTGTTAATCTTATGGTAGAAGATAAGCTCTTCTATATTTTAATTCTCCTCATTCAGTGGATATATAGTTTTCACCTTTTTCAAATTTTAAATT
Source organism: uncultured bacterium (assembly GCA_965365285.1). GTDB lineage: Bacteria > Bdellovibrionota > Bacteriovoracia > Bacteriovoracales > Bacteriovoracaceae > JAURDE01. Next base: position 5,176 of record CBDUBC010000020.1, read on the forward strand.
TTGAAAACTCTATGGCCATGTCTATGAGAAGAATTCTTGCTCCTCTCTTTCTTGCTTTACCCATAACGATCATTTTGTTTATTGCTTTTCCAAGAATCGGTGTTGGATCTCTCAATTTTCAGGACGCAAGTTCTATGAAATTAGGCTTTACAGAAAAATTAACTCCTGGGGATGTGTCTAGTGCAGTGAAGGTGAGGGAGGTTATTTTCAGAGCTAGCTTTTTAGATCAAAAGGAACCACAGTTTTCTGAGCTTTATTGGATTGGAAGCTATTTAACCAAAAATGATGGTCTTACATGGACCCCTGATAACTTCGGTAGACAGAAACAGCGAGGAATTGGAAAAGAGTTTTTATATCGTTTAGATTATGAGGACTCCAAGCGATTTCCTCTTTTTTATTTAGAGGGGTCTTACCAATTTAAAACACTAGGAACGGCACGTATCAAAACGAAGCTTAATGGTTCCATGAGTGTCGATCCTATAAAAGGGCAGCGTCCAAGTATTGAAGTGGTAAAGGGAAAACGAGACAGCTATGACTATACTGATAAAGTTTTACAGAGATATCTTCAATTAGAACAAAGTAAAATTTCAGATCGTTTAAGAACCTTTTCAAATAGGTTTCACGGAGAGAATCTCGATGAGGTTCGTGATAAAATTTATGAATATTTTTCAGATGGATTTACTTATACGCTTAATCCAGGAACTTACGATACTACTGAAGGAATAGAAGAATTTCTAATGGACCGAAAAATCGGGTTTTGTGGGCATTTTGCCTCTGCTATGGCCATCCTTTTAAGAATGAATGGTATCCCTTCACGAGTTGTGGCCGGTTTTATGGGAGGAACTTTTAATGAGTATGGTAATTATTATATTGTCACTAGTGAAGATTCTCATGCATGGGTTGAAGGGTATGAGAAGGGGAGAGGCTGGGTGAGACTAGACCCAACAGCAATCGTAGCAAGAGAGAGAATTGAGTATGGAGGTGCAGAGTTTCTTTATGCGCTTTTAAATGAATTAGGAACTGATTATTTTAAGAATAGAAAAGGTTTAGGGTACTTTCAAAAGTTTCAAATGGCCTACGATGTTGTATATTATAATTTGAGTAATGCCTTTTTTAACTTTGACCTTGAGAGACAATTTGACCTCTTTAAAAAATATTTTGGTCGATCTAATCCATTGATTTTTATGATAGGACTCACTCTTACCTTTTTCGTATTAGGTCCCATTTTTTTCTTTTTCTACATTAGATTTAAAGGAAGACAAAAAATAAGTGAAGTGGATCGTTTGTTTAAAAAAGTCTGTCAATCGTGGGGGGAATATCCTTATTCATTTGAAGGACCCCAAGACTTTTTAAAAAGAGTGATTTCAAAGCCTCATGCAGTTGATTTTCTTGAAAACTATCAGCTTATAAAGTATGACCCAAGATGTTCAGATGAAGTTTTTTATAACTATAAAGCGATTGCTAAAAATATTTTAGCTTGATGCTGATTCATATTTTTTTAAGGCAAAACGCCACCAGCTAAAGAGAAGAACCCATAATAAAATAGAAAATAAGATCATCCATAAAAGGTATTGGTAATCTTTGAAGTCTAAGAGAAACTTCACAGGCGCTGTGCCCACTAGAGAAATTGGCACTACTATGGTTAAAAATTTTCTTGTGTACTTAGAGAATATAAAATCTGGCCATCTAGCGAGTTGTTGAAATTGCATACGTATAAAATTAATACCTGCACCTTCAACCATCCAAAACATAGCAGTAGATAAAAAGATCTCAATCACCAAAAGGAGGTTTAAACCTAGCAAAATAAGAAAAGGCACAAAGACCCATCCTAACCATGAGAGATCTATTTGATTACCGTAATAAATAAGAAATGCCCATGCAACAACACCATTTAGAACTGTTGCCGCCCGAAAGCGAGAAAAAAAGACGCTAAATAGGGAGTGAGCTGGTCTAAGAATAAGAAAGTCGAGACTACCCGTTCTAATGTGATCAGAAAATCTCCAAAAACTCTCACTGATCGTCGTCATGTGAATATGATCTAGCGCTAACATAAAGCTAATGAAAAAAAGAAGCTGATTCTTATTCCATGGGCCAATATTTTGGACATGATCAAAAATGAAACTTACCGAAAAAAGAGTCGTTAGATAAAAAATGATATCCATAACGGCAATCAAAAAAAAACTTAAACGAAAACTGGAAGCCTCGGTGAACGAAGTGGAAACAAATTTTGAATAAATGTCCCAGTAGTATTTTAATTTCACATGCCCGCCGCAGTATATAGTCTTAACCCTCTTTTCCAAAGAAAGCGATTAAGTATGATTCCTACGACCATCCAAAAAGAAATGGTTAATACAGGAACCAATATGTTTACCGTATCTCCCATAAAGATCTTAGTGGGATAATAGGTGAGATAAGGAAAAGGTGTGTAATGAAGCAGCTTTTGAATCCACTCAGGATATATTTCTAAGGGAAAGAAGGCCCCTGATAAAAATGCAGTTAATATTTCTAAGATGACTCTCAAGATCCATGTTTCTTCTAGCCAAAAGGCCATTAGACCGGTTGCAAATTGAAGAATAAACCAAAAGACACTAATGAATTGAGCATAGACGATTCCTAGAAGGAGTGCCTGAAGGTTAAAGGTCTCTAATAATCCCGTAGAATAAAAGAATAAGAGCGAGAGACCAGCAACAAAAAATTGATAAAACTGAAAGGCCAGAAAACTCGCCGCATGAAATTCCCAAAAGTTAAAAGGATAAATAAGGTAGCTACTAATACGACCCAATCGAATCTCTTGACCTAAATCGACAGCATGATGTCCTTTGGCCATCATTGTGAGCACGAATCCCCATATATGATAGGTAATCATGGCCGTTAGAGTGTAGCCTCCAATTTTGGTCTCTGGAGTTTCCCCATAGATGGAGACCCATAAATTATACTTGATGAAAAAAAAGACAAGAGCTGGTCCAACAATTTGGAGAAATAAATTATAGCGGTAGGTCATGTAGTTTGACCAAGCCGTTTTCATTGTTTGCCACCACTTTGCTATCCAACTCGTCATGACTATTTACTCAAAATATTGGGGTTTTGCATAAGGGTCTTCATGACTCTTTCGATGGGAAGCTTTTCCGTATGAAAATCAATGACAGGACTTTGGGCCAAAATTTTTGATGCCGTATCTCTGAGATGCTTTTCTGATAGTCTTATTTCTACTTGTTGAAAAGTTGGATCCCATTTAGTGTCCTGATTTTCCCATAATGGGTCTTTTGGATCTTGAGGAGTTTCATACAAAAAGGTTACAACCTTTTCATTACCTAATATATTTTCAAAGCTTTTGAGACTACCATCATAACCTTTTTTCCCATTAAGGATTAGTACGATCCTTTCACAAAGCGCCTGAACATCGGCCATATAATGACTTGTGATTATAATCGTGGTGTCATGATTTTTATGATAACCCTTAATAAAATTTCTAATATTTTCCTGTGCCATGAGATCGAGACCAATGGTTGGCTCATCAAGAAAAATCACTTCAGGAGAATGAATAAGAGAGGCCATAAGCTCCATTTTCATTCTTTCGCCTAAACTTAATTTTCTAACGTGAATATGTAGAAGCTCTTGAACTTGAAGAAGCTCTGCCATAGTCTCCACTTTTTCTTTAAAGTCCTTTTCAGGGATTTCATAATATTTTTGTAAAAGTAAAAGTGAGTCCATAGCGGGTATATCCCACCAAAGCTGAGATTTTTGCCCCATGACAAGAGCAATTTTTTTTCTAAATTCTTTATGTCGTTCGTGAGGTTCATGCCCGAGGACATTGAGTTTACCGGAGCTAGGCACAATAATTCCGGTGAACATCTTCATGAGAGTCGTTTTTCCGGCTCCATTCGGGCCTAAAAGAGCAACGATTTCACCTTTTTTGATTTCTAGATTGAAATTATCCACGGCCGGTTTAACAATATAGTTTCTTTTAAATAAGTTCTTAATTGATCCCCTAAGACCCGGATCTTTTTTGTAACTTACGAAGTTTTTAGTGAGATTTTCTACATTAATCATGTCTAAATAACTTATAACAAACTTATGTCTTCGTGAAATAGAGAAATATGATAAAACCATAAAGAATGACTATAATGCGATGGAGAAAAATATGGATTTCTTGCATACAATGATTCGAGTAAAAGATTTGGACCGTGCTCTTGATTTTTTTGTTGATAAGCTAGGCCTTGTCGAAGTGAGAAGAAAAGATGTTCCTCAAGGTAAATTTACTCTTGTATTTTTAGCAACGGTGCCGGGGGCCCCTGAAATTGAGCTGACCTATAATTGGGAACAAGAAGAAGCGTATTCAGTCGGAAGAAACTTCGGTCATATCGCCTATAGAGTGGATGATATTTATGAGACTTGTCATAGACTTCAGGACAAAGGTGTTACGATTCTTAGGCCTCCTCGAGATGGTTATATGGCCTTTATTCGATCTCCTGACCAAATTTCTATTGAGCTCCTTCAAAAAGGGGATCCTCTTCCGGCCAAAGAGCCTTGGGCATCCATGCAAAATACTGGGGAATGGTAAAAAAAGGCCTAACGAGTTTAGGCCTTTCTATAGTCTCTTATTATAACTTATAAGCATCAAAGTTGACTCTTACACCAGCTCTAATTGTAGTCGCTTCGTAATCATTTCCATTTCCAACAGCATAATCAAAGTCTTGAGATGAATAAACAAGGTGAAGTCTATTTTTTCCGGCAAGCTCATACTCAACACCGACATCAAATGCGCTGAATTTATCTTTTGTAGTCCCGATCTTTTTTTCTTCAGTGATATATTTTACAATTGGCGTAACTTTACCAACTTTGTATCGCAGTGTGCTTATAATTGCAGTGTTTTCTTGGTTATTTGAATCTTTTTCGCCCATTAGGTATTCAACATCAAGTTTTAAATCTTTGATATTGAACTGGGCACCTAGACCAAGAGAGGTAAGATCACCTTTTTTTCCTGTGGTGGAGTTTGGCGCTTCAGGATCAACGTTATAGGCAAAGATTGGTTTAATCATTCCATCCATGAGGTCACCATACCAAGTGATGTTATAGGCAAATTGTCTATCAGAATAATCTCCTTCAGATCTTCTTGGGTTTGAGGCCATAAAAATGATTTCTTGACCCATGAAGATTTGAGATAGCGCTAAAGTATTTCTGTAACCTGGTGAAAAATTATCGCTAGTTTGAGAATAAGTATAAACATCCATTCCAGAGTATTCATCCTCCCAGCCACCTAGGTGGATAAATTGCTTTCCGAGAGTAATTTTGAAACCATTATCAAACTTTTTATAAATGTAGGCGTACTCAATTTCATTTTCGATACCATTAGCATCACCATATTTTGGGCTATCATCTCCAGCTTTGTTTGCTCTCCATCTAAAGGTATATCCCATTCCATCAACTGGTAGATCACCTGCCCATTTGAATCGGATGTGAGTGAATTTAATTGAGTTATTAGATGCAACACCTGATTTGCTGAATTCTTGGTCTTTACTTTCCATTTCTACACGAGTTTCGATATTCATTTTGTGTTCTGCGTAGGCAGCCGAGGATATTGATCCTGCCAATATTAGCGTCTTCCATAACTTGTTCATGATGTAACTCCAAATTTGATTTAGTTTGAGAAAATCTTTCCATATAATTTATCATATTTCAATTTTTTAAAAGTTTAACTTCAGTGTTTTGGACGTTATCATTTCTCATTAGAAAATTTTAAAAAAGAGGTATGAATGAGAAGGAATTTAATGTTTGGGTTAAGTCTAATCTTAGCTCTTAGCCCATTAGCAAATGCTCAAGAAGAGAAACATGCACTTTCTTTGGAAGCAAGAGGTGAGTATCAATCTTTGGACGCAGATTATAGTAAAACGGGAGCGAGAGGTGACTCCAGATTCGTTTTTAATATGGCGAGAGTGACTTTCACAGGCCCAACTGGGATTGATAATCAAAGCTATGAAATGATTGTTAATTACAAGGGTGGAACGGACGGAACCGTTGATGATGGTAATCTTAACGCTGCAGTGGAAACTCTCAACGTGAGTCAAGACTTTGGAAATGATCTTTCTTTGACTTTAGGTAAATTTGCAACTTATCAGGGGTCCAATGAATGGTGGTATGATGATACGGATGTTTATACCTATTCCTCTTATGGTTATGCTAATGATATTAATGCTGATGGGTATGATGCTGGACTTCATCTTGCTTATACAATTGCTGATCAGGAATTAGTTTTTGAAATAATTAACGCCGATGAAGGAAAAACAGGTGTTAGTTCTCGATTTTCCTATCTTGCTAGTTACAGAGGTAATTTTATGAACGGAACTATTGTTCCCATGATTACTTATGGAATCTTTGCAGATACAGGAAACAATATCGCTACCCAAGATAAACATCTCGGTCTTGGTGTTCAATTAAATGTGAATTCATTTACAGTAGAACTTGAACACAACTCTGTTACTGAAGAAAAACAGGGAAGTTCTAATTACTCAGATGTAGAGGGTACTAGTATGGTAGGATTAGTTCGATTCAATGGGGAAAATTTTAGACCTTTTGTTAAATACATCTCTGAAGAAGCGAAAGATAAGGCCGCTGATAAAATTACCAAAGATTCTTATGATTTAGGTTTGGAATGGTATCCTAATAAGGATTCCGGTTCAAGATGGCACCTTACTTATAGTAGCGAGGACTATGATTGTAAATCTGCCAATTCTTCAACAACTTGTACGGTAAATGAGAAAGAAACAACAGCTCTTGCAGATCACACCAATACCACAATTAGAATTGGGTACCGATTAATGTTTGATATTTTCTAGAATTTTTATAGGGCCTGTGATGGGTCCTTACTTTCCTTTTATGAGAAGCTCAATAGCGAGTGGACCAAAGTCAGAATTAAATTCCGTGACGAGAATAGGACCCTTTTGAAAATGGTGAATATTGATTTGCTCCCCGTAAATAACGTGATAAGGGCCGTCATAAGAGATTGAGAAGTTTTTAACTTCTAGAATCTTTGTCGTCTCTTTAATGATCTTTTTTATGATTTGCCCTAAAAAGTGAGCGTTATCATTGTTAATTTCATGATCTTGTTTTTGATTAAATTGATTACTGAGTTGAAGAAAAGACTCTTGTTTAAAAAGAAGCCCCAGGCTTCCCTCAATATGGAGAGAGCGAAGACCAACAGTCGTGGCAATTTCGGCCTCAAAAGGGATTTCAGTGCTTTGCTCATATTTTTTTATATAGACTTTGCTCTTGTGAACATTGGCATTAGAAATGGAGTTTAAAAAGCTAATGGTGACATCGATAAATGGTTCAATAAATTCGAGTCCTGTTTGCTGAATTCGATTTTGATCGTTAGAAAGCTCTTCGGACATTTTCTTTTGATTAGTAGCATCCAGTGTCGGTTTATCGATGAGTTTTAAGTTTTTACGAATAAAGGCCTTAAAGACATTTTCTTTGAAAGGTTTTGTTAAAAAGGTAATATTCTTGTGCTTAGCAGTGTCCTCGGCGATCTCACCTAAATATCCTGTCAGTATGAGTATGTGGTCAGGTTTATTTTCATTGTATTGATCAAGACGACGAATGAGCTCTTCACCGTCCATGTCAGGCATCCGTAAATCTGAAATGAGAAGGTCAAATTTCTTTTGATTGATTTCATCAAGTGCTTCATATCCATTACCACACTCGGTGATATCAATATCAGGATAGTTTTCCTCTATAAAAATAGAAAAAACCTCTCGAACATCTTCATCATCATCCACTATACATATACTAGTCATAGTTTTATTTTAGTTGAGAAGGTGATTTTGATCCAGTAATTTAAATCTTAGGACGAACTTCTCTTTTTCGTAGAGATTTAAAATGGGACTTTCTTGCATCATGTAGAAAAATTTTACCATTTTTTTGATGTGGATTTCTGAGATCTTTGTACCATTTTTCGGGAATTCTTTTGAGGATATAAGCATTTTTCTTTTCTTGTTTTGATTTTAGATAAGCGCCTGTTTCCAAAATAAATCCGGGTTTAAGGTTAACTACTCTTTTAGATTTAGTTTTTATATCAAGTTTTCCGGAAAGAAGAGCTATGTCGGTTCTATATTTTCCTTTCTTACCGTAAACGTCACTAAGAATCTCAGTTCCTCGTACGGCCATTGCAGCGTTTGGAGTTTTTAGCTCCAGATCATCTGGTTCTTCGGCCTTATTAGTGAAAAGGCTTCTTAGCTTTCCAATCAATAGATTGTAGACGGCCTTTCTTTTCTTTTTTGATTTATAGTCAAATTTCTGAAAAGCAAATTTGGATCGAGGACCTAGTTGGAAGAGAGTATCATCTCTCATAAGGATTTTTACAAAACTTTTGTCACCAGAACCAACGACATCGTTTTCAAAAATTATACTTCCTACTTTTAGAAACTCTTTCCTTTGAAGTTCTTTATTGACTCTGACAATCTTACCTCTTAGGCTTACGATCGTTCCAATCTTGTTTCCTTTATCTTCGGCAATGACGCCAATACCTACGAAAGAGAAGAGGAAACTAAAAATAAAAATGGATCTTAAAAACTTTTTCATAATTATCTCTCCCGTTTTTCACGGGTTTTTTACATTCTAATACCGAAGTAAAAATAGCGGTTACTGTATGAAGTTTCGGCTAGTTATAGAAAACACCTTAGTAAAACCGTCAAAAAATGATGGCAATTAATAGTCGGGAATTTAAGTAACTGTTATCATTAATTAAATGAAATTTATTTATATCATTCTTTTTCATTTTATCTTTTGTAGCTTTGTCTATTCCCAGGATGATTTGAGAGGTATGCAAGAACTTCGTCTTGCCAAAGCAGAGCTTGCCTTATCTCAAGGTAAGGATCGTTTTGCACTTTATTTAGTAACCCAAAACATAACTCATAAGAGTTTTCACCTTGATAGTTACCTTTTCCTCGCTAATTATTATCTAGAAAGGAGAAGCGTCACTAAAGCATTTCGAATTTATCATTACGTTATTAAAAAGCTTCACCCAAAGGGCGGTAAGAGGCTGTTAAAAGCGGCCAATGTTAATACAGTGGAACAGGAATTTAAAACGATCAATATACCATCACAAGATGCACTTGCTATTTATTATACTCTTGGACAAACCTATTTTGACTTAGAGGGAAAAGCAGTTTTTTCTCAGAAATTCTCAAAACAGCTTCTTTTAAACTCTAAAAAATACTTTACTATCACTCGCCATTATAATTTTCAGAGAGGGGATTCTAATTTTTTCCTAGGCTCAATTAATAGTCGTCTCAATAAATTTGGTGAGGCGATCAATAACCTTTCAACAGCCAAAGAGCTTTATGAGGAAGAACAAAGGGATACTAAAGAGGACCGTTCAACAGAACTCCAAAATATAAACTTTATGCTTGCCGATGCTCTTATTAGAGAAGGGCATACAGATTCTGGCGCCATATTTTTAAAAGGTTTATATCAAAATCCAACCGCTTCGTCGTCTTTAAAAGAATATGCTAATAGCTACCTTGATGCTCTCAGCACTGTGTACAAAATTGTCACTTTAAGTCTTGGCTATACTTATGATACCAATACTCATTCTTTAACAGACACCGAACGTGAAAATTTTGATGACTACCGCGGAACTTATGTTTCAGAAGATGCTCTATACTTTACGAAGAATTTTAATTATTTCTATTCCTCGGCTAAACAGGAGAACTACTCCTATATCTTTTTTGTCGACGCGACTGAACAAACTCTTGATGATGAACGAAAATATTTTCTCGAAAGTCGCTATTTTACTGTTGGGACGACTCTTAAATGGGATACAACTTTGCGGCTTATTTTTAAGACGGGATACGCCTATTCCAAATTTCTTGTTAAATCATCAAGGCAAGGTGGCTTTGAGACGGATAGTGATGTCCATGAGATTACACCAGAGGTCGTTCGAACAACCAAATATGGCACTCTTAGCCTAAAGGCCCCTCTAAGTTTGACTATAAAGTCTGATGCGGAAAACTCACTCACAAAGGGAATCAATTTCTTTTTTAATCCTTTTTGGAAAAATCAATATGTAACTCCTACTTTCAGTTTAACTTACAATCTTTATGATGATCCTAGTACCGATCAAACTTCCAAACAATTTCAAATATCGTCCTCTAATCATCTTGTTTTTGTGAAGAATTTAAGCACCTTTCTTACATTTACCTATGGCTCATACTCTAATGAAACTTTTAATATTCCTTATACAAAAGAATATATTTGGAACCTAGATTTTAGTTATGTATTCAAAAAATATGATAATTTTTCTGCCACTTATCGGTTTACCACGATAGATCGGCGGCAAGAAAGCACAGATGATGAGATAGATGGAATTCAGCATATCTTCCGACTTTCAATTAATTTCTAGTGGATGAATAATCCTCCTTTTAATTTTATTTAGTTTTGAGGTGGAATTTTTTTTCCGATTGGGAGCTCTTCGTAATTAGGCTCAAAAAAAGTTTATCAAATAATTTTTAATTATACATATTCGTTTTTAAAGTAGGGTCCTAGGATTAAATTTAAATACTTGTTTTTACCTTAATCAGAGAGTTGGTCTTTTACTAGGTGATTTTATTTCCAAAAAGGTTAAAAAATAACTTTTTTTAAGAAAATGAAACAAATTGATATATAATAAATATGTTCACTTTAAAAGTTGAGTGTTATGAAAAGTTTATTAGTTTTTATTGCTATTATTTATTCCTTTAATGCTTTTTCCTCGGGGTGGGATAAATTAAAAAAGAATGTTCTTTTTAATAGTGTGATGTATCTTAATCAACCAGAAACCTGGTTTCCTGCTAGCCTAAAAAACAGTCAAAAATATATAACAACCTCCCTTTTGAACGCTAGCGCTTTGAATGTGTTTGGTGATTTACCACTTCTGCCCGTGTCCGTCGCACCCTCTTTTGGCGTTGATATAGGTCTGAGTACAGTTAAATGTATAAACCTTGAGAACGCTGACCTATCCAAAGCGAATAGAAGCTTAATCTTAATAGATAATTATGAAAAACCAGGTAATTATTTAAAGATTAAGTCTGATAAGTATGAATTATCATTAGGTATTTCTTTGCAAGCGGAAGCTTCGATGGCACCTCTATGGATTTCCGCTGGTGTGCAGGGGAATAAATCCGAAAGGGCCTTAACGGCCAGGTTTGTCTCTGAATGTCGGCCACGCTCGCCAAAGGGCGATGATAAGAGAAGCTTTTTGAGTAAAATTGGCATAAAACTTACTCAAGCAAAAAACGCTGTAGTAAATAAAGTAAAGTTTTTTAAGGTTCCCGATTCAAAAAGATTACTCAATGAATTTAAAGCTGGTGAGAGACTTGTTTTCCAAAAGACAGGAGGAGTTAGGACGTATATAAGTGCTGGTATATCGATTGTTACTGTATCGAGTTCCGTTTTAGTGAAAGGAAGCTTCATAATAGAAATTCAGGTTATGAGTGATAGGTTAGTTAGAGTGGAAGTGAAACCAGTTAAAGGAAAACATTTTAAACTTGAGACAGGAGCAGTCTTTGTAAATGCCAAGTATGAAAAAATAAGAGATGCTTTTAAAAGCTATGACTTCGAATTTGACTTTAGGTCTAAGGAAGCTCGCGAACTTTATGATAAATTAATTCTAGGAAACATCAATGTGGTGCTTGACGCATTAAAAAAAGAAACGAAGATTTCCTCTGTTAGAAAGTTCGCTGAGGGAGAGGGTGTCACAATATCAAAAATTTTAGGTAAAAGTGTCGCGATTCCTGTCATTTATACTAGCGGATCTAAAAGCACAGAATCAAATTCTCATCAAACAACTATGATTTTGAAAGACAATTTGTTAATTGATAAATACATTGGAATTTTTTCAAATATTTCTGAAAAGAAAAGCCCTTTTATTGGTCTCGCAAATAAAGTAAGAAGATCTCACGGAGTTGGGAATTTTGATAAAGAGAGTCTTTTTCTTGGTCAGGTAAATCGGATTTATAACCCCAAAATGAAGATGGAAACTTTTCGGTTTTTGTACGGAGCTAACTTGAGATATAAAATCGAGGGAAAGAAATTTAATCATGCTTTTTTTAATGAAAATATAAAACAGCAATTTGGACGCTGGTTAGGAAGCTCTAGATATGTAGAAGATCTTGAATGGTTTTTAGAAGACAAAAAGAGTCTGACTAGATATATTTCTATCGATGCCGAGATTCGAATAAGTAATCATGGACTTCTAGGTTTAATGACTCTAGTAGGAAGAACGAATTTTGAAAATCTTGAAAAAGAGCTCTATAAAAGAGTTGAAAATTACTTCAAAAAATATAAGAGAGAGGACCCATTTGATTTTTGTATGGCCAACATATTGGTCATTAATTCTGATGGGGGCGGTTTATGTATGAAAAGGATTCAAGAATGGAGTGCTGAGGGGCTAAAATTAGCTTTCCTATCACTTAAGGAGATGAGCGATGCCTTTACCGGAGATAAATTAGAGATTTTTAATGAGGCTTTATCTCATTTTGGACATGGCATTCTTTATAACGGATTTGTTTTAAATACATTTTTAAGTAAGTTAAATCCGAGGCATTTTAAAGGTGATATTGTTTATCAAGGGGAAGAGTTTAAGCAAGTAAATATTCCATTTGAGGAAAAGTATAAGACGCTTTCAGCAAGTCCGGATTTTTTCTAAAATTCGGCTTCTCACTAAAACATTTATTGTTTCAAGAAATTAAATAGATACCAATATTTTTGCAGACATTCGTTTGGTTTCAGGCAAAATTTTCCCTAAAGCTGCCATTCCATTCAAATTTTAATGATTATGAGCCGAAAACCTTGGGATGATATTGTCATATTTTATCCCATTTCTTGTACCCAATTTAAATAATTTGAAATGGATTGGCCCCAAACCTCATAAATCCCTTTGGAAAATGTTTTGGTTAAAGAATAAAACTCATCTTACTAAAGGTGAATTTAAACATCTTAACTATGTAGATCTTCTCTATTTTGGTGGGACAAATTATTCTTTTAAAGATGGTCAGCTTTACTACAGAAGAGATGTTCAACAATCTGTGACACAAAATAGTAAGGATGAAAATAGGTTACTAGAGCTTAGTATGGGGCCTTTTTTTCCTCACGAAGTGTATCGAGTACAAGTCGAAACAAATATAGGTACCATCATTAAAAGTAAGGTTTTTCATAAGAACATGACGAAAGGTCCAGGGGCAATTGAGTTACTCAAGGAAATTTTTCGACTTGAATCAGAAGTAAAAAGAATAAATTTACGAATAAAATCTATTCATATTATCCATACACATCCATCTTTGGAGATAGGTGTGAAAAAAGATGGTAAATGGCGTTTTTTTCTTAATGGTCTTAGTAAAGCAGATTTATTACTAGGAGAATTTCTTTCTAAAAGACTAAAAAAAGAAATTTTTATTAAGGCAATAACCCCTAATGGGGTAAACTATAGTTATACTTTTAGAAATTAAGTTATGAAAATTTTTACTACTCTTGCTGTTCTATTTTTTAGTATTTCCGTCTTTGGTGCGAATTGGGATAAACTCCGAAATTCCGTTTTGTTAGAAAGTGTGATGCACTCAAATCAAAAGAATATATGGTTTCCATCAGATCTTGATGGAAGTGATCGGTATGTTGTTTCGTCGCTTATAGGTTCGACTTCAATGTCTTCCTGGTTAGATAATTTGCCTCTTCTGCCTTTGACAGTTGCACCTTCGGTTGGATTAGACATAGGACTAGGTGAGACAAGATGTATAAATATTGAAAATGCTGATTTGAGAAAGGCCAATAAGAAAATTGTCGTCTTGGACAATTATGAACAAAAGGGAAAATATCTAAAATTAGAGTCCAACCAGTTTGAAATATCGCTTGGTGCGGGAATAAAAGCCGAAGCAGGACCTTTATGGGTCCTTGCTGGTGTTCAATTAAATACAGCTGCTAAATTCTTACTTACGACTTATGTGGAAGAGTGCAACCCTAAACCATCTAATGAGGATGATAAAACAGGATTTCTTAAAAAACTCGGTAAAAAAATAAAAAAATTAAAAAACTATGTTAGCAAAAAGGTTAAGCAATTTAAAATCCCCGATGCTGAGGAATTATTAAAAGTCTATGACCCTGGGGAAAGCTTATCTTTTGAGCGGATGGGGGGAGTGCGCCTTTTTATCAGTGCAGGAATTAAAATTGTTAACGTCGCAACCTCTGCTACCATCAAAGGAAATTATCTCGTAGACATTAGAGTAAAGGAAAATAAAAAGGTTCAAGTATCGGTTGATCCTGTTAAAGGGACGTCATTTAAGGTTGAGGCAGGAACTCTCTTTTTTAATATAGGTTATGAAAAAGCAATAGATATATTTAAGCATTATGACTTTGAATTTGACTTTAATTCAAAAGAGGCCAGAAACCAATTTAATAAGTTAGTAAGTGGTAGAATTGATTCTGTATTGGAAGCTATTGATAAAGAAAAAGTAGCAGGAATTCGAAAGGTTAAAAGTGGTGAAGGAAAGACCTACTCGACAGTTAAAAATACGACCTTTTCTATACCAATTCTATATTCCAGTGACGATAGAGTAACAGATTCAAAAACACATGAAACAACCATCCTTCTTGATGATGATGTCCTACTCGATAAGTATATAGGTTACATGTCTTATACAGCAGGTAAAAAAAGTATTCTTGCGAGCCTTGCAAATAAGATTAAAAACTCTCATGGAGTTGGAAATTATAAAAAAGAAGCTATGTTTCTAGGACAAGTTAATAGAGTTTTCAATCCTAAATTAAAGCTTGAAACTTATCGCTTTTTCTATGGTGCTAATCTTCGTTATAAAATTCAAGGGGAAAAATTTAATAAATCCTTTTTTGAGAAAGATGTTCGACAGATCTTTGGCCGCTTTTTAGGAAGTGAACATTTTATCGAGGATTTTAAATGGTTCAAAGAGGATAAAAAACTATCAAAGTATTTATCAATCGACGCTGAAATTCAAATAAGCAATAAAGGACTTCTTTCTTTGATGTCTTTTGTAGAAAGAACAACTCTTCAACAAGCTCAAGCGGCGTTAGATAAAGATTTAAAATCTTATTTCAGTGGAGAAAATCTTAAGAAGGATCCGTATAATTATTGTACCGTTTATCTTGAGATTGCCACACTTGGGAGTGACTGCTCAGCCTTTTATAGAAAACATTTCCACGAGGGATTAAAATTAGCCTATCTCTCTCTAGAAGAGATGAGAAAAAATTTCTATGGAAAAAAACTTGATACCTTTAATGAGGCGCTCAAACAGTTTGGTAATGGGCTTTTATACGGCAGCTTTGTTATGAATTATTTTATTAAACAAATGGATACAAAACACTATCACGGAGATATAGTCCTTCAAGGTGAGGAGTTTCGACAAATTAAGCTGGACTTCAATGAAAAGTTCAATGAATTAATGTCTAGTCCTAATAAGGACTAAAAATCTCGACCCATAAGACATCTTCGTCTAGAATAAAAAGCTATGAAGATTATTATTCTTTTAATGCTACTAGTCATCCCTCCTGCTTTTTCCAAGACAATTCTATTCATTGGGGATTCTCTTACAGAAGGTTATCAAATTGATCCAAGCAAGGCCTATCCCTCTCTCATTCAGAATGAGCTTGGTGATGATTTTAAGATCATCAACGGTAGTGTAAGTGGTTCTACAACCTCGAGTGGCTTATCAAGGTTACGCTGGTTTTTAAAGGCAAATCCAGATATTTTAGTTCTCGCTTTAGGCGCCAATGATGGTCTTCGTGGTATTATTCTCGAAAAATCAAAAGAAAATCTAATTAAAATCATTAATCTCGCCAAAGAAAAGAAAATGAAAATTATTTTGGCCGGAATGATGCTTCCTCCAAATTATGGTGAGGAATATACTAAAGATTTTAAAAAAATGTTTGAAGAGCTAGCAGAAGATCCAGATATATCTCTCATACCATTTTTGCTCGAAGGTGTGGCAGCTGAGAAAGAGCTTAATCTTGACGATGGAATTCATCCTAATGAAAAAGGGCATGAAAAAATGAAACAGACCGTCCTCAAATATCTAAGGCCTCATTTATGATTCTTGAAGTAAAAAATATAAAAAAAGATTATCACCAGGCCCAAAAAGTTATTTCTGTATTAAAGGATGTTTGCTTTTCTCTTAAAGAGAGTAAGAGTCTGGCCATTCTTGGAAAAAGTGGAAGTGGAAAATCTACCTTACTGTCTATTCTCAGTGGTTTGGTGGTACCTGATCAAGGAGAAATACTTTTTAAAGGAAAGGCCATTAATCAATTAAGTGAAGAGGAACTCACTAGTCTTAGGGCCAGTGAAATTGGGATTATTTTTCAACAATATCATCTCCTCTCTCATCTCACAGCACTAGAGAATGTAACTCTTAGCCTTGAGATTAATAATATGGCACGGCCAAAAGAGAAGGCATTGGAGGTGCTAGAAAAAGTCGGCTTAAAAGATCGCTACAATCATTTTCCTTACCAACTCAGTGGAGGAGAACAACAGCGAGTAGCTATTGCCCGAGCACTGGTGGTGAACCCATCTGTCATACTTGCTGATGAGCCAAGTGGAAGTCTAGATATAGAGACTGGTCAAAGTGTTATGGATATCCTTTTCGATGTCACCCGCGAAAAGGGGATGATTCTTGTCACTCACAATATAGATTTAGCAAAGAAATGTGATGATATTCTCTATTTAAATAAAGGTAGCTTGGACCAATATGCTCTTTAAATACGCCTGGCTTGAAATTAAGAATCAAAAGAAGTTTGTTTTTCTTTTCGTCTTTAATATTGTTATAGGTCTTTTAGGACCTATTTTTGTTGAAAACTTTAAAGGGGTTTTTTCTTCTCTAATTGAATCCAAATCAAAACTTCTTCTAGGCGGGGACCTTTCTGTTAGTTCTCGATTAGATATTGATCCTGAAATAATTGCAGGCTTAAAAAAAGATCTAAATAGTAGTGATGTGATTGAAAAAACATCTATATTTACGATGGTCAAAGGAGAGGGCCCCCCTCGACTTGTAAATATACAAACCTTATCCCCTCAATTTCCTTTTTATGGAAATATTGAGTTGGAAGATGGCAGGCAATGGCCATTTAAAGACCAAGAGTTTAATAAAGGTGGTTCTGTATTTGTTTATCCCGAACTTAGGCTTCAGCTAGGTGTTGAGATTGGTGATTTTCTTCAAATAGGTAAAGTTAAATTAAAAGTCGCTGGTTTTATTAAAAATGATGCAGGTCAAATTTTTCAAAGCACCGCCATGGCACCTAAGGCGTACATATCTAGCGTTGCTATGAAAGAGAGTGATCTTATTCAAAAAGGAAGTACGAAAAGAGTTAAATATATTTTTAGATCAAAACTTCCTGAAGAAAAGATTAAAGAAATTAAAGATCAGTGGAAAAAAAAAATTACGACATCAGGTATTCGTTTAAGAACCGCCTCAGAATCCGGCGATAATATTGGTAGAGTGGTCAATTATCTCAATGATTTTTTAGGGCTAGTTTCTCTGGTTGCCATTTTTCTTTCATCTCTTGGACTTTTTTATCTCTACAGCAACTTTTTGAGCTCCAAACAAAAAGATATGGATATTCTTCATTGCATCGGTCTAAAAGGAAGACAGATTTTTAAGCTCTATTATTTTCATATCTTTATTCTTGGTGCAATTGGGATTGTTCTCTCCTCACTAATTGCCCTTTCTCTGTTTCCTATCCTTGGAAAACAGCTGGAGAGTGTTTTTACTTTTTCTCCAAGCTCCTGGCTTAATTTTCAAGGGGTGGGACTTGCCCTTCTTATTGGTTTTATAGGGACACCACTTCTTGTTTTTCCTCTTCTTTATCCTTTAATAAATTACCGACCTGATGGACTATTCCAATCTGATAGCGGTAAGGAGAATAAATTTCAAATCAAACGGGTTTGGACCTTTCTTCCCTTTTTTGTTTTTTGTTATCTTTTAAGCCTTTATTTTTCAAATTCAATTCTTATTGGCACAGGCTTTTTTCTCATTTTCTTTTTGATTTCCGGAATTCTTTATCCTCTTTTTTACTACCTTGTAGGTAAAGCTGAGGTCTTGGAACCTAAAACTCTATATATTTCTCTTGGTCTAAAGTATTTTTCACGTTTTAAAAAAATGAGCTCTCTCATTCTTGTTTCCCTTCTCATGGGCTCTTTACTGGTCATGCTCATTCCACAATTGGAACACGGTCTTCAAGGGGAGTTAAGTACTAAAGATAAGAAAGATTTACCCAGCCTTTTTTTGTTTGATATTCAACCTGAACAAGTTGATGAGGTTAAAGAATTCTTAGCTGAGAATAAAACTTCCATGCTTTCTCTCTCTCCTATGATTCGAGGGCGCATCAAAAAAGTTAATAATAAAGAATTTCAAAAAGAAGACGAGCAAAATAATTTTATGGAGTCTAGAGAGGATGAGAGGGCAAGGCGCTTTCGTAGTCGTGGTATTAATGTTAGTTACAGAGACGGACTAGGAAGAGGCGAAAAAATAATCGCCGGAAAAGATTTTTCTGGAGATTATAAAGAGGGCATTCCTGAAGTTTCTTTAGAAAAAAGGTATGCTAAAAGAATGGGCCTCAAGATAGGAGATGAAATTGAGTTTGAGTTCTTTTCCATGCCAGTTCAAGGTAAGGTCATTTCTTTAAGAGCCGTTCAGTGGACAACCTTTTTACCTAATTTTTTTATTCAGTTTCAACCAGGTGTATTAGAGGACGCTCCTAAAATCTTTCTCGGAGCTGTTCCTTCTCTCGAAGACGGTGAACGAATCGAACTACAGGAAAAGCTATTTAACAAATTTCCAAATATCTCTGTTATTGATATCTCCCAGCTTGTGGAAAAAATAACAGGATTTTTAGGACAAATGGGGCTTGCGCTTAAGGCCATGGCCATGATGACCTTCTTAGCAGGGATTATGGTTTTATTTTCCATAACTCAGCATCAGCTTAAAAAACGTCAAAAGGATATTCTTCACCTTAAAATATTAGGAATTCCTTCCCGTACTTTGCAAAAAATGATCTTTTTAGAATTCTCTTTACTTGGATTTATTGGAAGCTCTATCGGTGCCGTTCTTTGCCTGATTGCAAGTTTTATTGTTTCCAATACCCTATTTGACGGTATTTGGGAGCTTGATTGGTTGAGAATAGCTGGTCCAGTAATTCTTATAACAGCACTATGCCTATTTTTATCTTATACTGCGAGTCGTTCGGTTCTAAAACAAAGGCCCGAAGCAATACTCGGCGATGGTATCTCTTAATTTATCATTGAGTGCATTAAGGAACAGTGGCTTCTTAATTTGAGGATCTAGACTATCTATTTTTTGAAGCGATCTTAAGATGGCCCTGTCCCACGAATTGGGTAATCGACTTTGAAAGCTTTGGAATCTAAAATAGGCATCTGTAACTTCAAGAGAACAAATATCTTCGCCTTCATAATGGAGTCTTGGAACTGCTTCAAGGGCCGCCCCTGTACTTCCTGTTGGACTTAAAAAGACTCTTACTAAAAGTCCCAAGCGCTCCATATCAAGAACTCCGCTTCCGTCAAAGGAGGGAAAGTCTGTGACTATTCTCATTTGAACATCTATTCTTCGAACATAATCAAGATCTAACTCTCTACGATTAAAACTTCTTTTAACCGTGAAGTCTAAGTCTGCGGCCTGAAGAGTTGAGAGCAGAGAGATGATAAGTAAAATCATTTTAACTTCCTAGTTGGAGTGCCTTTTCAATGCGGTCAATGTTTATTTTAATTTCTCTTTGATAGCTGGGGTCTTTTTGGTATTTCAATACCTCTTTCCAGTAGAAAAGAGTCGAGCGGTAATCTTTTAATTGAAAAGAAATATAACCTAGATTGTGAAGAAGAGATTCGTGATAAGGATAGTAGGGAAGAACTTCCTTTAAAATCTTTCTCGCTCGATTATACTCCTTAAAATGACTAAGCCCTTTAGAGAATAAAATGGCAGTATTTTCATCGTAAGGATTATATTTTAAAGCCTTTTCGGAATGATAAACAATATACTTTGCCATGATATCTTTGTTTGAACTCTCTCGATCATACTGTAAGGAATAGACCTGTCCTGAATAGAAATTATGACTGAAATAAAGGTATTGATTGATGAGCCAAAGAGATAAGAAAAATAGAGGAATAAGGGAATGTCTAAACCTATTAGAAAATACATCTATATCCCATTTAGTCTCTTTCGAATGAACAAAAAGAGCAAGAGTAAAGATAATCATTAGAGGAAGAAACAGTTTATGAGGAAAAGAGAAAGTAGAGTAGGTTAAATAGGCCATCACTGCCATTAAGCAGGAAAGGCCTTGGATGAAATTTAATTCACTAAAAAGAATACAGTTTCTTACAATAGTAAAAAACATGAGAATCCAAAGTCCAAAGCCTATGAGTCCAACAGATGCAAGTATTTCGAGATGATCGTTATGCAGATTTTTAAGTTTCATAGACATGGAATAAGCACGGCCATCATCAATATACTTAGAATGGTAGAGAGGGTAGTGAATATACCAATTACCTATTCCAACACCTAATAAGGGATTATCCTTTACCATTCCGAGAGTATTGACCCAGTGAGATACACGTTCATTACTTCCCTGGGAGGCCTTACCTATAGGATTTGAAAATTGTTTAACTGCCAGTTCGAGCCTAGCTTTGATTCGCTCTAAACGGGAGTATTTTGGGTTCCCTAAAAAAGTGAATATTAGTCCCGAGATTGTCAGAAAAACCATTACGGGCACAAATATCTTTTTACTAAGAAGTGGTCTTTGATGCTTTATTAAAAAGTAAATACTGACAAGACCCATTACAATTAAACTAAGCCAGGCTTGTCTTGCTTGAGCAAGAATAAGAAAGCAAAGTGAGATACTGCTAGAAGTTAAGGTTAGTTTATTTTTATTTTTAAAAAACAAGGCCAATCCAAGAGGTATAGTTAGAATAATGAATTGGCTGGCCATATTTTTATTACCAAAAGTCGCTCCATATTCACCGAGATTGTTAAATATATTGAGATTAAAGGACGTGGTAATCAGCCCTATTAAGGCCACAATTGCACCAGCTAGGCTTAATTTAAAGAAAAGGGAGTCTAAATCTCTTATATACTGATAGGTCACGATAGCGCCTAAAAAGGAACACCAAAGAGGGATCAAATGGCTTATGGCCCAATAAAAATTATGGGACCACAGTGAGCTCAATGTTGCGAAACCTAAGAAGGCCATAATTGATAATATAGTTTTTTTATGATTTTCTAATTTTCGATATCCATGGCCTGCCCAAAACAGATAGATAAAGATGGGAAGGGCCAGAGCGATTTTAAGATTTTCCGGTTTCGCAACAACAAACTTCAGTGTACTTAAAGAGCATAGGAAAGGAAGAACAAAAAAAACGATATTAAATAAGGCCCTTGAAAACTTTTGCATGCCTTATTCTAAACGATGGATTCTATTTACAAAAGGGGGCGTTTGGATCCTGAGAACAAAGGTAGGATTTTAGCATTGCATTCTCACTTTCAAGCTTTTCTACTCTTTCCTCTAAATTTGCAACTCTCAGATCTAAAGATCCTTTCATGACTTGAAGCATTTCTTTATTTTTATCTAACTCTTTTTGCTGCTCGTTGGTAGCGTTGATGAGTAATGGAATGATTTCGGTAAGTCTTACTCTAAGATAACCGTCCTTATCAATACTCACGGCCTCTGGAAGAACTGCTTGAACCTCCTGAGCGATAACCCCAACCCTTGGATCGGCTTCAAAGTCATCCGTTAGGTATTTATAATAAACTCCTTGGATACTGGAGAGCTTTTCAACGGAAACATAAGCGATATCTCTTTTCTTTCTTCTATCTGAGAGAGCGGCCCATGCTGTCGCCCCACTATTAAGGATAACCCCAACATTGGACTGATTTTGAACATAAAAGGATTCTGCGTCTGTGAAGGTAACTCCATCATTCGTAATAGATGTGTTTGTCCCACTTAGTAAATCTAAACTAAAAAAGGTCACAGCATTTGTAGGGCCTAGTCCAAGAGAGGTCCTCGCGGTATCTCCTGATTCAGCTACCCAATTCGCTCCATCACCGACAATAATGGTACTGTCTGTCGGAGTTAAACCAAGTAGTGGTGGAGTAACCCAATTAAGATTTCCTGCTCCATCACTAGTGAGAGCTTGTCCGTTCGTTCCAAAATTAGCAGGTAATGTTAGAGTATAAGTTGCACCCAGTGGCTCGGGTGATTTTAGGCCAACATATTCTCCACCTGCCGAATCATGAAGCCGAAGTTCATTATTTTGTTCGACATTAAGGTGACCTGTCTTAATGAAAGTTTCTCCGTCACTATTAATGACAAGACGATTATCAATAGTTCCACCGTTGAGAGTACTCAAGCTAATATTTCCATCCTCGGCCCCATTTGTAATATCAGTTAACGCCGAAGTAATCG
The DNA here is from genome assembly GCA_965365285.1 of uncultured bacterium. Lineage (GTDB taxonomy): Bacteria > Bdellovibrionota > Bacteriovoracia > Bacteriovoracales > Bacteriovoracaceae > JAURDE01. The sequence continues at coordinate 27,631 of CBDUBC010000020.1, forward strand.
AAGCACTAATAGTGGGTAGAGTAGCATTATTTTCACTTCTAAATATGATCCCTGCACCGATACCATTGGCAGGCGTATCCGCCATGTGGGTGAGAGTTAGTAGGGAAGTGATATCTGAATTATTGATATCATCTTCCATAACTTCGAGAGGAGTAAGAGGATCATTTGTCTTAATACCAACATGAGCGCCTGTATCAGGCTGTAGATAAATATCTCCAGCATTTGGAACAATCGAATTTTGAGTTTTAATGGTTAAAAAGTCATCATTAGCATTCTCATGTCCTATGATAGCTTTACTAACTGTATTCTGCACATAGGAAGTATAGAAGTGAGTAGTTCCTTCAAGTCTTTGACCTTCTCCATTAAGGGTATCTGAAATATGAAATCGAACTCCAGGACTTGAAGTACCTAGTCCGAGATATCCAGCTGGAGTTACAATCATTCTTTCAGTTCCCGAAGTATCGAATCGAATGTTATCATCTCCACCAGTTTTTTCAACGTGAATAGAAGTATTTCCATCGCTATCTGTAATGGTTGAAGTTACATAATCCCCAGGAATCGTTAGGTTTCCTAATCCATCAAGACTTAAAACTGTAGAAAGAGCGGCACCAGCATTCTTAAGTTTAAAGTCCATTCTAGCTGTTTCTGCACCATTGGCCACGCTCGTAGATACCACTTCAATAGAGGCCATACTTTCTACTGAACCAGAATCATCTTCCGTATTAAAAAGCATTCCTACCCCTAAACCGTTAGCGGCAGTTCCTGATGACTCTGTTGCAATTTCAAGAACATTAACAACTGCATTAGTAACTGCAGACTCATCACTCACAGAGAGCTTTGTATTTGGAGTAGCTTGACCAACTCCAAGATTACCTGCACCGTTGGGGATTAATAAAATATCAGAATCCGCTGAGACTGAGCTAATAGTAGACCCATCGATCACCAAATTATCTAATCCTAAATATGTGATAGGAGTAGTCCCACCTAAAGAGGCATTATCAAGCGTACCACTATCGGCGTCTATTGAAGTGAAAGCGGCCGTATTTGGAGTTGTAACTCCAATCGGTGTATTTTCTAAAGCAGTCGCGGAAAGAGTTGTAAAGATACCAGAGCCTGGTGTGGTAGCTCCGATAGTGGAAAAATCACCTGAAGAAGGTGTTGTTAATCCTATGCTTGTTCCATCAATTGTTCCTGAATCAATATCTGCACTTGTTAGAGTGGCAGTGCTATTTGTGATGGCAACGCTATCAAGTGTACCACCTGTTACACTAACGGCCGTGGAATCTTGAAAAGACATACTACCAAGACCTACAATGTTGCCCGCAGTGAGATTGGTTAATAATGATCCGTCGACTGCTGGTAAGCGCGAGGAACCATCTAATTGGACAATCTGGTTGGCACCAACTCCGACATTAACATCAATCGTTCCTGAACTTGTGATCGTACCACCGAGTAGGCCAACTCCAGCGGTCACGTCCGTCACGGTACCACTGGTTGCGACAGGAAGTGTAAACCAAGAGAGAACCCCCGTTCCATTTGTCGAAAGAACCTGTCCTGGTGTCCCATCATCAACTGGAAGAAGGAGAGTGTAATTTGCCGCTAGTGCAGGGTTCGATTGAATTGTGACATAGTTTGTTGTCCCATCATTATCTTTTAATTTTAGAGTGTCATTTACCGTATGAGTGAGAGACTCGGTGTTACCAGAAAAAACACCACCAATAGCAGATACTGTTCCTGTGGAGGTCAAAGTAATATTGGCCATAGAAATAGCACCGGTTAAATTTAGGTCTGTAGCATTCACTTCAGATGTAACATCCACTTGACCAGCGGAGAGAACATTTCCTGAAAGATCAAGATCTCCAAACATGACGTCACCTGATTTTTGAACACTAGTTGTGACACTCCCTGAAAAACTATTGAGTTGTTGCTGTAGTTTTCCAAAGGCCCCAACAATGCTATCAGAGACATTAATAGTGGTGTCTGGACTTCCACTCACATCAAGCCCCGTTAATTGGGCCGTTAAAGTAAGAGCTGAGATATCTTCAAAAGTATTGTTCCCACTGAGATATTTTGAGGAATCCCCAGGGAAGGCAATATTATCTTGCTTTGTAGAATTTAAAAGAGTGACTGTTGCATCTAGGGCCGAAACATCAACTCCATCAACGGTTGTACCAACAGCCATATTAATACTCGCTCCTGGACCTAAGTTTAGGTTTCCAGAAATAGTTCCCCCTGTTGCATTGACTTTAGTTCCAAGAGCAGGGATAAGACCATTGATTTTGCTCATATCAATCGCAGCCGTCGTTGAAATGTCGGCATCTATGATAGTTCCATCTGAAATTTGAGAGGTTGTAATATTATTAACGGAGTAAGCACTAGGCTCCCACTTACCAGACGTGGAATTGTATAACAAAATATCTCCGTTAGTAGGAAAGGTTGCGTAATCGACATCGGCTACATCATTAAGTGAAGATGTTGTTTTATCTATTTGCGCCCAAGAATAATCGTTAACTTGTGAGGTAACAGCACCTTTTCTTCCATTAAATGATAAAACATTTGGAGAATTATTTATTTTTTGCCAATCAGAGCCATTATAGATGGCCCAATCACCGACTTGCCAATCATTTTCTCCACTAAGGCTTTGAGTACCCGCAATACTAACTATCCAATATTCACCATTATTTGGAGAAAAGCTTGGTGGGTTTCCACTACCACCTTCCACGACTCTTCTTGCATCCCAACCTCCCATGAACTGAATTCCATTCAAGGCCTGAGGAACCCATGTATTACTGGTGTCATCCCACGTAAGAACATCTCCATCATTGGCCCCGTTTTGCTCGAGGATGACGTTGAGATTAAAACTAGATTGAGCATAAGCATTACTAAGAATAAGGTTTAAAGAAGAGTTTATAAAAAGATTAAAACTTCCTTGCAATCTAAGAATGAGTTGGTTTGCCGTTCGTTGAATAAATTGCAATTGTTCATTGATACCAGGTCCATTCATTCTGGCCACATCGATAAGATCCAGATTGACTCCGGAGACAATAAATTGGTCATTGATTAACTGAATATTGGAAACAGAAAATTCTGTAGATTGTTTTTTTTGGTTGGCCGCTCTCTCCTCCAGATTAAGTCCAGCAATTTTAAGCTCATTTTGTTGAGTCGGGGGGACACATCCCCACAGCGTTGCTAAAATGGTGAAAAGACTTAACAATTTATTCACTTTAGGCCCTATTCGTTTATAAATAACAAATTGTTATCGTATTCATCTTAATTCGGCTTAAGGTGCTAATTTTCTTTTGATCAGATTTCAGTAATTTAGAAATAAAAAAAAAATTTAAATTTTAAAATTAGCCAAAAATTTGGGACAATATCTATAAATTCTATAAGCTTTATTGATAAAGGAAGTACTTGATATGATTAGTCTTTTAATGAGTTTTACTCTTTTAATCCTCTCTTCTTGTTCCTCTCCTCCTATGAAAATCAATAGGGACTCTATTAAACCTGGAGGTAGTGTTTTGATTAAGGGAAAATCGCATAAACTCTACAAGGGGATTATTAAAAAAGGTCAAAAGTTTTCTTCCCTTATTCAAAAGAGTGGAATTGATTACCAACCTTCTTCTCAAGTCACTATTGTGAGTATTGTACCTTCGATCGACACAAAAGTTTGTGAAGAACAAACTCATATTTTAGGAGAAACAAAAATAAATCCAAAGATTAGATTGGTGACAATTTCAAGAGATCTTCCTATGGCCCAAAAAAGGTTTGCTAGCGAAGCAAAGCTAGAGAACATTGATTATTTTTCGGATTATAAATTTGGTCGGTTTGGCAGAAATGCAGGAATTCTTATTCAGGGTAAAGAGCTACTCTCAAGGGGAGTGCTAGTTCTCGATCAAAAAGATCGTATTCAATATTTTCAATTCGTATCTGAAGTGACAGAGTTGCCAGACATGAAGAAGGCATTTGAGATCGCAGAATCTCTTCTTCCTTAGAGTTAGTTCAATTTATATTATTTAGTTTATCAATTCCTTTTTTTTTCCGATATATATCTATGGCAAAACCACTATCGCGAAAAGAGCAAGAAGCACAAAAAGCTGAAGAAAGAATCCGAAAAGTTGCGGTTGAAAGATACCGAAACCGTCTTGGCACCCTAAAAGCTGGAATGGATTTTTCCGCTAAAGAAAATTACAAAGACGCAGTTCAAAATTACAAAGTTTATTTAACAGTACTTGCTAATTATTTTAATGCCGAAGAAAAAACTCTATCGCCTAAATTATTTGATCAAAAAAAAGATCTCACAGAAATGCTTCTTGTGAGTCAAGTTTACTGGGATCTTGCTAAGATTTTCGATAAAAATCCAAATCTCTTTAAGGATTGTGAAAGGTATCTTAGTCAATTTGTGAAATTTTCGACAGGCTATAAATATCAATATGTAAACTCGGAAATCATTCGAAAGTATATTAAAAGTGGTAAAGTTCGCAATATTGAAGCCTTTAAAAAGGCCCATGAAAAACTCAAAAGTAGTAAGGGTTTTTGTTTCGTGGCCACCTATGCATTTGGTGAGGATCACCCCATCACAAATGACCTTCGCTTATTCAGAGATCATGTCCTTAATCAAAGTCCATTAGGGCGATGGTTTATAAGAACCTATTACCATTATTCACCTGAACTTGTGCTTTTTCTGTGTAGGCATCAAAAGTTTGGGGAAATATTTACCCGACACGTGGCCATACCTGTATTAAGGATAGTGAATAGAATTACTCAAATAAAGCGATAAGCTGCTCAACTTTTCCCACACGAAAAAAATGCTGCTCAGTGATATACTTTCCTCAATGGAGGAACTATGGCCAAAAAAGTAGGTGGTGAAGTTGATTTTCAAATACGTTTAGCGAACCAAAGACAAGTCGCCAAAGATCATCTAAGAAACGTTAAAAAAGGTTTTGAAAAAGAAATAGAAACCTTAAGAGAGAATTCTGAGAATAGAGTCGAAGTGAAAGATAAGCAATTTACCGATGAAAAATCTAAGATTGTTACTGGATATGAAGATAAATTAGAAGAATCTTCTAGCCTCACGAGACTTGCTCTTAATCGAAGCCAAAATGAAAAAAATAGGGCCATCGCTAATATGGAAGAGCAATTTGAAGAGGAGAGAATGGAGATGAGAGAAAAGTTTAGAACAGAAACGAATAACCTCATCAAAAGTTATAGAGAAAAGCTAGAGGCCAAAGATCGTGAAATGGCAGAACTTAAAGAAAATGTCCATAAATCGGCCAAACAAAAGGTGATGGCCCTTCAGGAAGAGAACGAAAAAATTCGTGTCTATTACGATAAAAAAATCGATGAAGTAAAAGACGAATACGAAAAAGAAATCGATAAAATCTACGAAGAGCAGCGTCGTAATAGCTAAAGGCCCTTGTCCAAATTGATTTGTCGGGCTAATATCCCCGCATGAACTCATCCATAGAAACCCGCGTCAATAATATCGTAAACTCCTTCCTAGAATATCAAGACTGGGAGGAGCGTTATAAACATCTCATCAAAATGGGAAAAGAGCTCAATGCTTTTCCTGAAGAGCAAAAGGTTGAAAAAAACCTTATAAAAGGCTGTCAATCCAAGGCTTGGCTTCATGCAGAGTTTAAGGACGGAAGAGTGGTTTTTTATGGCGAGAGTGAAGCGGCCATCGTTAAAGGAATCATGGCCATTGCACTAAAAGTCTATAGTGGAGCGACTCCAGATGAGATTCTTAATACTAAACCTGATTTCCTAGAAACGATTGGCCTTAGAGAGCATCTCTCCATGAATAGAAGTAACGGTCTTTCGTCTCTTTTAAAACTCATTTCAACTTATGCTATTGTTTTCAAAAATTTGGAGCAGAAATGATTCTCAAAAGACCAAGAAGAAATCGATCCAGTGAAGTGATACGAAATATGATTCGAGAAAACTCCATTACGGGGCATGATCTTCTTGCCCCTCTTTTTGTGATGGAAGGTGACAAAACAAAAGTAGAAATTACCTCCATGCCTGGTCAGTATCGTTTCACTCTTGATCTTTTAATCGAAGAAATCAAAGAACTTTATGATCTCGGGATTAAAAGCATTGCTCTTTTTCCGGCACTAGATGAAGTTAAAAAAGACAAATGGGCAAAAGAATCAACCAATCCTAATGGTCTCTATCTTACTGCGATCAAAGAAGTGAAGAAGATCTTTCCTGATCTTGTTCTTATGACCGACGTCGCGATGGATCCCTATTCTAGCGATGGACATGATGGTCTCGTTTGTGAAGATACAGGCGAGATTCTTAATGACGAAACATTAGAGATTCTCTCCCAAATGGCCGTTGCTCAAGCAAAGGTCGGTGCTGATATTATTGGACCAAGTGACATGATGGATGGAAGAGTAAAAGCTATCCGAGAGGCCTTAGAAAAAGAAAATTATAAAAATACTCTCATAATGAGCTACACTGCTAAATATGCTTCTCACTTTTATGGACCTTTTAGAGACGCTCTTGAGTCGGCACCTAAGAAAGGGGATAAGAAAACTTATCAAATGGACTACTCTAATTCTAAAGAGGCCCTCATTGAGGCGAGACTCGATGAAGAAGAAGGAGCCGATATTCTCATGGTTAAACCGGGGCTTTCCTATCTCGATATCATCTCTAAGCTTAAGTCAGAAAGTAATCTGCCCATAGCTGCTTATAATGTAAGTGGAGAGTATGCCATGGTTAAGGCAGCTCAAGAACGTGGCTGGTTAGATGGAGAAAAAGTGATGATTGAGATGCTGACGTCTTTTAAGAGGGCGGGCACTGATATCATCCTTACTTACTTTGCTAAAGAGATGGGCAAGGTACTAAGAGATCAGCGTTAGTCTTTTTTTACTTTTACTGGGATTTTCTTTTTCTTAGGTTGACTGCTTTTCACAATTTCTTTAGCGATTAATCCGAGGGCCAACGCTATAACTCCAGTGACAATTATATTCATTCTTGATCCTTTCGCTTCTCTAATTATAGGGCATGTAGGGATATATCGATAATTTCTTAAAAAACAACAGTCCGATATATAAAGTTATCAGCAAATA
>CBDUBC010000021.1:0-34013 GCA_965365285.1 uncultured bacterium
TGATAATTACGCTCGAGGAGATGTTTATCATACCAGCAATGTCCGTGTGGCCGGTTTTATAGGAGATGCGTATAGAGCAAGCGCATCCTATAATAATTATTTTAGAAAAAATTATCAGTCTGGTGAAGTCTTCAGTGGCTCTAAACGAGGGTTTAACCACAATGACACGTCATATGCTAGTAGTTACGCTCAAGGAAATTATTGGAATTCCTCAAAAAATTCCTCGTCAGAAGATGGAGATGCTCGTACGGATGCTCAACTTAGAGATAAAGCAAATTATGATTCCGCTTGGGATTGGCAGCAGGTATGGAGCATCGTTCCTGGGCAATATCCAACTCTTCGAAGATTAGATACCACTTTAAAGGAAGTGAAGAATGTCACAACTGCGGTACTTAGTGAAACTCAAATTAGATTAAACTGGGATTGGCCAGCAGAAAATATTCAAGGCTTTAAGATCATATGTACCGAAAGTACAACTCCTGCCGCAAACTGTAACTCAGGAAACCAGAGTGATTGTAATGGAAAAGGAATTGTTACTCTTCGTAACGGGATAAACGTTGTGAGTACCCCTGACTTGGATTATATTTATAGTGGCTTAACAGCGGGACAAAATTATTCTTTTAGAGTTTGTCCAATGAATGGATTTGGAACTCTTGCTGGGGGAACTGTAAGTGAACCTGCTCAAACTCTCCTTCTAGACAAGCAGCGAGGGGTTGGTGAGACTTGCGAAAACCAAGCAAGTTATTCAACATGTAATGCTCTAGGATCAGGAACAGAATCGGATCCCTACATCATTTGTAATATTGCTCAGTTTGAAAATATCGATAATTCCTGTGCTAACTCCCACCTGAAGCAAGGTGGAGATATTGACTTTGATGAGGATAGCGCCTCAGATAATGACGATCCTCAGGATAGCTTTACTGGTACCTATGATGGAAACGGCTATAGACTTGTAAACTTTAATAACAGTGCAGCTGGATCTATTCAGCATGGTGTTTTTGCTGAAACTGATGGTGCCACACTTAAAAATATTCATGTACGAAATGTCTTCTTGTTAGATTATCAAGAGCAAGGAGGTCTCGTCGGTCACGCTTATGGAGGAACCCTCATTGATAATTGTTCTGTAACAGGAGAAATGAATGGGACCGTTTATGCAGGTGGCCTGGTTGGTCGACTCACTGGTAGTGAGATAAGAAATTCTTGGGCAAAAGTAAGAATTTATAGTGGTAATCAACAAACTGGAGGCCTCGTTGGCCGAGCTGAGAACTCCTCACTTATCAGAAACTCCTTTGCCGAATCTTCACTAAAAGATGTTGGTAATGATTATCAGGGTGGACTTGTTGGACTTGCCTACGATCATACCGTTATTCTTCGAAGCTACGCCAAAGGTATTCTTAGTGATTATGATGAGTACCGAGTAGGTGGACTAGTTGGTCGCCTTGATTACTACTCTCACGTGATCGAATCCTATGCAGATTTACCTGTAGAGGGTGGGCACTATGTTGGGGGACTTGTTGGTGAAATGATTAACAATTCCTCTGTAAGACACTCTTATTCCACTGGAGACGTTTCTGGTAATGGGTCCTATATTGGACGATTGATTGGATTAGCAGATTCATCAAGTAGTGTTAAGCAGTCCTTCGCACTTGGCGGCGTCATTGAAAATTCCAATAATAGTCTTGGTGGAGTCGTCGGTGGTCTGACTGGTGCCGGTTCTTTAAATCTAACAGAGACTTTTTATAATTCAGATGCTATTGAGGATATGTATTCCAAAACCTTTAATGGAACAAGTAAAACCTATGCTGAGCTTTCCGATTCTACTCTCTTTAAGGACTGGGATACGCAAAAAATTTGGAGCAGTGATAATAGTGATTCTCCAAAACTTCGAAGATCAATAAAATACGATCCTTGGACGCCGCTTGATGTCCATATGAGACCGGATACCCCAACCACGCTAAAACTTACGTGGAAGAAAAATAGCTCGACTACAACATCTTTTATTGTGAAGTCCGCTCAGACCTCTACTCCACTCACAGACTGTTCGGGAGGGATAAATGTGGGCGATGTGCTTGAGTATCAAGTCACAGGGCTTACCAGTGATCTCCCTTATGAGTTTATTATTTGTGGTAGCGATGGAACAAATGTTTCTGCAGGAATTACCATTGGTGGGAAAATATTTGATATTGGTGATTCATGCGATAGCGTCACTCCCACCACATGCACAGAAATAGGGACCGGTAGCCTCGCCGATCCTTACATCCTTTGTAATGCGACTCAAATGAATAATTTAAGTAGCTGTGACATGACTAAGCACTATAAACTTGGAAGTGATATTGATTTGGCCGGATTTACAGGTACAAATTATAATCAACCTGTTGGATTTAAAGGAACTTTTGATGGAGACGGTTATACGATCTATAACCTCACTTATACAGAAGGCTCAACAGATAAAGTTGGACTCTTTTCTACTCTTTCTGCAGGTGCCGTTGTTAAAAACCTTACTCTTGAAAACGTCGCCCTAACTGGTCAGGACAAAGTAGGCGCCATTGCTGGAGAGACCAATGCTGCCTCACTAGAAAATATTAAAGTCTATGGCGCAGTTGATGGAAGATCTTATATTGGTGGTCTTGTTGGTTATAACTCTGCATCCGACCTTTCTCTAACGGCATCTCACGCTGCCATTACGGGAACTGGTGATAATGTAGGTGGTCTAACTGGTGAACATACTGCTGGTAAAATTCGTTACAGTTATAGTGATGGCGCTATTGACGGAAATGACTATGTGGGAGGTCTTGTTGGTATCCTCTCTGGTTCTGGGGACATTTCTAGCTCCTACTCAAGAAGTGCTCTCACGGTATCTGGAAGTAATAAAGGTGCTTTAGTCGCTTCTAATACCTCTATTGTTGTTCCGCTTAATAATTATTATGATAGTGACGTAGAGGCCGTCAGTCCGGTAGGCACAGCTCGAACAACCGTCCAATTCAGTGATCCTTTAGATCTTATTAATCTCGATTATCTTAATTTCCTTATGCCAGATTTTGCTCCTCCAAAAAATTAATTGAGTTTCTACAAAATTTATTGAAATCAAAAAGTTATTTAAAGTTTATAAAAAATTATACGAAATGTATTTGAGTATTTAAATCGGATAAAGATATGAACTTTAATTATGACAAAGTTAAAAATCGTGTAGAAACAGAAAACCATTGGTCGACCTACTCCGATATGTTTATGGTTCTTTCTCTAGTTTTTCTTTTCCTCTACGTTATTACAGGTGCCCGAATGGGAACTGTAAATTCTCAAATGCAAGAAAGCAAAGAAAAGAAAGAGGAAGTCCAAAAGAAATTAAATGATCAAATCGCCCTCCTTGAAGGAAGACTTCAAGAAACTCAAGAACGACTCAAAGAATATCAAAACATCACTCTTCAGTATGTAGATAAAGATGCAACTGTTCGTGAAAAAGAAGAGTACGCAAAGCTCTTTGATAAAATGCAAGAGCTCACCATGGCCGCAGTTGATAAGAGTAAACTCATTCGATCAGAAATTGATCAACTCAATTTAAGACTAAAAGAAACTCTTCAGAAAAAAGATGATATTGATGAATATCAAAAAACACTAAAGCATATTATCTCAAAAAATGCTGTACTCAAGTCTACCGTTTTAGATAAAGATCATAATCTTAAAATTAGTCAGTTTTCTCTAGAAGAAAGTAGAAAGAAGCTTTCTGCTAACGTTGGAAAGATCAATAAGCTAAGTATAGATCTTAGTAACGAAAAACAAAAAAGAGATGCGATCCTTTTAAAACTAGAAGCGACTAAAAAGGGTTTTGATGAAAGAGTTACTATCATAAATAAAGAATATGAAAGAAAGATTTCTGAGATTCAGTTACAAAATAAAAAGAATGAAAAAGAACTACAGGAGAGAATTGAAGAAATCAACCAATCTTTTGCCAAAGTGAAGGCCAATCTTAATCGAAGCAAAAGAAGTCTTCACAAAACAGAAAAGCAACTTCAATTTGAAAAAGAAATCACTAAAAAGCTTAAAACAGAATACAACCAAGAAATCGCTAAAGCTAAGTCTCAATATGAAAGGAAAAACAGAGAAATTTCAACTCTTAAACAAACCTATCAGTTAGAGAAGAAAAATCTTATTTCTCAAAAAATGAAGGCTCAAGAAAAGGCTAAAGAAAATCTTAAGCGAAAAATTGCTAGTATCGATCAATCCTATGCTGAGAAAATTGAAAAAATTAAGGCCGAGATGAATAAGATGGAACAAGTTTATCTGGATAAACTAAGTAATACCGCACCTATTACTGGGGAAAGACTTAAAATCGCAAAAGCACTCAAGGACGCTTTTGAGGAAAATGGAATTACCGCTCAGGTTAACGTTGAGTCTGGAGATGTCGTAATTGATTTTGGACTCTCTTATTTTGATACGGATAAATGGTTTATCAAAAAAGGGATGAAGCAAAGACTCATACAGCTTATTCCAATCTATGCAAAAACCTTATTTGAAACTTCGGATAAAATTAAAACTGTAGAAATCATTGGTTTTTCTTCACCAACTTATCGAGGAAGATTCATTGATCCTAAAAGTATTAACGAAAAGTATAAAAATGCAATTAATTATAACCTAGATCTAAGTTATAAAAGAGCACGATCAATCTTTAACTTCATCTTTGATCGTAAAAAGATTTCCTTTGATTACCAAGAAAAACTTCTTCCTTACGTAAAAGTAACAGGACGAAGTTATTTTACAGAAGAAGTTAGAATAAACGAAACAAAAGATAAAGATGGAAGATTTCCAACAACTGCTGAATGTGACAAATACGGTTGTCTGGAATCTCAAAAAGTTATTATTAAATACTACCTTAAAGAGTAGGAAGAAATTATGGCACAGTTAAATTTACAAGGACTTTACCTAAACACAGTAGGATTCTTATCAGAAAATCTGATTGGCGGACTCTGCGCTCTTTTCATCATTGCGGTTATATCAAGAATCTTGATTAACATGATGGTTAGAAGACAAATGTGGTTCATCAATGAATTTCAAAAAAGGGTAAGACTCTATTTGGCCTCAACATCAGACAAAGGAAGCACAAATGAAAATAGCTTTTTTTCGATGCTGAAGTTCAATCTGGAAAAAACCTACTTTGAACTTTTTAGATTAAGGGAAAAGTATCACAGAAGAACTTTTGATCGACTGATGATCATCTGGGATAAAATCTTTTTTATTCAAAAAGGTGCAGCGGAGTTTATTGTAGACTTTCTTCATCAAACTAGATTTCTTAAGCAGGATCGAAGTGAGCCTCAATTTATTGATAAAACCAAGGCTTCCTTTAATAATAACAAGACCTTTGGGAAACTATTTGGTTTTGTTCCCGTGACCTTTTTTGATGATACTCTCCATAAACTACCAAGTATTTTTGTTATTGGTGGTATCTTTGGTACCTTTTTAGGAATTATGCATGCTCTTCCAGAACTAGCTCAGATTGATATTGCCGATCCAGATAGAAGTAAACAAATCATGGATCAATTTTTAGTGAACATCGCTTTTGCTATGAATACTTCTATTGTGGGGATCATCTTCTCCGTTCTCATGAGTTTTCTCAATTCCACACTAGCTCCAGATAATATGTACTATCATATGGTCAATGACTTTTCGAGTTCCGTGGATATTCTTTGGAACAAGAGTACCAATAATGAATTAACTCCAACTGAAGTGGATCTCTTTGAGTCGGCCCTTCCCATTAAGGTGAAGGGAAGATTTTTGGATATTCCAGCTGAGAAAATTCTTAAGTCTTCGACCACTAAATTTGAAGTTGCTTCGGATGAAGTCGAAGAGTCTGAGGAAGAAGAGGAACAAAGCGAAGATAAATCCGCATAGGAAAAATATGAGTATCCTTAACCAAACCAAGATTCTCATCATCGATGACCATGAAGATATTCGTGAATATCTAGCTATGATCCTTGAAGATAATATCTCTTGTACCATTTTCGAGGCCGATAATGGGGCGCGAGGACTCGAAATTATTGAAAAGTTCCCTGTTGATATGGTGATCAGTGACCTTCACATGCCAAAAATGTCGGGATTTGAAATAGCAGAGCATATTTCAAAAAAACGACCAGAAATCCTTACTATTCTCATTACAGGTAATACAGATTTGGATGCTCTAAGAGAGGCCATTAAATATAAAGTTTATGATTTCATTGAAAAGCCGTTTAATGAAGAAAACCTACTCATTCGAATAAAAAATGCAGTGGGTGTTATTCAAGAGAAGAAAATTACAGATATGCTTTCTCGCGAGGCCATTATTCAAGTCTACGGATTTGAAAATCCAGAGGATTTTGATGAGCTAACCCATGAAGAAAAAGACTCTTTAAGAACCCGAGTCATCACTATGATTTCTCAGTCTTATGAGAGGAAATAATCTATGAAATACTTGCTTATTTTCCTTTTACCTTTATCTATTTTGGCCAATGTATCCACGACGGTTTACGTCTGCACTCATAAACAAAATAAACTGGTGAGAAAGGCAGAGCTTATTCATGAACCAGAAGATTGCCAGGTCGTTTATAGTAAGCCTTACGAGGGAGTGAAACCTCAGGTCATCTTCAGTGCGAAGAACAAGCCACAATATTGTATTGATAAGTTCTTTGATTTCATTGAGCGAAGAATGGAGCGAGAGCTCGGTTGGAGATGCGATCGAATGAAAGATGACCTCATCTACGGAAGATAGACATTGCTTCAAAACGTCATTAATTAGAAATCTCTTTTCTCCTAATAAAAAGCCTTAATTATCTACCTTATATAAGATATAATCCTGCTATCTATTATACATTTTTCATTTAGGAGCCAAATTCCATGAAGACTACTACGCTTAAAAGCTTTCTAGGTAGCTCTATTACGAAGAAACAAGTGATGTCTATTACTGGTCTATCACTTTGTCTTTTCTTAGTGGGTCACCTTTTAGGAAACTGTCTTATTTATGTCGGGCCAGAAGCATTCAACACTTATGGTCACAAACTCATCACCAACCCACTGATCTATGTAGCTGAAGCAGGACTCGTCGCGCTATTTCTTACGCATATAGCTCTCGCGATCAAGCTGACAATGGAAAATAAGGCCGCCAGACCTATTGGATACTACATGAAAAAAAGTAGTGGCCGTGGAGAGAACTTTGCTTCTAACACGATGCCATATACGGGACTTATCATTTTAGTCTTTCTCGTTCTTCACCTGATTCAATTCAAATATGGACCCTACTACACTATCGTTCATGGCGGAGTAGAAATGAGAGATCTTTACCGACTTCTTATTGAATACTTCTCTCATATTGGAAATGTCGTTTGGTATATCTTTGCCATGATTGCTTTAGGAATCCACGTAAGTCACGGCTTCTGGTCTGCGTTTCAATCTTTTGGAATCAACCACGAGAAGTACAATTGTACTATTCGATGCCTTTCTAAACTTTATGCGGTTGTAATCACTGTTGGTTTCAGTGCTCTTCCAATCTATTGTTATCTACAAGGAGCAAAATAATATGAGCATTAAAAAATTAGACGGAAAAGTTCCTGAAGGTCCGGTTCAGGAGAAATGGGAAAAGCATAGATTTAATCTAAAGCTCGTAAACCCAGCAAATAAAAGAAAATATAAAGTTCTCGTTGTAGGTACTGGACTTGCTGGAGCAAGTGCTTCCGCTACCATGAGCGAACTTGGTTATGAAGTCGAAGCTTTCTGTATTCAAGATAGTGCGAGAAGAGCACACTCCATTGCTGCTCAAGGTGGTGTTAACGCTGCTAAGAACTACCCAAATGATGGGGATAGTATTTGGAGGCTTTTCTACGATACGGTTAAAGGTGGAGACTATAGAGCGAGAGAAGCGAATGTTTATCGACTAGCTCAGGTGGCCAACAATATTATTGATCAATGTGTTGCTCAAGGAGTTCCTTTTGCAAGAGAGTACGGCGGATACCTGGCCAACCGATCTTTTGGTGGGGCTCAAGTTTCAAGAACTTTCTATGCTAGAGGACAAACAGGTCAACAGCTTCTTCTTGGAGCTTTCTCAGCAATGATGAAACAAGTTCATAAGAAAAAGCTTAAAATTCACGTCAGAAAAGAAATGGTCGATCTTGTTCTTATCGATGGGAAGGCAAGAGGAATCATCACAAGAGATATTGTAACCGGTAAATTTGAAAAGTGGTGGGGAGACGCTGTTGTTCTTGCTACTGGTGGTTATGGTAACGCTTACTACCTTTCGACCAACGCTATGGCATCGAACTGTTCGGCAGCGTTTAGAGCTTATCGAAAAGGTGCTTATTTTGCGAACCCATGTTTTACTCAGATTCACCCGACTTGTATTCCAGTTCACGGAACGTATCAGTCGAAGCTTACTCTAATGTCTGAGTCACTTAGAAATGATGGTCGAGTTTGGGTTCCAAAGAAAAAGGGCGATACGAGAGCTCCTAAGGATATTCCTGAAAACGAAAGAGATTACTATCTCGAAAGAATTTACCCTTCATTTGGAAACCTGGTTCCTCGAGACGTAGCCTCCCGTAAGGCTAAGGTCCAGTGTGACGAAGGTAGAGGTGTAGGTGCAACTGGACTCGCCGTCTATCTCGATTTTGAGGATGCCATAAAAAGAGATGGAAAAGAGACTATTGAGGCCAAGTACGGAAACCTTTTTGCCATGTACGAAAAGATTACAGATGAAAATCCCTATGAAGTTCCTATGAAGATTTATCCGGCGGTTCACTATACGATGGGTGGTCTCTGGGTTGATTACAACCTCATGAGTAATATCGAAGGTCTATTTGTTCTAGGGGAAGCAAATTTCTCTGATCACGGGGCAAACAGACTAGGAGCTTCTGCTCTTATGCAAGGTCTAGCCGACGGATACTTTGTTATTCCGTATACTATAGGTGGATACTTCGCTTCGAATAAGTTTGATAAAGTTGATACCAATCACCCCGCCTTCCAAGAGTGTGAAAAGAACTCTAATGACCTCTTCCAGAGACTTCTAAGTGTTAAAGGAACGAAGCCAGCGGATTACTTCCACAGAAAACTTGGACAGGTCATGTGGGATCATGTTGGGATGAGTAGAAATGAAGCCGGTCTTAAAAAGGCTATCGAGGAAATCAAAGAGATCAGAGCTGAGTTTTGGAGAGACTTGATGGTTCCAGGCCAAAATGAATCTCTTAATACCGAGCTTGAAAAAGCTGGAAGAATTTCTGATTTCCTTGAAATGGGTGAACTTATGGCAAGAGATGCTCTTGAAAGAAGAGAGTCTTGTGGTGGGCACTTTAGAGAGGAAAGCCAGACAGCTGAAAACGAGGCCCTTCGAGATGACGAAAATTACGCTCATGTCGCCGCTTGGGAATACCAGGGTGTAGATGGTATTCCTCTTCGCCATATTGAAGAACTTAAATTTGATAATGTTAAACTTAGCCAGAGAAGTTATAAATAGGAGAAAGAAATGGGAAATAATACCTCGACCATGTCTCTAAAACTAAAAATTTGGAGACAACCGAACTCCCAAAGCGCTGGGAAAATGGAAGATTACTCAATCGATGGCGTCTCTCCTGATATGTCTTTTCTGGAGATGGTAGATGTCCTCAATGAAAAGCTTGTTAGTGAAGGTAAAGATGCCGTCGCTTTTGACCATGACTGTAGAGAAGGGATTTGTGGGATGTGTTCCATGATGATCAACGGTCAAGCTCATGGCCCAGAAGGAATGACAACGACTTGTCAGCTTCACATGAGAAAATTTAAAGACGGGGATACGATTGTGATCGAACCGTTTAGAGCAAAGCCCTTTCCGGTTCTAAAAGACCTTATGATCAATCGATCCGCTTTTGATACGATTCAAGCGGCCGGTGGATTTATAGACGTCAATACGGGGAATGCTCAAGACGCTAACTCAACTCCAATTCCAAAAGAGAATGCGGATCTAGCGATGGATGCTGCTGCTTGTATTGGTTGTGCGGCCTGTGTAGCAAGTTGTAAAAACGCTTCAGCGATGCTTTTTGTTTCGGCTAAAGTAAGCCAGTACTCTCTTCTTCCTCATGGGCAACCTGAGGCGGATAAGCGAGTTGTAAACATGGTTCACACAATGGATGAACTTGGTTTTGGAAACTGTACCAACACTAAGGAGTGTGAGGCACAGTGTCCTAAAGGCATTAAGATTACAAACATTGCTCGAATGAATAGAGATTTTCTTGGAGCATCTGTTAAAAGTAATTTCTAAAATTTTTGAATAGGGCACCCATCATTGGGGGCTTTTTTTTATGACACCAACCGAACTCGAAACTCTATTTGAAAAAATCTCTCAATTTGATAAGCATCTTGGTGTCGAATATAGGATTAACGGGGCGGGAGATGTCGATTTTCATCTTGAAATCAAAGATCATCATTTAAGTTCTCCTAAGACCTGTCATGGAGGGGTTCTTGCCGCGATGATGGACACAGTTCTCGGACTTACGGTACTAAGCTATAGCGTAACGGAAGATAAGCTCTGCTCTACGGTTGAGTTTAAAATCAATATGCTGAGAGAAGTAAAGCTAGGTCAGACACTTGAGGCCAAGGCCGATCTGGAATTTAAGGGCAATAAGCTCGTAGTGGCCAGTGCCCTCATTAAAGATGCTTCTAATAAAGAACTTGTCGCTAAAGGACTTGGAACGTTTAACCTCTACCCTCTTAGTAAAAAGCAGCTAACCTTATGAAAAAATTAACAGAACGACACTCAACGATTCATGCTTTTATTGCTGGCACTCTTTTTCTCTTTTTAGGAGTGGGTATTGGCGCTTTTGGCGCGCATGGGCTGGAATCAAGACTTACGGATAAGCTTTTAAAGACTTACACCACAGGCGTAACCTATCAGTTTTATCATGGACTGGGACTCCTTGCTTTGGGACTAATACAGATGCATTTAGGTTCCGTTTTAAAACTTGCCAGTTCCATCTATCTTTTTATGGTAGGAATCCTTCTCTTTAGCTTTAACTGCTACCTCTATGCTCTTACTGAGATAAAGACATTTGCTCTTATTGTTCCTATAGGAGGAGTGTGTTTTTTGATTGGTTGGTTTTTGGCATTTATAAAGCTTGTGACTTTAAAAGGTCGAATGAATTAATCTTTTTCGATATCAAATTCATCGAGAAGACCTTGAAGTTCTTTATCATTAAGCTTTAATTCACTGGCGACTTTTCGAGAGATTTCTTTCTCTTTTTTTATCTCCTCTCGACTTTTTTCAATTACCTTTTCAGTGATGGCGAGAGATCTTTCTTGAACAAGTCTTGGATCAAGATTTGAATCTCCAATCTCACTAGCGTGACCAAACTTTGTCAGAAGAAGTACTGTTAAGAAAAAAAGAACTAATACATGTCTTGAAACCATTTCCAAATCCTTTGGAAGAAATCATCCTGTATGGCATTATACCCTAAAAAGCGGCTAAATGGGAGTAGGCAAGAATTTAAACTTTTTTAGTTGTTGGGCCAAAGATCCATTTGTGTTGTTGTCCGATAACTCTAAAAGGTGCATTGGCCTCTTCGTTCCAGCGGAGAACATCTTGGAATCTTTTTTCTGGGAACTGTTCTGAAAAATTATAAGCAGGAGTCAGAATCCAAGGAATATGAATTTCAGGAAACTTTTCTTCAAGAGCTTCTTTAGCTCTTAGGCAGTCTCTAAAATCCTCTTCATTTTCGACAACTGATTTAATCTGATATTTACCATGATATTGCTTCACAAGCTTTTCTAAAAGCACCATGGAAGTCTTTACTCCGGTAGAAGGAGTTTTATAATCAAAAGAAATAAAATCGATAAGATCAAAAAGTTCATCGACAACTCTAGTTCCGGAGGCCTCAATATTGACGTAGTATCCTCTTTCTTTAAGAGCTTTAGAGAGGTGAACAACGCCTTCTAAGTTTGTAGGATGAAGAGGGTCCCCTCCAGTGATGGAAACTCTTTTGAGTTTAAAGCTCGATATTTCGCTTAGAATATTATCAAGAGACCAGAAATCGCCTCCATCAAAACTCCAAGTATCCATTGAGTCACAGTTGAGGCAACCCACTCTACAGCCTTGAAAGCGAACAAAAGTCTGTGGTGTTCCAATATGAACCCCTTCTCCTTCAGTTGCCCGATAAATAGAGTTGATTAAAAAGTTCTCCAAGTTTCCCTCAATGTGGTTTGGGCGCAAGATAGCATAAATTGGTGTTTTAATGGAAGAAAGAGTATAAGGCTTGTAGATATTTACCAAAACTTTACGTAATATCAGGTACTTATGGATATAAAAAGCAAATATAACCAAATTCTAGAAGAGCTTAAGGCAGGAAAAAGGCCCTTTTTTAAGCTTTCCCCCGAAGAGTTTCATGAAGTGTCCTTATACCTCCAAAAGGCCCTTGATAAGCGGGATAAGGGGGAAATACAGCACGCTCTTTTGATCCTCGAGACCGTGAGCTCTTATTCCAAAATATTTGATGAACTTCTTTATAAGAACATTGAAATTTTTATGGACGACCCTGAGCATATTATCTTTGTGCTAGGATCTATTCAAAAGCAAATTATTGACCGCTCTACTAAGGAAGGGGAAAGACCTCCTAAGGGAACTTTTGATCTTTTAAGATCTCTTTTAATGCATAAAAGTCCTGAGGTATTAGAGTGGGCGTTACGAACCATTGAGGGACTAGGCCCAATGAGTTATTCTTTAAAGGACGATATTCTAAAGGCCAAACCGTCTATTCTCGGAGTTTTCAATTCGCATAAAAAAGCTTCTCGAGAAATAGTGGATGTCATTCTTGCCAATTGGAGGGCCTACGGATTTAAAGTCTAAAAAAAGGAGTTCACGGATGAACAACAAAAGAGACTTAGAACCAGAAAAGCTTTATCAAAAAATTAAAGATTATCGGCACACCAGCTACGATTACACGGAACAAAAATCTATTTTTAATTCAACTCCTAATGAAGTTGTGAAGGTTGAACTTCGTCCTAAAGAGGATATGCAGCGTGGGTTATTTAAGCCAGACCCTCTTATTCCTGGCGGCTATATTGCTCATCCAGTTACTATACGCGCTGTTCGTAAAGATATTTTTCTTGCGGGAGAAGACTTCATTGAACTTGAAATTCTTTATACCTGCTGGAGTTGTAAGAAAGAATTGGACTTACAGTTTTGGCACTTCTGTCCTTACTGTGAAGCTTCTTTTCCTAAGAACCTAGAAGTCATTGGTAATCGAGCGCATTATTAAATAATGCACTCCTAATATGTAATATATTGTAAGCATTTTATGACCCTTCAAATATTTACGAATAATTTCTGACTTCTGTACATTGTCACTCTAAAAACTGGTTCATCAAAAGGAAGTGATTATGTTAGCTGATCTAGTACAAAGTGAAGAAGTTGTTACCAAAGACAGAGTTGCTGATTTTCTTTCTCAGAACACTATACCGTCCAATAGAGAAAATAGTTACCTCTCTAATGAGCAGCTTCATACCCTCCTAGAAAGGATCCTTGAGGAGCGTGAGCAAATCCTGAGCAAAAAAAGAGACGAGTCGACTTTCTATCTTGATAAGAACGAGCTCGCTGATCCAGTCGATGAGGCCTCTATCAACGTCCAGACCTCGCAAGAACTTCGTTTTCGAAATAGAGAAATTTTTTATCTACGAAAGCTTGAAAAAAGCTTAGGAAAGATTAAAAAAGGCATTTATGGTCTATGCCAGGACTGTAACGAAGAAATTGTATTTGAAAGGCTTAAAGCTCGTCCTACGGCCGAACTTTGTATTTACTGCAAAGAAGAAAGCGAGATGGGTGAAAAGAATTCAATCATCGGGAAAAAGTCTAAGTCCTTAGGTCAAACCTTCAGCGCTAATATAGACTAAGGCCATTCTAAAATCTGGTAATCTCCTACGGGATGATAGATTTGTTCTCCCTCAATCGTTTTTAAATTATGAATTCCTTCGCTCTCAAATTTTTCTTTGAGAGCAAGGACCTTATAGGCTTCTGAGCTCTTAAGAACAACCTTAAAAATTCTTTTGGATAGTCTTCGAATTTCTTGAATTGGGCTCTCAAAACTAAGGCCTGACAATCCTTCTCTAACTTCCTCTATACTCATTTCATTCTCATAGATAAAAATAAGAGAGCCAGGTTTCATTCCATCGCAGAGACCTTTTTGACCTTGCCCTAGTATTCCAATATCTTTAAACACTAAAGAGTTTCCATTAAAACCGGACCAAACACAGATGCCTTGATCGGCGCTTACCAAATTAAAAACGAGTGAGGACCCATAGGCCCCGCAGTGAAGAGAAATGTCCATAGTATCAAGCTCTATACCGCTTAGGGTTTGCGCTCTTTGCTTAATTTCATCAATCTGACCTCGATGAACTCGATAGGCCTTCCCATCATTAAAAGAGGCCACCATAAAAACTCCATCCTCATTAAAAGCATAAAGGCAGGATTCCTGAGAGAGACTTTGAAGACTCACAGAGTTCGCTAGTAGAGTACTACTCCAGAGAAATAAATATATATATCGCATCATGTAATCTTATCGGGAAAACGGGCAGTAAACTGAATTCTTCCCTATAACCAACTATTATGGCAGATTATTTAAATGGAAAATATTGTTGAAGAAGTGGTGAGGGATTTTTATGAAAAGGCGATCAATGACTTTATGATTGGTCATCATTTTAGAAAGATCGCTGAATTCAAGCTCAAAGACCCTCTTCATTCCCCTATAGAGGCCTTCTCATCTCATATTCCGCGTATTGTGGAGTTTTGGAAAACACAGCTTCTTGCCTAAAAAAGAAAAATATCCTGACTCCCAAGGTTTTCTTAATCTTTGGGAGGAAAAAATAAATCATTTTCAAAAGAAGTTTTTAGAATCTACTCAGCTTTTTGGGCGTTAAAACATTCCTTAACAAAATTTTCTAGAACGGGCTCTCCGGTGACATCGTCAAACGCCCAGTTGTGAAAAATATATCCATCAATTCGGTAAGCAAGATCTCTGGCCGTTCTTTCGGACTCAAATTCAATCATTAGAAAATCGACAAGTCTGACTTTTATTCGGTAGCACTTTTTAAGACCTGTTTGAAAACCAAGACCGCCACACTTAGCATCTTCTGAAATAATGTCTTCTTTTACCATGTACAAAGGATTGATTTCATCTATTTGAGCATCTGTGGCACCGTTCTCTCTTGCCTCCTTTTTTAGAAATTCGACAAAAGTACTCATAAGTTCTTCACGAGAAACAATGACTTCCTCTTTGGAGCAACTGCATCCACCTAGGAATAAAAGAAGTGCCATCAAAAGAGATGGCACTTTACTTAAAAATTTAGAAGAAGATTCTGAGGTTAGCATGATAGATGCTAGATAGCTTAATGCCATCACTTTCAGATTTGATAGGAGCTTTTAAACCAAGATCAATATGAGCGATCCAAAGTTTTAGCATCGGACTTAAAGTAAAGTACTCTTGATCCACCATCGCTCTTGCTCTAATACCAAGTCGATCTCCCCATACGAAGAAAGAAAGGTCCGCACCGGCATAAACCCCGTCAGCAAAGTCATACTGGCTTCTCTTATGAAGACCAGCAAATGGATCGAGATAGAAACCTACGAACTCCATGTGATAAGCGGCATGAAGTCGAATGAGAGGATCAATGGTATAAGTCAACTCACCGGCCGTATCTTTATTATCGGAAAGGGTTGCAACCTTAAGGTCTTGAACCTCACCAGAAATTTTCCAGTCATCAATATCATATTGATATTTGAAGTCTAGAGTCAGACCTACTGTTGTATTTTTTTCTTCACCAAGGTCAATGACTTCTCCACCGTTTGCGATTGTAGAACTTGTTGCCTTACCAGTAATATCCATTCTACCAAGTGCATTGATTCCCAAATACCCTTTACCCATATCTTCTTCAAGCTCATAACCTAGGACAAGACTACCTTTGGCCTCACCTTTTCCATAAATCTCAAGAGTAGGAAGTCTGTCTACACTTACACCAGTTGGAATCGATGCCTTTCCAGAGGTTTCAAGAGCATCTACAGCTGGAGAGGAAGCTAAGCCGCCAAAGTTTTTTGCAGCTGTAATTAAGTTACCATTTTGAGGACTAGCCTGAATTTGAGAACAGGTAACACCTGATAGAGCATTAGTGATCTGATTTTCTACACTTGCTGGTAGACCTTGAGATCCGATGATTTTAACAAGAGTATCAAAGGTACAAACCTCTGAGCCAATTTTTGTTTGTACACCAAAGTTTGCATTCACTCTAATGTCGGGAACAATTTTTACACCCCAAGCAGTAAAAGAAAACAGAGGAATACCAAAATTAACTCCAACTCTTAAAATTTGCTCGGTATTATCATATTTTGCAAGTAGATCATTAGCTGCATTTAACTGCTCAGTTGCAGTAGATTTTTTACTAGCATCATCAGCATCGCTAATGATGTCTTGAATATTCGAGGACATCCAACCACCGATGTCGATTAGAAAATCGTGACCAAGAGGTCTCAGCATTTCCGTGGTTTTAAATTTGTCTTCCGTCAGAACATAACGATCCGTGATGTTGTAATTAGCAAAAGCGTTTGATCCCAGTCCTAATAATAGAAATGAGGCTACAACTTTTGAAAAATTCCATTTTTTCATGTTATTCACCCTAGTTTAAGTTAAAGATTATGTAATAAGGATAAGAGAAAATAGTGTAATTTTAAACCTTTTCTTAGCCGACCTTTCTACTTTGTTTTAAAAAATCAATTTAGGCATTAAAGTAAAAGAAGGCTTTATTTTGGAGTAAATGTGAATAGACCGATTCTTGGACCACTCTCTCGTTTTTTTTGCTTTTTTAGCAATATCCTTGTTGCATACTTTTTAAGGTTTTATCTTTTGCCTAAATTTGGATTCACCACTCAGCTCGAGGAAATTAGTCTGGAACTCTTCCTGATGAGTCCGATGCTTTCTGAAATTGGACAAAGTGAAGTATTTCGCTTCTTTTTTGACCTCACTTTATTTTACATTTTATTCTCTTTCATTTCCCACTTACTTTTTAGTGTTGGATTGACTCAATTTCTTATTACAGCAACAACGGAAGGAAGCTTTGTAAGTAAGAGATTAAAATCCGTTCTTCGATTTTTCTTTTCATTTATTACTACCCCTTTTCTTCTTTTTGATCTCCCTCTTCTTTTCAAGAAGAAGTCTTTTAAAGAGACTATTACAAAATCTCGAATTTTTTATCGAGGTGGTCTTCTTAAAAATGTCTTTCTCACTTTTCTTTTTCCTGCAATTTTAGTTGGAAGTGCCGTTACTCCCCTATTCCTGGGCCCTAAGTTTTTACAAAATGGTATACCAACTCAGGTCCTCCCAGATGGAAAAGAGCGCCCCGCAGAAGATGACTTTGTTATCAATATAGAAAGTCCATATATGAAAATGTACGGACAAGTGAATATAAATCGAAATCTTTTTATCCTTCCTCATATTCCTAATAAGAATACTGAAGGTATGGGTGTGAGTGTCTTTGATTTTCAAAAGAAAAGAATGGTGAAACTTACTAATGAAGGGGCCCTTAACATTTTTGACATCACTAATGAATACCGTTTTGCTAACCCACTCTTTCCTGTTTTTTACCCTCAGCTCTCCCTTCTTAATATCAATGATACGGCCGAGGTTCCGCAGCTCAACACGGAGCTTACTCTAAAATACATCTCCGTCTTACAGGATATCCTTCCTCTTAATTTAGAGAATATATTGAATACCATCTTTAAAAGAGGTCCCCTTCTTCTTTCTTTTTATCGGGCAAGAGAGCGCTTTACACAGGCCCTTGGAATTGAATATCAAAGCAGTATTCAAATTAAATCTAAAGGAGAGAGGATTGTTCTCATTTCGAGTATTGTAGAAAATGCAGGACCTAAAAGAGTGATCTTAAGTCCGGTCGGTCCTACAGAAAGCCCCATTTATCATATCAATTACAAATCTAATTCCGGTGCCTTGGCCCAGATTCTCATGTCAGACGTCATCTTTGGCTCCAATTGGAGAGCTCCAGGGGTTTATATTGATCAACCTACTAATCATCCAGCTTTTCATGCTTTAGAGGTTTTAACTCAAAAAGAGGTAATTTTACCTTTACCTCCTAGTCTGGCCGGGTTATTTGAAAATGCAATTAATCAAGCAAAGGACTCTGGAGACCGGGTTCTTTTAAATGAAGTGTATCGGAGCCTAAATAACTTGATTTCCCTGATAGAAAATCGGAAAAATCAAGAAGATCAGCAGGTCCTCCCTCTCTTCCAAGCACTGAAGGAAAAGTAAGTGAACTATCAAGACCATTTTAAATTTGAACTCACTCATGAAGACAAAAACTCCAAGGCGAGAGCAGGTGTAATCACCACTCCGCATGGAACTATAGAAACTCCTGTTTTTATGCCAGTGGGAACTCACGGGGCTATCAAAGGACTTCAAACCAAAGAACTTCTCGATATGAATACCGAGATTATCCTTGGAAATACATACCATTTACACCTCTCCCCAGGAAGTGATCTGATTAAAAAGGCCGGTGGACTTCATCAGTTTATGAATTGGCCTAAAGCAATTCTTACGGACAGTGGCGGGTTTCAAGTATTTTCTCTTCAGAAAAAAAGTATTACTGAGGAAGGGGCCGAATTTATGGATCATAAGGGAAAGAAGGTTCTTCTTACCCCAGAGACATCGATTAAGGTTCAAGAAAACCTTGGCTCTGATATCATGATGGCCTTTGATGAATGTATTCCTTACCCGGCAACCAGAAAATATGTAGAAAACTCCATCGCGAGAACTCATCGTTGGCTCGATCGCTGTGTAAAGAGCTGGAGTCGACCAGAATCTGCTCTTTTCGGAATTATTCAAGGCTCTGAATTTAACGATCTTAGAAAAGTATGTGTGGAAGAAGTCTGTAAGCATGATCTTCCAGGGTATGCTATTGGTGGAGTAAGTGTTGGTGAAGGCCCGGAACTTATGGAAAAGGCCGTTTCCTATACGGCCCCTCTTATGCCAAAAAATAAGCCTCGCTATGTCATGGGAGTTGGAAATCCAGAAGATCTTCTAATGATTTGGGAAAATGGAATTGATATGAGTGATTGTATTATTCCAACAAAGTTTGCTCGAGGGGGAACTCTCTTCACCAACCGAGGAAAGATTCGAATCAAGCATAGAAACTATCGAAGAGATTTCTTTCCCGTTGAGCCAAATTGTTCTTGTTATACTTGTAAAAACTATTCGAGGGCCTATTTAAAACATCTTTTTGATTCTAATGAAATCTTAGGTCAAATCCTAGCGACGACCCATAATCTGGCGTTTTATAAAGATATGGCCGTCCGGGCGAGAGCGGCCATATTGAATAATTCTTTTAATGAATTCAAGAAGTCGTTTCTAAAAGAATACAACTCTAAAGCTTAGCTTCAATGATATGAGAAAGAAGCTTCGTAAGCTTTTCAAGATCTTCATAAGTAATATTGTGGAAGAGTGAAATTCTAAACTGGTTTCGACCTAGCTTTCTATATCCATCAATTCCATAAACTATCTTTTCTTTTTCAAGGTCTTTAATGATGTCATCGACATTTACCTTATCATCCACATCAACAGTGGCAACAGCAACAGATCGATATTTTTTCTCTGCAACATAAGGACTGAGATAGTCTTTTGACTCTGCCCAACCGTAAAGGAGATCTGCTTTTTTCTGAGCAAGATCCATGGCCGCCTGATAGCCATCCTTATTCATAAGCTTTACTTGTTCATTAAGAAAGAACATGGTGCTGATGGCAGGAGTATTATAGGTTTGATTTTTTGCACTATTATCAATCGCAAGCTTCCAGTTCATGATTTCTGGAATGTATCTTGATTTATCTTCGTTAATTTTAAGAGCTCTTTTAATTGTCTTGGGAGAGCAGATCGCGACAAAAAAGCCACCCTCACTGGCAAATACTTTTTGAGGCGAAAAGAAGAAGATATCTGTTTTTGAGATATCACAAGGAACTTGTCCGGCACCACTGGTTGCATCCACAGCAAGGATTGTATTCTCATCGACTTCAGGAAGATGAGTCATATGAACACCAGTAGATGTTTCATTAAGAGTCATGGCAATCATATCTGCGTCTTCCACATTTCTCGCATCAATACCTTGACCATAATCGACAGCATATTCTTCTACTTCAATCCAAGGAATTTTTTTATGAGACTTAAACCATTTGTTGGAAAACTCTCCGCAGGTGAAGTGAGCTGATTTCTTTTCTACAAGTCCGAGACCAATCATATCGAAAAGGAAGGTCGCTCCGCCATTTCCTACAACGATTTGGTAGTCGCTGGGTACATTAAAATATTTGGTCAGTCCTTCCTGAATACCTTTTACGATATTTTTTACGGGAGCTTTTCTGTGACTCGTTCCAATAAGATGAACTCCTGCTTCTTTAAGAGCATCAATAAACTCTAAGGGAACCAGAGAAGGTCCTGAGCCAAATCGGGGGTCTTTAGGAATTAATTCTGATGGATACATAGTCACCTCTTTTTTTCCGGTATAATAGAGAATAAATCTCTAAAAATCCAGTTCTGATAACCTTCAGTGCCAAGTCAAAAGAAGAGTTTAGTCCTAAAATAGAGGGTCTTAAAGGAGAGCTGATTTGTATCAAATTTTTGCGCTCATATTTGCCATTTCTTGGACTAACCTTTATGCAGCTGAGGGGTTTACCGACTTTAGCCTAGGTTTAGGCAATCTAACGCAGTTTGTCCAGGACATCCAAACTAAAGACGATGGCGAAGACCTCAATACTTGGGACACCAATCTTTATCTTGAAGTAAACTTCAAAATTGTTTCCGATAAATTCCCTAATTGGGCCTTATACCCTCAATTTGGCATTCTTTTTCCTCAACACGGTAGGGATGAAAATATTCGAAAAAATGCGGCATTTGGGATTGGTAACCTTGCCTATCACTATAAGAAATTTAGTTTCAGGTTAGGCACAGGATTCTTTTTTACTCGAATATCCAGTAAGGGTGGAACCATCAGGCTTAATAATGGGAATGGGTATGATGATTTTCACCTTCCCGAAGAAGCCTCTGTTGCTAGAAACCTCATCACAGTTTTAGGGGTTCAGTACCAAATGCATCGTCTGTGGTCTGCTAAAGCGGAACTGATTGGTTATAATCTTGAAGATAGTGATGATCGGGCCGTAAGTTATACTCTAAGTGCTCACTACCATTTTGGTGATATCTTTCATTCCAACTTTTGGAGTCAAAAATGAAAGTCCTCGTTCCTCTTCTTATTCTTTTATCCAGCAATTTGTATGCTTTTACTTTTAATAATAATGGCGAGCTGGTCTTTGAAAATAATGAAGTCGTTATCAATGTCTCCAATAACACTTGCGCCAATGGCTTGAATCCACAAGATATTCTTTCCTACACTCGAACTGCTATAGATGAATATTGGAATCGCGTTCCCACTAGTAACCTTAAACTGGTCTTGGGAGGTATAGTAGATGATCGAAATAACGACTTTAAAACGGCCACGGATATTTGTGATAGTAACGACTCTGGATGTGGAATTCTTGTCACCTCTGGGATCCTCATCTCATGCAATGAAAACCACGATCGATTTAACAGTAATACATTCGGTATAGCTCTTCCTAATAATATCACTAATGAGTATATCCATGGATCCCTGGTTCTTTTAAATGGAAAGAGTGTACTTAAATGGCAAAACTTAACAGCAGATGAAAGTATCGCTATTATCGCCCATGAACTGGGCCATGCCATTGGACTAGGTCACTCCCCTGTTCGAGCGGCACTGATGTATTATACTTCTATACCAGAAAGAAGAAGTTTAGGCTGGGACGATATTGATGGGCTGACTTACCTCTATCCTGCCGAGCAGCCTTTTGGCGCTTCTTGTGGAACCATTGATCTAGGAGAAGGACCTAAGGGCGGACCAGGTAGCTTTCTATTTGCACTCTCTCTTGGTTTTTTACTAGTTACCTTAAAAAGGCGTTCACCAGCTGCTTAAAAACCTCTCCTCTATGGGCATAGTTTTTAAATTGATCAAAAGAGGGAAAGCCAGGTGAGAAGAGAAGAGTATCAATTCCATCGCATTCTTTAAGAACATTTTCTAAGGTACCAGATTTAATAACATTGAGATCTTTAGAAAGCTGATTATAGAGATCATCCGAGGCCTCACCAATCACAAAAACTTTAGAACAAGATTTTTTGAGAGCAGAGATAAGTGTTGAAGCATCCTCGCCCTTTCCTCTTTTTTGACCGCCAAGAATGAGTCCTAGTTTTTGATTTTCTTTAGCGACCGCTTTAACCGCCACCAAAGTCGCATCAAGGTTGGTGCTTTTAGCATCGTTATAAACAGTGATTGGCCTATCGGTAACAAATTCAATTCGGTGAGGAACACCTGGAAAAGTATCGATTGCTTCTTGAATGCCTTTTGAATCAAGATGGAGCTCTTTTGCAAATTGAAGACAGAAATAGAGGTTTAAAAGATTATGGAAACCTACGAGTTTAAATCTTGAGAGATCGTACTCTATTTTAGATTCACATTGGTTGGCATCAAGTACGACTTCAATGACCTTTGCCTTAGTAGCAATTGGGTAGCCTTCCGGAACCCATACTATGGCCTCTTCATCCATGTTTTTAGCAATTTGAGATTTAGCATAACCATAGTCCTCGAGTCCCTGATAGCGTTCTCCGTGATTAGGAAAGAGATTTAATATAGCTGCAAGAACTGGTTTAAATTCGATAATGGATTCCAGCTGAAAGCTAGAGAGCTCTAAAAGAACGTAGTCAGCATCCATAGGTCCCTGAACATAATCACAAAAAGGAATTCCAATATTTCCGCCGACAAAGATCTTTTTTCCGCAGGCCTTAAGCATCTGTCCTAAAAAAGAGACAGTCGTAGTTTTTCCATTAGTTCCCGTAATGGCGAGAATGGGAGTTTTACAAAAACGATAGGCCAATTCAATTTCAGAAAAAATAGGAGCTGACTGAAGAGATAGGGCCCTATGATCTTTAGGGATACCAGGACTTAGAATAATAAGATCCATTGGGGGAAGCTTTTCATAGTCAGCTTCTTCAAAAAGGTTATCGGAATAATCCAGCCCCCAAGTCTTCGGGTCGCCCTGGCCCATGACAAAAATCTGAGCTCCAACAGATTTGAGCAGGGAGATGGCCGATTTTCCAGAAACTCCAACACCAAATACAAGAACCTTTTTGTTTTTTAAATCCATAGACACTTTTTATCGAAAATTCATGGGGGTGGGAAGTAATTTGGGATTGCTGAGTGCGTCTATTTTTGATAGCTAAAACTGTGGAAATCCTTAAAAAGCTCCAATCTCTAAATCAATTTATTACTCCCTATGAGTATTTATGGAACTATGAAGTCCTAAACTTCTACCCAGAGCGATTTCCCTATAAAAAAGAATGGATTGAGGAGCTCGAAAAGCTTGATGATCACTCTCTTTGGAAGTTTGATTCGAGAGGTGAAGATCATTTAATTCAAAATAAGGAACTACTTGGTCTTTTAAGAGAGCTTAAAAGATTTAGTGAGATTCAAGAAAATGATTCATCGTGGAAGATTCCTCGAAAGACGGCATTTAAAATGGGTCAAAAAAAGAATCATGAGCTCTCTAGGATTATTCCTAAAATTAAGGAGCTGCACGAAAAGTATCAATTTGAGCACATGGTGGATTTAGGCGGAGGATTGGGGCATCTAAGTCGAAGTGTATCTCACCACTCCCCTATAAAGTCCTATTGTCTTGATTGTGATGGCGAGCTTTTAAAAAAAGGTGTTCAAAGAGAAGAGCATCTGAGAAATGCAAATCC
Source organism: uncultured bacterium (assembly GCA_965365285.1). GTDB lineage: Bacteria > Bdellovibrionota > Bacteriovoracia > Bacteriovoracales > Bacteriovoracaceae > JAURDE01. The sequence continues at coordinate 23,817 of CBDUBC010000021.1, forward strand.
GGTTCGATTCATTCACGCTGAAATTGGAAAACCAATTAAGGGCTATTCTAGCTTTAATCATTTCAACGAGGACTACAATTGGGAAGAAATTATTCATCCTGATGTTCTCATGATAGGTCTTCATACCTGTGGAAGTCTAAGTAATGAAATCTATGATCTTTATTTAAATCGAGGAGCAAAGACTCTCTTTCATTTTGGTTGCTGCTACCATAAGGCAGATCCTTCAAAGCATTTTAATCTGAGTCATTACTGTAGAGAAAAGGGCCCGCGTCTTACGACTCATGCCTTAACCTTGGCCTCTGGCCCTAATGAAGATATGAGTTTTGAAGAGTTTCTCTTCAAAAAAAGGGTGAAATACTATCGAAATACTCTCCACCTTTACATGATTGATCAAGGACTTAGTAAAGGCTTTGAAAAGGTTGGTCCTTCTATGGCCTCTTTATATCTCGGTCCATTTTCTAACTATGCCTTATCTAAGCTTCCATCTGGTAATCCAGAGGAGTTGGATGCTTATTATTTAAGTGAGAGTAATCAAAAAATTATTCAGGAGATGCTCTTGGCAAACCTTATTCGATCTCGATTTAGTCGAGTCATAGAGCTTTATATATTGTTGGATAGGGCAAGATACTTTCAAGAGAAAGGTCATGAGGTAGAGGTCACTCAATTTTTTAAAGGAAATATTTCACCAAGAAATATTGGGCTCGTTATTTCAAATCCTTAAATTTAGCGTCTTCAATTTTTTCTTTTTGGTTCTTCTTTTTTCTTTTCACAAAATACCAATAATAGGCACTAAATACTGCAAAAAGAACAATAACAGGGTGAAGTCTGAATCTAAAAAGGTAGAAGCCTATAATAGGGATGATGAGGGCAACGATTATATTTTTTAACTTATTCATAGGCATAAAAAAAGCCTCCGAAGAGGCTTTTGTAAAATTATCTAACAAATAGCATTTCAAGGAATGTTGGGATGTTCCAAAGCTCATCTGGGATAAGCTCTTCAAGCTCATTACAAGCTCGTCCAAGTTCTTCAGAAAGAGGAAGTACAGTGTTTGCATAAACATGCGATCTTTCTTCTTCTGATTTTTCCTCAGCAGCATTGTGAGCAGCATCCATTTTTCCTAAAGATCCAAATACCTTATTCATAAGAGTATCAACTTTAGAAAGAAGATCTTTTTCCACAGTACAGCTCATTCCAAGACCTTTTTCTTGAGCAGTTACTACATCAAGAAGGGCCTTCTTATATTGAATTGCACTAGGAAGAACAAATTGTCTCACCATTCTGGATAGAGTGGTGAACTCAATATCTCTAGACATATTGTAACCTTCTACAGATACGTTGTATCGAGTAAGAAGTTCAATTGGTCTAAAAGTTCCAGTTCTTGTTAAGAAGGCAGTTGCATTCTCGTCTTTAAGAACTTCTAGAGCTTCCGCAGAGTTTCTTAGGTTTGGAAGTCCTCTTTTGGCAGCTTCTTCAACCCATTCTTGGCTGTAACCGTCGCCTCCAAAAACAACATGCTTTGATCTCTTATAAAGGTTTTTAATAAGTTCAAGAAGAGCTTCTTCAGCGTTCTTACCATCATTCATTAGTTTTTCAACTTCAGTTGTGGCCTCTTCAAGAGCATCTGCCATAGCGGCGTTAAGAACAGTTAATGGGAAACCTGCGTTTTGGCTTGAACCAACTGCTCTAAATTCAAATTTATTACCAGTAAATGCGAATGGAGAAGTTCTGTTTCTGTCTGTATTATCTCTGAGAAGGTCAACAAGTTGTCCTGCTCCCATATCAAGCCACTCCTGATCAATTGGAGTAAATTCACTTCCAGATTCGATTGAGTCATAGATTCTTGTCAGTGTATCACCAATGAAAGCAGAAATAATCGAAGGAGGAGCTTCGTTTGCTCCAAGTCTGTGATCATTTGCGTGACCAGCGATGGCCATTCGAAGTGCTTTTGAGTGCTTATTAACAGCATCCAAAGTGATCGCTACCATTGCTAAAAATCTGTGATTTTTATGTGGCTCAATTCCTGGCTCTAATAGGTTATCACCAGTGTTCGTTGCCATAGACCAGTTAAGGTGTTTTCCAGATCCGTTAACACCAGCAAATGGTTTTTCATGAAGAATAGCAACGAAGTTATGCTTTTGAGCTATTTTCTTAATAATCGCCATCATCAGTTGATTATGATCGATCGCTACGTTTGCTTCTTCGAAGATTGGAGCAATTTCAAATTGTCCTGGAGCAACTTCATTGTGTCTTGTTTTCGCTGGGATACCAAGTCTGTGAAGTTTATAATCAAGCTCTTGCATAAAAGCGAGAACTCTTTCAGGGATTGTTCCAAAATAATGATCAGATAATTGTTGGTTTTTAGTTGTAAGAGAACCAAGAAGAGTTCGGTTCGTCATAACAAGGTCAGGTCTCGCGTAGTAGAAAGCTTTATCTACTAGGAAGTATTCTTGCTCACAACCACAAGTGGAGACAACACTTGTTACGTCTTTATCACCAATCGTGTTTAGGAATTTTGTCGCCGCTTTACTTAGAGCTGTAATACTTCTTAAAAGTGGAGTCTTAACATCAAGAGCGTCTCCATTGTAAGAAACAAAAGCGGTTGGTATACATAGTGTTCTTCCGTTCTCACCTTCTCTTAGGAAAAGTGGAGAAGTAAGGTCCCAAGAAGTATATCCTCTTGCTTCAAAGGTAGATCTTGATCCACCATTTGGAAAAGAAGATGCATCTGGTTCACCTTGCATAAGTTGAGAGCCACTTAGTTTAAGAATGGGCTCGTTTTTGCTAAAGTTTAGAAATGAGTCATGCTTTTCGGCCGTTGTACCCGTTAGAGGTTGGAACCAGTGACAGAAGTGAGTCGCTCCTCTTTTAGTTGCCCAAGCAACAACAGCTTTTGCAACTTCATTGGCGTGGTCTTTAGGGATTCGAGTAGTAGAACCAACTTTTGTGGCCTGAAGTAGCTCTTCCTTTACTTCATCGGAAATCATATCTGATTTTTTGAAATCAAATACGTTTTCAGCATAATAATCAGTAATCGCTGGAATTTTTCCTTCGTATTTACTGTTTTCAAAAACCTTTCTAGGTTTACGATTGATCGCTTCAAGCTTGATCATGTTTTTAGAACGACTCATTTTGGAAACTCCTTCAATAATTGAATTGGGTATAGCACGAGCACTTTACACCTAATTAGGGGGATTTGTCTCAGCGATATAAGGATGAAGGCAAATTATCTGAAATTTTTACAACAAATGTGTTGATAGGCTTACCGCGGGGGATGAATAGACCTCGGCCGGTAAGTCACAAGCTTTCGCCTTAGCAAGACAAATCATAAAAGTAGCAAAGACGAAGAATAGTATCTTGGCCAATATTGCCTGCATTTCACCTGGTAGCATGGTACTTAACTCCCTAAAATCTTATGACACAGTTATGGCAAATTTTACTCCAAAAATCAATTCTAGTTGCCAAATGAGAGAACTCTGAATAGGATGCGAAGCAGTATGAAGAGTGCAATTTACGATGGAAGCCTCACCGAGGGACCTGTCCAAGAAAGAAACTACTATAATTCAAGAAAGGCCCTTTTGAGCATTCTCAAAGAATTTGGCCCATGGACAATGCATGACCTTGAAATCAAAAGGCATCTTCACCTTATTCGGGACCCTAAAATTAAAGTCTCTCTATCCCATACGAAGCAATATGGCGCGGCTGCTTGTAGCAATGCCCCCGATATCCTTTCGGTAGGGATTGATCTTGAGCTCTCTAACAGGCAGATGAAAGAGGGCTCTGAGAAGTATTTCGTTAATGATATGGACCCTAAGGAAGACTCCCTTAAATTGTGGGTCAAAAAAGAAGCCGCCTTTAAAGCTCTTTCCCCCCTCGTAAAAAAGAAATATCCGAATTTGCTGCTAAAGCAGATCTGGGTAACCGATGATAGTTTTGGAATATACCCTCAAAAAAAGGTTCTAGGCTCACTAAAGCTTGAAATTATCGAAGAGTTTAATGAGAAGTTCTATAAAGCAACCTCTTGGATAAAAGCTCCCTTTTCTTTAGAGTAGCTTAGCTTTCCTCGTCCCTGATTCTTCCTCGCAGATTGAACTTCAATTTGAGAGATATTTCCCATTCGAGAAATAAGAAGTCTCTCTATTGATTCCAAGTTGCTCATGGCCTTCAGATCCTTTCCTAAAACTCGAATTCCATCAAAGGCTAATATTTCATCTTGAGGGCATAGCCCTGCTTTATAGGCCGGTGAATCGAGATCGATTCGCTTTATGTAGACTCGATCCTTAATTACATCCAAATGAACACCAATATAGAGTTTTGATATTTTTTCTCTTTGGTAAGAAAGACCTCCACGCTCTAAATAGGTGTTAAGATTCACTTCTTCTGATGTGGAATAAAGGAGCTCAAAGCTATTGAAATCTTTTTTACTACACTGATCTTTAAGAAGAGTTTCGGGGTGCTTACCCTCTAAGACATAAAGCAGATCACTTCCTTTTTCGTGTAATAATAAGTCCGCAAATAAACAGTAAAGATAGGATTTCGACTTTATATCTAAGTGATAGTTTAAGTCCTTTCCAGGTTTTTGATAAGCATCTTCAAGAGTTTGAAATTTCTTTCCTGGGTTATCCAGATATCTCTCCATTATTTTTTCAAGAGTTTTTAAATACTGCTGTTTGGTAATAGCACCATGTTTGAGGACCAATTTATCAGATAGATATCGAGTAAGTCCGACTCTCCACCAACCTAAATCCTCTTCGTCAAAAATATTAAGAAGACAGGACTCTATCATTCCTCGAGAAAGGATTCGAGTCCAAAGATTAGCCCCTTCTTTAGTCTTTAAGCGAAGACTTTTTTGATAAATCATTACACCATCGGAGTAAGAGCTATGTCCTTGAATCTGATCATTTAATAACGTAAAGATTTTAAAATTCTGATAAGGAAGCTTTCCTGTATACTCTCCTAAGCACTCTAAAAGCTGGATAGCACTTTCTTTTAATTCGCTGATCTTTCCTGCAAAACTTCCTTGAAAAAGTAGATGGTGAGGAACTTTTTGAATCATAAAACCATCACTCTCATAACATCCCAGTTCAGAGCTTGATCGAAAAAGTTCCTTCTGAGAGGAAGCTGTATAATGAAATTGATTTCTCTTTTTGCTAATATCTTTTAAAAGAGTGTTGAGTTTGGACCATCCTTGATAGAAATCAAAGGTAACTTCTCTTTTTTCCTCTTCCATTCCCTCCACACATAAAAAGACTTGGTCATGAGGCAAATGTGAGAATTCAGTGAGAACAAAGAGATTTTTAGGTTCGATAGATCCTCCGAAGAGTACATAATCTATTTTAATCGTCTCGCAATTTTTAGGCAGATCAATTTTAAATTGGTTTTCGGAGGTCTTAATAAAGTTAAGCATCTCTCCATTTTTAAGGCTTGGAACAAAGCGAATCAGCTCCGTGTTTTTACCCTTTTGTTTAAAATAAACAATGAGCTCCCTTTCTTTCTTTTTGAGAGAAATGTCACATTTTACTTGAATAAGATGAGTATGCGGGTCTGTAATTAAGACCTTATAGGTCATGACCATTTGATTTTCCTTGCCAAGTTTATTCTTCCTTAGATATTACTCAATGAATTAACATATTTCTAGTTTTGGAACTTTTAGATGATTAAAATAACTCCTCATGCCCTTTCTCAATTAAATCTGATCCGAACAAATGACTATACCGTTCAGAGTAAATATTTGCGGATAAGTATTCATGGAAAAGAGTGTGATGGATTTGTTTATGCCTGTGGGTTTGATCACGCTAAACCAGGTGATAAACAATTTAGTTTTGAAGAAATAGAAATTGTCATCGACCCATTTGCGGCCTTTTATCTCAAAAATTTTATTATTGATTATAAGACAAATTATGAAGATAACGAAGAGGGCTTTATCGTTGAAAATCTTGATCAAGAAAAATTTCACGGTAAGTTCTGGAAAGACTACCCAGAGCTTGCTCCGAGACTTTAAATACACTGATCTAATACATTTGTTAAAACTTTTCCATTTTCACAAAGCTTAATTTCAAGATGATTTCTAAACTTTAATCTTGAGAGATCATAAACAACTCTATGGGGAGATTGATTGGCCTTAATTTGACCTTTTGCAAAAGGCCAAAGTACGACGGCACGTAAAAGTTTATCTCGATCTAATCCAAAGTACAGGGACTGGGTACTTTGAGAGGGTTGATGACCATAGGCGCCTAATTGCTGCTTAAGGCTTCCTTTTTTGTCGGTATAAAGAATCACCCTTGATCCTATCCCCATTCTATTACTTTGCTGACCTTCAAGGTGAATGGTTAAGGAGCGTCTTTTCTTTCTTGGTATAACATTGAGAAGAAGAAAAAGACGCTTTTTGACTCCAGTTAAACGAACATCCGTTTGCCCCACTAATAGGTCCATCTTTCCATCTTTATTAACATCGAAATAAATCGTTCCACTCGGGTTCATAATATTAAGACCATAATCAAAGGCCTTATCTCGAAAAGAATGATTTAGTTGATGTTCAAAATAAACCATTTGTGAGTGAGGTGGAAACCCAGAATTATCGACAATCAACTCCTCCAAACCATCAAAATTAAGATCAATCCAGCTCGCTCTTCGGTCCCCTTGATTCCAAGAACCTTTTTCAAGAGTTGCAGTATATTCCGTTCGATAAAAACGAGGAGGAAAATCAGGGTTTTTTCCTGTGAGGATTGAAGATCGATCTCTATTCTCACCATCGACTTTAAAAGTTATTTCACCTAGGGCGAGATCCATAATCCCATCGTTATTATAATCATTGCAGGCAGAAAATACGGAGTTTCCTCCCCCTAGACCTTCAAATTGTCCTTTTTCATCTTGAGCAAAGCCCGACTCTCTCCCATAATCTTCAAAGATCCGATCATTATGTTTAGCATCGTAAAGATTTAGCCATAATTTATTGGATGCTCCACCTGAAGACGTTACAAGAAGATCCGGGAAGCCATTGAGATCAATATCGCAAACGGTTGCCCCAAAACTAGGTTTAGCATTGATATATCTTCCTGTCTCGGTACTGTATTCATATTCGTTTTTAAGAAGATAGCTTACCTCTAAAAACTTTTTACCATCCCATTTGAGAAGCTGATCAGGAACAGGGACATTCTTATCATGCTTTAGGCTAAACCAATGGGAGTTAAAAAGATCTAGTTTTCCATCTAGGTCATAATCTAAAAAAACACTTGAGGTGATAGTTGCTTTAGGTAAGGTGAAGGCATTTTCTATTTCTCTGAATTTGATTAAACCATCGACCTTTTCCCCAAGAAAGGCCCTCAAAGGTTGAGAACTAATTTCTGTTTTTCGACCGTGAGGCGCGACAATCACATCGACTATTCCATCATTATTGAAATCTGCAAAATTAAGATAGGATGCCTTTAAACTTTCGGGAAAAAACTCTCTATCACTACGAATAAATTTCGTTTTTTCTATCGAGTAAATATAAAAAATAGGAGTCGAATAAAACTGAGGTAATAAAACGAGATCTTCTCGATAATCCCCATTCAAATCGACTGCATAGATATGAGTCGCTTCAACATCCTCAAGCCCCAATTCCTTAGTGACATCTTTATAACCATACATTTTCTCACTATTAAGTTTTTGCCTGGTCAAAGGTTTATTGGCGATAATATCAATGCTGGGTGCTTGAACTTTCTTTTGAGCACAAGCACTCAGCACTAAAAATAGAAGAAAATTGAAAGCTCTATGCATTTTAGTAGTCAATGATGTCTAGAGGGTAGCCCTCATACTTCACGATATCTTCTGTAATCTTTTTAATGACTTTGTCTTTATTTCGATCCATCTCTCTCGAGTTCATATTAAAATCTTTGTAGAGCATGCCACAGGCAAGGTCATTCAAACGAAGAACATGATCTTTTTTCTCTTGATCAATATTTTCATCCTCAAGAATAGCCGTGGTACGAGAGAGAGTCGCAAGAGTGACGTAGATGTCCATCACCATATTAGCGATCCTTTTAAGAGGCATTTCATTATCTACAATTTTCTTTCCATATTTCATAAGAGAGTTTTCAACGTGGATGGAAAAGGAGCTGACCATATTCGGAACTCGCTCTGCATATCGAGAAATCTCAGGATGAGCTTTTGTAATAGAGCTTGGTCCAATAATTTTAGAAATTCTTCCCATCGCAAAGTCAGTCAAAACTCCAAGAGATTTAATAGGATCTTTAAGCGCTGACGGAACATCTGTGAGCTTTCCAACTTCTTTTAGAGACACTGAAGGACCTCTCATACCGCTAAGAGCAATAAAGGCCCGAAGAATTTCATTCGTCCCTTCAAAGATAAGATTAATTCTAGAATCTCGCATAATTCTTTCAAATGGATATTCTTTCATATATCCACTACCAGCAGCGATTTGAAGTGCCATATCAACTACTTCCCAAAGAACCTCAGAGTTATAAACCTTACAAATAGCCGATTCTAGGTGATAATCTTTAAGACCTTTATCCATAAGACCAGTTGTAAAATAAACTACACTCTCAGCGGAATAAATTTTTGCAGCCATTACAGAGATTTTTTCCTGGATGAGACCAAACTCAGTAATATAGCGATCAAATTGTTTTCTTGTTGAAGCCTGCTTGGTTGCAAGCTCGAGCACTGTTTTCATCCCGCCGACGCAACCTGATCCAAGTGAAAGACGTCCACTATTAAGAACATTCATGGCAATTTTGAAGCCCTTGCCTAATTCTCCAATAAGGTTTGTCGCAGGAATTTTTACATTATCAAAATAGACAGCTCGAGTTTCTGAAGCTCGAATTCCCATTTTATTTTCTTTGGCACCAAAACTGACCCCCTCTCGATCTTTTTCAACAATAAAACAACTAATCTTTTCTACCGTTTCTCCATCTTGTTCATGATCAGTTTTACAAAAAACCGTATAGAATCCGGCCATTCCACCATTTGTAATCCAAAGCTTTTGACCACTAATGACGTAATCCTCACCTGACTTAACGGCCTTTGTTTTAATGGAATAGGCATCAGAACCAGAGGAAGGTTCCGTAAGACAGAAAGCTCCAATCACTTCACCAGAAGCAAGTTTAGGAAGCCATTCTTGTTTTTGTTTGTCATTTCCATAGAGAAGGAGAGCTTTATAACCTATCGACTGGTGGGCCCCTAACATCGTCGCAAGAGATCCATCAAAAGCAGCGACCTGAGCGAAAGTTCTTGCATAAAGAGAGTGGTCAAGTCCCATCCCACCAAACTCTTCATCAACACCTAAACCAAAAAGACCCATTTCTTTAAAGCCTTCAAAAACTTCTGGTGGAATCATGGCCTCTTCATCCATTTTTTCCGAGTCAATTGTGTCATGACAGTATTTTTTTATAGCAGAGCACATCTCTCGTGCCATTTCAGTTTGTTCCTCGCTAAATCTTGGAAAAGGAAAAACATTGTTTTCATCAACCTGACCAAAAAATAAATTGGCGACGATAGAAAAGATTTCTTTGTTGTCTTCTTGACCCATTTGAATAAACTCCTTGGAGATTTTAAGTGTGATAAAATGGTAGCAATGATCACCATAGGACTACAAGGGCCAGTTTTAAGAATCCTTAGAATTATTTTGGTCAATTTGAAGAAAGATGTTTTTAAAAATCTTTGGAAGCGGACTAACCATTTCAGCACCTCCAAGCTCCACGGCTTTGCGTGGCATCCCATAAACGGTGGAGCTTCCCTCATCTTGGGCCACTGTAAAGCCTCCCAGACTTCTTATTCTTTGAAGAGCAAGTGCACCATCATCCCCCATTCCCGTAAGAAGGGATACGTAGAGTTTATAAATCCCAATAAGATGCAGTGCTGAATCAAAAAGCATGTTGATAGAGGGCACATACATCTGATTCTTTCTATCGGATACTATAAAAAAAAGATCACGGTTTCGAAGAGAGATTTCTGTATTTTTTCCTCCCGGACAGATATAGACGTGACCATATTCAATTTTCATCTTATTCTCAATTTCTACGATTTTTGGAGCACATGTACTATCCATGCGAACTGCAAAAGACTTCGTAAAGACTGGAGGCATATGTTGAGCGATTATAACGGGAGGCGTGTTTGACGGAAGTTGAGGTAGAATTTTAGAAAGCGCATCAACTCCACCAGTAGATGCCCCAATAAGGATAAGGTCTTTTGAGCTGTTTTTG
>CBDUBC010000022.1:0-31352 GCA_965365285.1 uncultured bacterium
ATGTCACTGAGGTTGATTTCTCTAACAGACCATTTACCGTTAAGACGGAAAAAACTAGCTACCAGGCTGATGTGGTGATCATTAGTACTGGAGCAAGTGCGAGATACCTTGGAATTCCAAATGAAAAGGAACTCATTGGACGAGGTGTCTCTGCCTGTGCCACTTGTGACGGATTCTTTTTCAGAGAAAAAATTGTTCATGTCGTAGGTGGTGGTGATACCGCTATGGAAGAGGCCAACTTCCTCACTAAGTTTGCGACTAAAGTCACCGTTATTCATAGAAGAAATGAGCTTCGAGCTTCTAAGGCCATGCAGGAGAGGGCGATGAATAATCCTAAGATTGATTTTGTTTGGGATAGCGCCGTGGATGAGATCCTTTTCAATGAAACAGACGGAGTGACAGGTCTTAAAGTAAAAAATCTTAAGACGGGTGAAGTAACTGAAAGAGCTACTGACGGTCTCTTTTTAGGGATTGGACATACTCCAAATACAAAATTTCTTAATGGTCAGATCGAAACCGATCATGAAGGCTATATCATTGGTCCAAAAATTCCTGAAACGAATATCCCAGGGGTTTTTGCATGTGGTGATGTGGCAGACACTCACTATAAACAGGCCATCACAGCTGCAGGGATGGGATGTCAGGCCGCCATGAGAGCTGAAGCCTTTCTTGATAAATAGGGTCGGATTTTTTATACTTTTGACATTGTGTACCTTCTAGACTCACAATAGAATTACGCACCTCATAGGAAATACTAAAAACCAAGGACGGTTAATGGATCTATTTGGGTTTCGCACCTTTAAAGTTGATATACTCACGGACAAAAAATCATTTCATGTCACGATTCGAGGAGAAAACCCAAGCCTCAGTCATCTTTTCCTAAAAGAATGGCATGAATTTTTAGAATGGCTTGCTATTCATGTTGAAGTGAACGCCGTCTTTATTGAGCCAGAGGGAAATTCCTTTTTCACTGGTCTTATGGAAGAAGAGATTAAGGATTTCACTCCCAAAGAGCTCCAAGAGCATCTCAATAAAATTCACCGACTTATTTATGCTCATTACCTTTTACCTCAGACGATCATTATGGACCTTAAAGAAGACGTCCAAGGGGTAGGGATTGAGTTTGCCCTGGCCGCTGATATTCGTATCGCTAGAGCTGGGATTAAATTTAAAATGAACCAACTCCAAAAAGGTATTGTTCCTTCATGTGGTGGGGTTGGGATTCTGAGTGCGCTTGTGGGTCAATCTAACGTGAGGAACTGGATACTCTCCTCTCAAAACATTGATCATTACGAATTAAAAAATAGTGGCTTTATTCTTAATTTTTACACTTCCTCTAATGAAGACATTAAAAACAATCTCTATGATCAAATTAAGGCCATGGCCCCTGTCGGAAGAATCCAAGCAAAGAGATCCATGCTAGAGGCCATTCATAGTGACCTCCATAAGGCCCTTTCAAATGAAAATACGTTTAGTCATGCGGCCCTCTCTTTAAATGATTGGAAGAAATACATAGAAAATGGAAGTGAAGCGACTTATTCCAAGGCCGTAGAACTAAAAAAGATCTTAAACAACGAAGAGATCAGTTTGACTTAGTATCGCCATAGTTTTTAATCATAACCTTGAATTCTAGTGTATTTCGAATAAAGTTCAGATCGGGATCCTTTTCTTTTAGCCAGTCATCAACTCGAATCCCTAGCATAAGAGCTTTTTCGAGTTTTCGCAAAGCAGATTTTATGTTTTCATTTAGAGAATAGTAGCATGCGAGATTATAGCAACCAGTAGAATTATTAAATCGACAAGATTTTTCTAAGTAAGGGTAGGCAGTCTTATACTTTTTCTCGGAAAGATAAATCCCACCAAGGTTGGAGCAGCTTTGGTAATTGTGATTATCACAATTATTTTTATACATCGCCTTAGCCTTTTTGAGCTGTCCTTTCTGGTAGGCCCTATACGCAAGTTGGTGACACGCGGAGGTTAAACCGTTCTCACAAGACTCTTTAAGATAACGATTATCTCGATTTTCTTTTATCTCAAGCCCATAATAGAAGCACATTTCATAATTATGAAGTTTACATCCTTGCTTAAAGACTTGAAGAAGGCGCTTTTTATCATTTTTCCAGAGGTATCTTTCCTTTAGAATAAAACAGCTAAAAATTTTATTTCCTTCAAAGCATTCGTTTCGAAGCTCTTTTAGGGTCGCAGGTTCGAGATCTTTAATACTAAACAGTAGTGGCATTTTTTCGCATTGAACATTTTGAACCCATTCTTCCGTTCGCTTAATGATTTTTTTACATTCCTTCTTTCCTGTGTGAGCACAAAGACCTATCTGAGAATCTTTTAAAAACTTCGCGCCGAGCTTATTAAAGCTATCTAGAACCATTTTAAAGGCGTTAGGAAGGGGAGTATTTTCTCCATAGGTAGAAGCACATTTTTTAAAGGAGAGAAAACTTGTGAATTCATTTTTAAGGAGGCTTGGAGATCTTAAGATATTGCCCGGTAAAACAAGATCGCGATCCACATATCCTAATGATTGAAGTTTAATTCCTCTATCCGAATAAACAAACTTCCCCTGTTCAAAGGTTTGAGCACCCACAAAATAGAGAGGTTGTTTTGGGTTTCTATTTGCAACGGGAGAATTTGAATGGAGTTGTCCTCTTGTTTCTAAGTTCTCATCGGAGAAGACTAAAATCTTTTCATGTGGTGAATACCACATGAGGGATTCTTTCACGTCGTTATAGTTTTCTTCGATGATATCGAGATCAACATATCCTAGCTTAGGGCCTTCAAAATTGGTTTTAAAATCAAATTGAGATACTTCGTCTGGGCAATTGGAATCGAGTCGCTTACAGATATCCAATACTTTTTCTCGCTCCTCACCTTCTCCCATCGGAAAAAGAAGAAGACCGTTTGATATCTCTGCCTGAATTTGTGAGTAATAAAGGATTTCCTTTCCAAATTTAAGATAGGCTTCGTGACCTAGATAGCCCCGTGTGAAATCAAAGAGAAGTTTTTTATTATCTACGGCTATACTAAGAATAAGTAAATTAGAGTGAGGATCGAGGATGATAAAGGCCTTTTCAACACCAAGTTGAATATTCGTCTTTTTTCGAATCCAGATTTTTTCCTCTTTCACGCCTTTGGTTTGAAAACAATAAGGGTCTTCTCGCAAACAAGTGAGTCCTACCTCAAGCTTTTGATCTCCTTGAGAAGCAAAATGGGAGCAAGAGCTCAGAAAAAGAACAATGAATAATGAGAGTATTCCGAATATTTTCATCAACTTCTTTTGTTTAATTTGTCCCTTATTTCATACCATATTTCTAAACATATGATAAAGAGCATCTAAATTCCTAATATTTGGTGCTGATATTGACGCAGATTTGGGTTAGAATGATATAAGAATTTAACGAATATCAAAGGTGAATTATGCTTGAAGAAAGACTCAAAACACTTTTTGGCGTAAAAAAACAAATTACGATTGGAAACTACTCCTCCCCTGCTACGCATACTGTTAGAACCGATGCGACCATGACAGAAGTCAGTAAAAAAATGGAAGAAAATAAAATTCGCCATCTTCCTGTTTTTGATAATGATAATCTCGTCGGAATCATTTCGGTGAATACTGTAAAGCTTCTTTCTGGGCTTGATCAAAATGCCCAAATTACTGCTCAAGAGGCCATGACAAAAAATCCTTATGTCGTAGCATTCAATACTCCTCTTCATACAGTCTTGGCGCACATGATGGAAAAGAAAATAAGCTCTGCCCTCGTTAAAAATGAAGATGGAAGCTATAATATCTTTACAACTTTTGATGGACTTCAAGTCCTTTTTGACGTCACTACTAATTAATTATTTGCTAGTGAGTGTATAGACACCTCCCCAGTCATGTGGAGGTGGATTCTCTTTATAAACCCGACATCTTTCTAGATAAACTTCACTTGGATTGGTTTTTTTTCCTTTGAGGTCAGGAAATCTTCTATATTCGCATTCTAAAGATTTCTCAAAGGATGCGATTGCTTCATCCCATTTTTCCGATTTATAAAGTTGAATTCCTTCTTCAAAATGTTTTTTTAGATCCTTTAAATTAGAATCCGCATATTCATTTAGACTAATTAGCTCATAAGTAGTCACTGGCTCACTTTTACCGACAACTCGAACAGTATCCAGCTCTCGCCACAAAAACTCATCACCTTTGATAAGATCTATTGTGAACTCACTCACTTGAGTAAAGACACCATACTGTTTAGCAGCTTCCTCGAGTCTGGCCGCAAGGTTCACAGCATCTCCCATCATGGTGTAATTCATTCGCGATTTACTTCCCATATTTCCCGTTACCATGGCCCCGGAATTGACTCCTATTCTCATTCGCATCTGCTTAACGATATCAGGCCACTTATCTCCCTCTTTCACCCATTTTTCTCGAAGTTCTATCAGCGCCATTTGCATCCTGGCCGCCACTCGACAGGCCCGGTCAGCATGATCCTCAAAAGAAAGAGGTGCCCCAAAGAAAGCTATGATCGCATCCCCTTCATACTTATCAAGAGTTCCCCCTTCTTCAAGAAGGATGTCTGTCATTTTGGTTAAATATTCATTTAAAAGTTCTACGAGCTCACTTGGAGTAAGCTTTTCACTAAAGGTTGAAAAACTTTGTATATCGGTAAAATAAGCGGTAAGTACTTTTTCCTCCCCACCTAAAGATGGCCTTTCACCGGACTTATACATCATATCGATGAGTTCTGGTGAAATATAGTTTCCAAAAGCATCTTTTAAAAACTGCTTATCTTTGTTGGCCACATAAAAATTAATCAGTGTATCCCAGGAATAGGTTCCCACAACGGTAATAATGGGAAAGAAAATTAATATCTCATAACCATGAGGCATAAAATAAAAGTAATCAGCGACGAGGGTACCAACTGTGAAAAGAAGAACCCAGGAAATATCTAAAATTGCATTATGGGCAAAACTTAAAAGAATCATGATTAGAGTACCAAGAATGAGAAGTCCCCAGGAAAAAAGAAGCGATTGATCCCGGTTTTCATGAAAAAAACCATTTTGAAGCATGCTAAGCTTATTCATATGAAGAAAAACTCCAGGAAGCTTAGCATCGATTGGAGTATGTCTAAAGTCGTGGGCACCAAAACTTGTTGAACCAATAAAAACGATTTTATCTTTAATCATCTCTTTAATTTTATTTTTAATCTCTTCATTTTCTGGGTAAAGGATTTGTGAGATTCCAATAACAGGATAATTATCATAGCCTCCTAGCCATCTCACTTTAGACTCTCCCTCATAATTAAGATTCATAGTTCCTGTTTTTAACTGAAGTTTAGCATCACCACTCAAATTAATATTGAGCTGAGGGCTATCCTTACTTGCGAGAATATAGGTTTGAAGAGCAAGGGAGGGGAAATAAAGTCCATCAACTCCTGCAAGAAGACTATAATGACGAAAAATACCATCGGGATCTTCATCGGCAGCAATATATCCAAGAGATGGATTTGCCTTCAAAAGCGGTTGAATCGGATAGGTCATCTTATTTACGGCTTTTTTGAGAAGAGTAATCTCCCCCGCTTCATTGGAATTAATCATAAAATTATAAAGACTATCTGGTGCCTCTTTAAAACGAAGATCAGGATGATCAGTAGCATCCACAATACTGTAGGAGAGAACGACATGATGATCTTCATCGGATTGAAAGTCTTTAATTGCTTTAGCAAGCATCTCATCAGGCGTGAGACCATCTTCTTTTTTGAGATAGCGCTCCTCTTCAGAAAAGATTACATCGAAGACCACCATCTTCACACCATAGTCCTTAAGCGAATAAAGAAGATCATGCCAAACTTTTCTTGGCCAAGGAAATCTCCCAATTTTTTTCAGACTGGCATCATCAATGGCCGCGAGAACCTGTTCTTGATCTTGTTTACTTTTATCGCGAACAAAATTTTCTCTGACATCATAAATTTCATCTTCAAATAGTGATGGATAGGCCAAAAAACTTTTCATTTCTGGACTCAAAGAACTTCTTTCAATTTCGACTCGAAATTGGTAGAGAAATAAACTCATGGTAGAGACTGCAAGGAGTATAAGAACTCCAAGCCATTTTAAGACTTTATAGACCATAGAAGCTATTCGGCCATTCGGTCTTCTCAATTAAGTTTATTTAAAAGAAAAAGAGCGGTCTAATTTCGTGATTTTTAAGGCTATTTCTTGCCTGAGCAAAGTTTTTGGTCATTCCCAGAAGAAATCCTCCTCCTCCAGCACCACAAAGCTTTAAATAAAAGCTTTCTGACTTAAGCCCCTCAAGCCATACATCTTGATAAAGCTGAGGAATCATCGGAAAGAAATAACGTCTTTGAAAGTCACTAAGCTCTCTAAAGAATTCATATAGAGAAGAAATATCGGCCTCTAAAAATGAATTAATACATCGGTTGGTAATAGGTGCAAGAACACTGGTCATGAGATTATCAAATTCAGTATTTTTGCACTTTTCAAGAAAGAGATTAACTAAAGGTTCAGTTCTTCTCGGTCTCGTTGTATTGAGAAGAAAGATAGCTCCTTCTCCCTTTTTTAAAAAGTGAGGTGTCTTAACGACTTTTAACTGTCTATTTTCATCTTTTAAAAGAGGGCTATTAAGGTAACTAATTAACGGATCAACTCCTGAGCTTTTGCCATGAAAATGAGATTCCATCTCAGAAAAAATCTCTTGAAGGCGATGAATTTCAAGATCTTCTTTATGAGTTCTATAACGGTCATATAAAGCAGCACAAAGGGCCCCAGAACTCCCTACTCCATAACCTTGTGGTATCGTACTATCAAATCGAAGCCCCTGACCGATGTCAAACTCAAAACTTGCGTTATCAAAATAAAATTCATCAGTATTTTTTCCCTCAATATTAGATAGGTATTTACTAATGGCCTTAAGCTCAGGATCGATATTAGGAGTTTGGTTACGACCAAAGATAAGCTTTCCTTCAAATAAAGGGTAAGGAATGGAGAGCGCCATGGAATCTTTAATGACGCTGTATTCACCAAAAAGAAGAACTTTAGAGTAAAAACATCTTTCCATACTTAATAGACTTCAGACTCTTTAAGCTTTGGTCCTGATCCTACTTGATCAAAAATGAGTCCATATTGCTTAAAATTATTTTGAATAAAAATCGTCACCTGTGGTTCATATTCTTTTGGGTAGAGGAGGTGAACGTTAGGACCAGCATCGAGAGTGAAATAAAGTGGTACTTTATGATCTCTTCTAAAGGTCTTCACCTTATCAATGACTTCTATCGTGGAAGGCTTCATAAGGATGTAAGGTGTTGGTGAGCTCATCATAAGACCATGAAGAGTGAGGGCCTCATGTTCTAGAATTTTACCTAAAGCATGAGCATCACCGGTTTTAAGGATTTCACAAACCTTTTTAAAATGGTCTTGTGCCATTTCATAGCGATGAGTTGCAAAAGGGTGAGAATTCATAAGAGCATGACCTTGTGAGCTTGATACGGCCTTGGTCCCTTGATCTATAATAACAATGGTGTCGCGATAACTTTTAAAAATTTCATGGGTTTCTACAGGCTCACCCAGGAGATCATCTCTCCATGCGCATACCGGACCAAAGACGGATCGACAGGCACTTCCTGAACCAAGCCTAGCTAGGTAGCTGGCCCGATCCATGAATTCTCTTTCAGAATAGTTTTTTCCTTCGAGCAAAGTTTCGAGTTGAGTGAGAATGAGAGCAAAAGAGCTAAAGCTCGATGCACTCGAAGCAATCCCTGCACTATGAGGAAAGGTATTTTTAGTATCAAAAATAAGATGAAGTCTTTTAAGAAAAGGGAGTTCTTTATTTAAGGAGTCAAGATACTTCCCTACTCTTTGTTCAAACTTCTCATTTCGATTACCTTCAAATCGAAGTTCAAATTGAGACGAGTCGGATTCTTCCCATTCACAGCTTGTAGTAGTCACAGAGTCTTTAAGAGTAAAGCTGATTGAGGGGTTACAAGGAATTTGATTCGGTTTTTTTCCCCAGTATTTAATAAGAGCAATATTGGAAGGAGAAACCCAAGTCATTTTTCCTTTCATCACTTCTCCTTAAACCTGAAATAGATAAGAATTCATGTTAATCATCTCATCATAGGTTTTCACTACAGGAAAACCTTTATTCTGGAAGTACTTAACCGTCTCCTCTTTACTTTTACGAGAAGTGGCAAGTACAAAATCTCCACCCCATGCTCCTAATGATTTTACTTTACCTTCATAATCGTTAAAATAGAGGAGTTTCGCAGGAGGAAGATCGAGCTCATTAGAAACCAGTCGCTCATGGCGACCAATAAGATTTTCAAACTCTGCCAAGTTTTGAGCAGAAATAATTTTTTCACTAATCTCTGAAATCTCTTGGATCACCTCAAGTCGATGAGGACCGCGGGTTTTATACATATCAATGGATTCTCTTGTTTTTTGTTTCTTTCCGAGATGAACAAAATAGAGGTTTTCTTTAAAGCTTGGATTAAAGTGAACGATTTTCCAATGAGGACCTTCATCACCTTTTTCATAAAGCAGAGGGCCTTCTGTTTGAGCGCAAGCAATATCATAACCACTTCCACCAAAAGTTTCGAAAGCAAGAGTAAATGGAGAGACATAGGCCCATTGAGCAATATTGTAAATTAAAGTGGAACTTGAACCGAGCCCCCAGTCGAGAGGGAAATCAAGTTTTGTCTCAACAAAAACATCTATGTTTTCTTCTCTTAAAAAATGACTATTAAGCTCTCTTGCCTTTCTTAAAAGATTTTGTAGCGTCTTCACTTCAGGGTGATCTTTATTTTCATCAAGAGATTCAAATCGCCAAAACTCAAAGCTTGTCTTGAGCCAGGTATTTCCTTCGTAATCTTTTGATTCCCAGTAAATTTTAGGACTGTAAGACTTTTTAAAGGTCACCGTTAGCGATTGACCATAGACTGTAGGAAGAGCGACGGCCTTGGCACCATCAAGAACAAAATACTCCCCTGAAAGAAGAATCTTGCCTCTTCCAAAAAAACGATGCTCTCCCTCTTTCTCCTGTGGGATGAGAGACTTAGGCGTCTCACCATAGAGTTTATTTCCGTTCTCTAGTTCGTTAGTATACATTTATTGATAATCCCTTTTTTCTCTTAAAAAATCTTGAACGGCCTTAAAAGAAACTGTCACAGTTTTAAAATATTCCAATGCCATTTCTTTTTCCTGATCACTGGCCTCAAAATGATTGAGGATATTAAGAAGGTGCATTTTCATGTGCCCTTTTTGAATACCACTGGTGACCAAAGAACGAAGAGCGGCAAAGTTTTGAGCAAGTCCTACAGAGGCCGTAATCATCATTAGTTCTGCAGCACTTGGGTTTCCAAGAAGTTCAAGGCTCATTTTGGCCATTGGATGAAGACGAGTGAGCCCCCCAACGGTCCCTAAAGAAAGAGGTATTTCTAGGCTAAACCTAAATTTCTTACCGTCAAAATCTACTTTGCTTAAACTTTTATATTGTCCGTCTCGAGCTGCGTAAGCATGCGCACAGGCTTCCACTGCTCTAAAATCATTTCCTGTCGCAAGTACGACAGCATCGATACCGTTAAAGATCCCTTTATTGTGAGTCGTTGCTCGATAAACATCGATTGTAGCCACTTTAACGGCCATATCGATTTTTTTAGCAAACAGCTCTGGACCCATTTCAATTTTAGGGTCAGCAAGCTCCTCAATGTCACATTCTACCCATGCTCGAACAAGGCACTCTGGGGTGTAATTGGATAGGATAGACATGATCGTCAAGATCTCTCGACTTTCCTTAGTAAAGCTTTCTTCTGCACCAACCGTTTCTTCCCATTTTTTTGCGAGGGCCTCTAAAACGGTATTAATAAAATTGGCACCCATCGCATCGCAAGTGTTAAAAGTAACCATCAATTGATAGTAATGAGGTTCATCCGCAGTTTTATCAATGAGTTCAAGATCGAGAAGGCCTCCTCCCCTTTTCTCCATATTCATTGTAAGTGGTTTTAGATATTCAAGCAGATCTTTTTTAACAGTTTTGAAATAGTCTTTGAGGACTTGAGATTCTCCTTCCCAAGTAAAATGGACTTGTCCTGTTTTTTTGACATCAACAACTTCGGCGTGGAATCCCCCTCGAGTTGACCAGTACTTGGCACTTCGACAAGCGGCCGCAACGACACTGCTTTCTTCAATGACCATGGGGACCCAATAGTTTTTCCCATTCATTTTAAAATCAGGAACGACTCCATAGGGGCAGTAAAAATTGGTTAAAGTATTTTCTGAGAACTCATCAAATTGTTTTTGCTTAGTTTCGTCCTGATGCCAGAAACTTTCAAGAAGCTTCTTTTTTTCTTGAGTCTCATTTCCAAAGCAATGATTGAGAAGAAGATCAATTTTCTTATCTTTAGATAATTTTGAAAAACCAGAAAGGATCAAATGAGTCTCCTAATTTTTAATAGTCAAAAACTTATAGGCCATCGATAGTCCACGTATTTGACTTTCGACATACTTATCTAAATTCTCATAGCCCTTGCTGGCGTATTCCAAAAACATTTTGGCATGTCCATAAAGGCTTGGAGCACCTAATTTTTGAATTAAGTAAAATCCTTGTAAATAATCTTTCACGCCACCTGAAACAATGAAGTTTTTGCATTGGACGCTCGTACCTAGAATTTCTTTTAAAACAAGGACGTTTTCTACCATCTGCTCTGCGGTATGGCCAACTAGACACATGTTGTCACTAAGACCATTTTGGGATCGCAAGATCTCCAAATATGAGAAATTAGTACCACCAAAAGCACCAAAATCGATGGCCGCTAGAGGAAGCCTCATTAGGGCCTCGAGACTTTTAGGTCCCATCCCCTGCCCTACTTCTTTGACAATTACCTTAAAATTAGTCTTCTCAAGTAGCTCTCGAAGAATCTCAAGAGGGGATCTTTTTAATCGATCTCCTTCATCCTGAAACCATTCTTGAAGAGGATTAATATGAACAATGAGTCCATTAGCTTGAACTTGTTTTACAAGGGCCTCCATATCCCTTTCTCGCTTTTGATCAAGGAGATCTTCTACCTGGCAGATGCCTAAATTACAGTAGAGAGGGAGATCATCTCCCAGCAAAGGCCTCATATTAAAATCATCAAATCGGTCTTTACCATCAAGAAGAGGACGGCAACTTCCAAGGCCCATTCCTAATCTGTATTTATTGGCCACTTTGGCGAGGTTTGTATTTATTTTGTAGGCAAGCTCTGTCCCTCCAGTCATACTGGAAATCCAAATGGGAGCTCCAAGGCTATGGCCTAGAAACTCTGTTTTGGTTATCGGATCCATGCTGACGGGATGGGACGAAAAGAGGGGCTCATAGCTAAAGCGATCATCAGGCTTCGTTGTTTGGGCCTTGGTCGTCAATTCGATATGATCTTTTTTTCGTTGCTCGATATCAGTTGTCATAGAGGCAGAATATACAAGGATGCACTAAGTTAGGCCATATAAACTATTTACTATGCGCGTTATCAAGAATGAGGATAAACTCAGCCTTTCGCCCCTCAACTTTCTTCGTAAGTGTTTTTAATGAGGCGTATAAAAGTTCTTGATCCTCTCCATTGAGTTCTATTCCAAGGAAGGCTTTTCTTGAGGAATCAAGCTTTTCTAACTCTAGACATAATTTGGCCATCCTATAAGGGGCATCCATCAGGACCACTGTCTCTTTTCTGCCCATCAAATCCTTTAAATATTCTCTTCTTTGTTCCTTTTCACGAGGAGGAAATCCAGCGAAATAAAAGCGATCATGATCAATTCCTGAAAGGGCCAGAGCAAGTGAGATACTATGCGGAAATGGAGTTGCACTGACCTTAATTCCTTTTTCGTGACATCCTTTTACGAGATCTTTTCCTGGGTCACAAAAGGCAGGAAGACCACCATCACTCATCAAAAAAACGGTATATCCGTCTTTCATCTTTTTAAAGAGTTCTTCGCGGATCTCTTCTCGAGTGTGTTCGTTATAGCAAACGAGATCTTCGACTCTTTCACGGGGTAGCCCCCAACTCAGCCATCTCTTTCTACCTGGTTTTATATCTTCTACACAGTAAAGAACGTGATCTTGAGTGAGAGAGGAACGAAGGTTCTCAAGAGCGACAGGCTCTAGAGGAAGTTCTTCCTTTAAAGGAGTGGGAATAAGAATCAACTGACCTTTTTTCATGAGTCCTTATAACGAAGAATTTCTACCTTTTAAAGATATTATTCTTCCCGGAATAAAGAGACGCAAAAATTTATAGGGTACAGAATTTCAGATACTTTAAAGACAAAATAAACAAGGAACAATGAGAAAAAGAGATCAAACATATAATGATAACGTAAGGCCAAAGTTGCCAGAAGGACAAAAAAGCAGATCAAACCAAGGATAAAATACCCTATATTATTATAACGGTAGAGAAAAAGCGTTACGAGAAAACAAATGCCAAAATGGCCACTTGGGAAGCAATCGATCAGAGTATAATGATAGCGTTGAATAATAGAGGAAAGAAGTTCTCCTAGAGGGGAAAATGGCAGGGTACTCTGAAATAAATCGGCCTGATAATATTGAGGTCCAGTAATTGGAACAAGAATATAAAACAAATAATTAATCATATAAAAAAGTGCAATGGCAAAAACAAACTGCCCGATTTTATGTTTGAGCTTATGAGAAAACTGGCGATAAAGAAGAATTCCTCCAACGAAAGGAACAAGAAAGTATAAAAAATAACTGATCATTAAAAGGTCGTAAAAAATCACTTTTAATAAAGGAAAAGGATGCATAAGCTCCTCAAAAACTAAGGCGATAGGTTTAGCACTAAATAATGAATCAAAGGCGATGGCCAAATCATCCATTCTTTTAAGTTTATTAAAATGGCGATCGATATCTCCAACGGAAATATACCCAAACAAAGCAAAACTAAAAGGGATGGGAATATTACTTAAAAACTTTGTAAGAGACCCACTTTCTAAAATCCTCTGACGAAAAAATAAGAGAATTAGACAGATCATCACAGGCACGAGTAGATACCATAGAGGCTTCACCCAAATGGCCGTTACTAAAAAATAGAGAATGGTGTAGCTCAGGATCAAAAGGGCCGTTCGTCCTAGACCAAAATCCTCTCTATATTGGTAAAATGCATTTTTTAACAGAAACTTATCCCCTAGCACTAGAATATAAATTATATTATAAGGTAGAGATGAATGGGTCCAAAGAGAAATACGATTTTTTTATTATAGTACCAAACGGGCTAGAAAAGCTTGCTTATCAAGAACTTCTTGATAAACACGGCCCTGTTGAGGCAAATCTCGTCAAAGGCGGGATTGAACTAAGTCTTGAACTCCACCAAGGACTCGCACTCAATTATCTCCTCAAAATCCCCAATCGCGTTCTTTTGAGAGTTCAAAGCTTCAAATGCCGAGACTTTCCAAAGCTATTTAATAAACTAAAAAAGGTTCCGTGGAATCATTATATTTCAAAAGAACCAACTCAAATTCATGTAAGCTCTAAAAATAGCCGTATTTTTGACTCAAGAAAAATTGAAAAAACCTTTCATGATGCTTTTAAGGCATACAGAAAAGGAAACCCTCAAAAAGGAAAATTTCTAGATGGACCAAGAAATTGTGACATCTTCTTTCGCTTTATCGATGATCAATGCACTATAAGTATAAACACCTCGGGAGAAAGGCTGCATAAAAGAGGAATTAAGGTACAAAACTCCGTCGCCTCCTTACGAGAAAATCTCGCGGCCGCTATGTTTGCTCACTGTAAAAATTTTTATGAGGGAGAGATAAAAACCCTATTTAATCCCATGTCAGGCTCAGGAACTCTACTTCTAGAAGCCGCTCTCTTTAATCAACTCAATAATCAAAGAGATTTTGATTTCATCCATTTTCCTCTTTTTAATCATCAGAAAAGTGAAATAAGTTCGCCTGAACTCAAAAGCTATGAACTCATTGGTTTGGATCAGTCTCAGGCCGCTCAAAAAGCTTTTAAAAGTAACTTCTCTCATGCAAATCTTAATGCCGAGTTTATTGATGCTGATTTTTTCAAGGAACCCTCATCCTCCTTTCCCTCTGTCGATCTGACCCTTATAAATCCCCCCTATGGAAAGAGACTCAAAACAGAGGGTGAAAAAGTAGATCTCTTTAATCGATGTATCAGAGCCTGTGAAAAATGGGGACATCCTCAAATGATGGGGATTGTTGGCCCCCAAGAATTTATAAAAAAAATAAATATTCCAAAAAATTATCAGGATTTGGAATGGTTAAAATTTGAGAACGGTGGAATTCCTGTTATTTTTAGACTGTTCCAAAGGAAAAAATCATGAAATACTTAGCTCTCATTTTATTGCTCCTCTCTTGTTCTTCAACGTCCATTCATCAAAGAAAAGGACCTAAAAATATAATCTACATTATTGGAGATGGAATGGGCCCTCAACAAGTAGGCCTTCTTCTAAACTATCTAAGACACGCTAAATCTGCGGAGTACAAGGAATCGGGTTTTGAAAAATTTATCAAAGAAGGATCTCATTTCACTCTTTCTACCCATAGCCCCTACAACTCCCTAGTTATGGATAGTGCAACCTCGGCAACTCACCTGTCCACAGGAGCGATCACAAGACCCGGAGTGGTTGGGATGGATCATGATGGTAAGTCCGTTCAAACCATTCTAGAAAAGGCTAAATCCCTAGGCATGTCGACTGGTCTTATTTCTGATACTCGGGCGACGCATGCAACACCTGCAGCATTTGCGACTCATGTCATCAGTCGAAATATGGAGAATGAAATTGCCGAGCAATATGTAGAAAACTCTTCTGTCGATATTCTCTTATCGGGTGGATTAAGACATTTTATTCCTCAAAATAATAGTACGAAATTTCCATTTAAAGTTTCTTCTAAAAGAAAAGATGAGCGAAACCTTATAAAAGAGGCCCAAGATAAAGGCTATGAGACCGTCTTCGATCTGGACTCCCTAAAAAAGAGCAAAGGAAAAATCCTTGGTTTATTTTCAGAGTCGGGCATGATGAATGGAATTGTTCATACTCAGACCAAAAAGGATAAAACGCGACAGCAGCCAACTCTACTAGAAATGACCAAGGCGACAATTAGAAACCTCGAAAATAATGACAAAGGCTTTTTTCTTATGATTGAGGCCGGACAAATTGATTGGGCAGCTCATAGTAATGATACGGCCACTATGCTTCATGAAATGCTTAAACTGGATGAGGTCCTTCACTATCTCCATGAATGGTCTAAAAATCAGGAGGACACTTTAATTGTCATCACGGCCGATCATGAAACGGGTAGCTTCGGTTTCTCTCAATCGAGACTTAATATTCCAGGTCCCGTTAAACTGAAGGGAGGACAAACCTATCAGGTTCAGGCCAATTTCGCTCCTCAATCCCTTCTTGATGCCATTTACGCTCAGAAAAAAAGTTTAGATGATATGTTATCAGAGTTTTTTACCCAAGCCGATCTTACTCCTCGAAAGCTCAGAGAAATCGTCAATCAAAATAGTGAATTTAAAATCTCACTTTCGGAGGCCAAAAATATTTTAGAATCGGAAGCTAATGATACCTATCATGAAGAAATTCGTTCTCTTAAAACTAAATCCTACCCCAAAATGAATAGTCTTCTAAAATATTTCTATATTTATGGGGAAAGCACTCGAGTCGATCTTTTAGGTCTTACTCTCTCTAAATACAATAATAGTGCATGGGGAACGGGTGCTCACACCAATACTCCTGTCCCCGTCATTATTTGGGGACCTGAAAAATACCGTAAGCAATACGAGGGAATCTTAAGACACTATGAAATTGGAAAGATAGGGCTTAGACTTTTGGACTAAGGTAGACAAAAGAGCGTTTACTCACTCCCTTTACAAAGTCCATGAGAACTAGGCTATTTTTTGGCGCTTGATTGAGTTCGCTACCAGCGGAATCCCATAAATTCTTAACTTTGATTCGCTTCTCTTTTGACTCTGGGGTTACAATCTTAACAAAGTCCCCAACCTTAATATTTTGATTTTGTACTTTAATCGCAACATAAGAGTCTTTATGAGAGGAGATCACCTCACCAATAAAGCCTTCACCTTTTTTAGAAAAATGTTTATTTTTAAGTCTCGAAAAAAGGATATCACTTTTATTGGTTTGAAAATAACCTTTGATATGGGGTCTTACTTTTTTAATTTTCTCTAAAAAAGAGGACTCTCTCGTTTGCATATATTCATAGGCCTGCTCACTGAGTTCAGCACTATCCAATCTTATATCCGAAATTCCTATGGCCTTCAAATCATCAAGATGCTCTAAAAGGAGATGATCTTTGGGATGAAACATAAAGGTTCCATGATCGTTTTCAACAATACGAAAACCTTGATGGGGGGTTTCTTCACTTTTTCCACTGACAACCAGAGCGGAATGTTCAGATCTTTCAAAGTGAGTAGAAAGAAGGTTTCTGGGGGTATAAAAAAGAAGGAGAGGTCCGATCCCCATAACTTCAAACTGTACTTTATATTTCTTAAGATGCTCTACAATTTCAGTTAGCATCTTTTTACTCAACTCGAGACTGAGAACAATCTTTTCCAGGTTCGGTGTGGATTCACACAATGCTTCTAGGGAGGTGGTATTATGAAACCCAGTTTCCGCATTGAATTGAAGCTTCATTTGAGGATAATGAGATTTAATATACTCAAAGGCCCCAAGGTCTTGAACTCGAATAGCATCAAATAAAAAGAGATCAAATTTTTGAAAGGTCTCTAATGCCTTTTCAAAGTCCTTTTGGACCATGAGAATGTCCCAAACAAGAACTTTTTTAGCGCTAATTTTATCTAGTTTACCCAAACAAGTTTGAAGGTCATCAGATCCATGTCGAGAGAGCTCTTTAGGCATGACGAGCACTTCTTTAGCTTGATTAATTAAAGGCCCTTGAGATAATGAGACTATAAGATTCATACTCTTTTCCTCACTATATTATGAGTTTCAATACCCTCAATATAAGGAACCTTAACCAGACCACCAGGATTTGTAATTTCAAGATCCATATTATTCATAAGCTTAATAAAGCTTGATTTCACCTCTTTTACAGGTCCTTTAAAAGAGAGAATTTCAAGCAGATCATTTTTATGAAACTTTTTTCTGACTTCAATAACGGTGCATTGATTGGGGACAACATCAGCGACGACCCCTACGACATCATAGTTTCGAACACTTTCGTCTCTTTGATGATAAATAGACTCTCCCGATGCCTTCTCTATTAAAGAGGCCTCCGTATACTCTCGATGGGAGACTTTTTGCAGTTCAGACTCCCAAATTTGGAGTTGCTCGGTGGTAAAATCACCTTTTTCTTCTAAAACCTTTAAGGCCTCAGCATAAACTTTAGTGATAGTTCCTGCATATAGAGGACCTTTCATCCGTCCCTCTATTTTAAGAGAGCAGATCCCCGCCTCTTTATATTCTTTAAGAAGTTTTAAACCAAAAAGATCTTTAGAACTCATAAAGGTATCGACTACCTTGGTTCCTTCATGGTCAAGCTCATATTCAAAACGACAACTATGAGCACATCCACCTCGGTTACTGTCTCTTCCAGAGGTATAATTTGAGATAACACAATTCCCTGAGTAGGCCATGCACATAGATCCGTGGACGAACATTTCTAGTTCTATATCGACTTGTTTTTTAATTTTTTGAGCATCTAAAAGACTAACTTCTCTTCCTAATACAATTCTCTCTACACCCCTATTTTTCCAAAACTGAGCACTGTATGCATTAAGACAAGAACTTTGGGTAGAAAGGTGGATAGGGATATCACAATTCTTTTTTACAATCTCTACTACACCAAGATCACTTACGATAACGGCATCAATACCGATTTGAGATAGGAAATTGAGGTAGCTTGGAAGTTGATGAATTTCTTTGTCGTGAAAGAAGCTATTGAGAACAACATAGACTTTCACATCATTTTGATGACAAATATGGACGGCCTCCATGAGTTCTTCTTCAGAAAAATTCTCACTGGCGGCTCGGAGACCGAACTGATTTTTGCCACCAAGGTAAACAGCATTGGCACCGTAGGCGACGACGATCTTTAATTTATCTAAATTTCCGGCCGGAGCTAATAACTCAGGAACCATGGGATCCTCTCATATGACACTTTACTCCAAAGACTTATAGCGAAACTTCCCATGTTCGGCAATGAAGGGAGGGATAAAAATAATGCATTAATCCATGAATCCAGATAAAATAGAGAAGTCTCAAGGGTTTATTTTCATGAAGAATTTTGTCCTTTTTTTGGTTTTACTACTCGCTGCAGCAATATTCTTTTTTAAGGATGTTCCTACTCAGCGGTTTCCCTATACCTACACTATCAAAAAACAAAACTATCCCGAACTCCTCCTCGCCGAGCAAGCGGATGTCCTCCTCGTGGGCGATCGTCAGGCCCTCTATCTTGGAGAATTCATACCAATGCTGCAAGACCTCTTTTTTCAAACCTTTAGCCAAAAGGTCAAAATCTATAATTGGGCCTCACCTAAAGAGGGTATCCATAGGACTCTTGATAAGATCAAATCTTTAAAAAAGTTTCCTGTCGCCATCATTTATCTTGGAGGAAGTGAAGAGTTTTTAGAAAAGCTCTTTAACGTCAAACATTACAAACGTATTCAAAAAAACTTTGAACAGTATGCGGATATCAATGTCCTCAGCTGGATTGAGCGTTTCCCTATTACCTCTCGTTATTTTTTCTATCTCCCTCAGTATATCCATTTAGGGCAATTTGAAGAATCCCTTGAGATTTTAGGGCCCAAAGAGGAGCTTCAAAAAAATGAAATTAATCTTAAGCTCTTTGAACTTGCCCTAAGAGAGCTTTCTGCTATAACCCTAAATAATAAATCAGAGCTTCTTATCCTCACCACTCCAGTCAATCTTCTTCAAGAACCAAGTGTCTGCAAGGCGGCCACCAATGATAAGTTTCGAAATGAGCTCTATAAAGTGGAAGTCCTCCTTCAAAACGGAAAAATTAAAGAAGCACTCTCTATCCTAGAGCTATTTAAGAACTCCACCTTGGCCAATGCGAAAGTATGGTACCTTTATGGAAAAACCTTTTTAGAGCTCGGGAGAAGTGATGTGGCCTTACAGGCCCTTCGCTATGCCAATGCCCTTGATTGTTCAGCAATCAAAGACTCTGTCCTCGTTAATAGTATTAAAAGAAGGGTAGCTCGAGAATATAGTATTCGATTAATTGATTTCAATGAAATGGTGAATAAGGATCTAGGAGCAAAAGATCTTTTCACTCCTAGTAATCTTCCCGAAGATCAATATTGGAAAACTTTAGTTAAAGATCTCGAAGAGAAAATTGCGCCTCTATTGTAAAGACGCCTTTGAGTGAGTGATCTCACCCAAAGGCATTGCTATTATATAAGACCTTGAGATTTAACTGTATCTCTTTCACCTTGAAGCTCTGTCAAAGTGGCGTTGAGTTTTTCTTTTCCAAACTCATTATGCTCGATACCTTGAATTACTTTAAGCTCTCCATTTTCTACTCTGCATGGAAATGAAAAGATGAGCCCTTCATCAACTCCATACTCTCCTTTAGCGGCCAGACACATGGAGAAGGTCTCACCTTCTGGAGTGTCATGAGTCAAGTTATAGATTCCATCAACAGCAGCATTCGCGGCCGAGGCAGCTGAAGAAGCTCCTCTTGCTTTGATAATTGCTGCCCCTCTTTTTTGAACAACACTAATGAATTCGTTTTTAAGCCAGTTTTCATCATTGATCACTTCAGCAGCAGGCTTTCCGTTGATCTTACAGTTATAGAAATCTGGATATTGAGTGGCGGAGTGGTTACCCCAAATAGTCATTTGAGTAACAGCAGTTACATCCACTCCTGCCTTTTGGGCGAGTTGAGTTTTAGCTCGGTTTTCATCAAGAGAAGTCATCGCAAAGAAATTCTCATTTGGAATATTTGGAGCATTATTCATTGCAATCAAACAGTTTGTATTACATGGGTTCCCAACAACAAACACTTTACATGTTGGTTTGGCATTATCGCTTATGGCCTTACCTTGTGCAGTAAAGATTTTACCGTTGATATTAAGAAGGTCGCTTCTTTCCATACCGTCTTTTCTTGGAACTGATCCAACAAGAACCGCCCAGTCTGCATCTTTAAAACCAACATTGATGTCATCTGTACAAACTACATTTTTTAGAAGTGGAAAGGCACAATCATCGAGTTCCATTTTTACACCTTCAAGTGCACCAAGAGCATGAGGCAGTTCGATTAATTGAAGCTCAACTTCTGTATCTGGACCAAACATTTGTCCCGAAGCAACTCTAAAAACTAGAGCATAACCAATTTGACCAGCGGCACCTGTGATGGCCACTTTTACGCGCTTATTCGCCATTTGAATCTCCCATGTATTTCAACGATATTTAAAGTGCTTAGAAAAATACCACCATAAAATGGTATGCATAGTCCCATCGTGCCAAAAATTGCTTCTTTTACACAACGTAAAAATTGGAATAAAAAGGAGGTATGAATTACAAAAAAAGCCAGCATAAGCACAACAATCGTGGCAAACGGCGTAACAACAATAGAAGACGGAATAATAACCGAAAAGGTCCTTACCTTTCACCAGAGGAAAGAGTCTTTAAAAAGTATATGAACCTTTTGGAGCAGCACATTACCGCTCGTAAAAAATATTATGAACTCTACTTCAGAGCAGACCCCAACCAAAAGGCAAAGCTTGAGAAGGTATTTTACAATACTATTGAGCAAGTGCGTAATTTTGAAGAAGGGCTTAACCCTGAGGAAAAAGACTTACTTGAAAAGAGGATTAATAAATACAATCCAGACCATGATTACTCCCTCAACCACTCGCTTACAGAGAATACTCTTCAAGCTGATCCAGATGAGATTGAAGACCCTCACTTCCTCCCCTCTCAAAGAGATGCTGATTTCATAACAGATACAGAGGAGAGCACAGGATCCATGGATGATTATTTAGCCTACAAAGGTCTCAAATAAAAAAGGCCCTCTGATGAGGGCCTTCTCTATATACAAATTTGATAGATAAATTATCCTGTTTGTCTCCAGTTATCACTTCCTGCTTCAGAAAAAGGTGATACTGTTTCTTCTCTTTTTTCTTCTCTTCTTTCTTCTAAAGAAGCTACATTTGTAGCTGCTGTTTCTGCTCTAGAAACTTCAAGATAGTTATCAAGAGTTTTATCGTGATCTCTAAGGATCGCTTGCTTAATATCTTCACTATCAATATCAAGAATCTCAGAAACTTTTCCAAGCATCTTTAGAGGAATATTACAAAGGGCCCTTTCAACGTTACTAATGAACTGGCCATTTTTATACCCTAATAAGTGTGATAATTCTGACTGCGAGTATCCTTTTGGATGACCTAGTCTTTTTGTTTTAATCAACTTTGCAATATTCTCAAAACAACGCATTTTCTCTCCCCTGATTTAAACTAAGTTTGGATAAAACTCAGTTGTTTTTAGTTTAACTAATGCCTCTTCGGCGCCTGAATTTAAATATAAAGTCTTGAGGCAAAATTTTTCATATCTTTTTATCTAAACTCTATAAATTTAGTTTACTACATAATAATATTAAGTGTTTAATGCCTTGAAATTTAGTCCACAGGCCGTCAAAATCGGCTTCAAATACGCCATAGAATGTTTGCAAGGGAGAGGTCATGAAGATAGCGAGTTGGAATATCAATGGGATACGGGCCTGTCATAAAAAAGGCCTTTTGGATTGGGTCAATAACCATAAATTCGACATCATTTGTTTTCAGGAGACCAAGGCACAAGAGGATCAAGTTCCAAAGGACATTATCGAACATCCTGACTACAAGGGGTTCTATGTGAGTGCTGTTAAAAAGGGATATTCAGGTGTGGCCATCTTAGTTCATAAAAGAGTCAAAAAATTTGAAATCCTCAAAGGTTTAGGAAAGAAAAAATTTGATGATGAGGGGCGAACTATCGCCATAAAAACACCTAACTTCACTCTCTTTAATTGCTATTTTCCCAATGGAGGTCGAGAACATGATCGAGTTCCCTATAAGATGGACTACTGTAAATTTCTAGCAAAATATATTGAAGAGATATCTGGAAATATCATTGTAACGGGAGACTACAATACCGCTCATCACGAAATTGATCTTGCGAACCCTAAATCAAACACCAAAACGAGTGGCTTTCTCCCTATTGAAAGAAAGTGGATGGATGATTTTGTTGAGAAAGGTTATATCGATGCTTTTCGAACTAAATATCCTAAAAAAGCAGGAGAATACACTTGGTGGACTTATCGAGGTGATTGTCGAGCAAGAAATATTGGTTGGAGAATTGATTATTTTTTCACGAATAAAAGCTTCGGTAAAAAAATTAAGGACTGCTATCACATGCCAGAAGTCATGGGTTCCGATCATTGCCCTGTGGTATTAGAGCTCTAACCTATTTTTTATAGACAATCAGAAAGGTTCCTCCAAGACAGAGGATCATACCTAAGGTTTTTGTTGTATTCACAGGAATTTTATCAATCGTCATATCCCAAAAAACAGAAAAAATCATTTGAGCGGCAACAAGAACAATTGTAAACTTCACCATTCCCGCCTCATGAATGGCCCATGGGACAAGAGAAACAATAAGCATCCCTAAGATTCCAGGAAAGATATACCACCAGTGCCACGTGAGAAGAGGAGCTTTTAACCTAAACATTTCAGGAACAAGTCTTGGGAATTTAAGCGTGAAGTAATAAAAGGCAATGGCAAAGATAAAGGTTAATACCATGTTGATTAGCACGGTATGGGTCACACCAATCTTGATCGACATTTGCTTATTAAGAGCGCCTTGAAGTAAGCCAATAACCCCACAAAGGGCAGATAATAAAATTCCAATAACCATCTATCTTCCTTGATAGTATATATTTAAAAAACTTCGCCGAACTTTTTGGAGTTGTATCTCTTTAGAAGCACGACGGGAAGATTATACTTCATACAAGCCTTATGAAGAATTTCCATTTTCTTCACTGGATAATATTCATAAAGAGGTTGATTTGAATGCTCATGCCCTAGTATCCAAAAGCCTATAACATCGGTTTTTTTAAGTACAACAACTTCATTATTAAGTGTTTTATAATTGGCCCGACTTTTGAGAACATGCGAGGAGGGAATCAAGGGGTAATTTTGATTAATCGCTAAAAGCGTTTTCATATAGTCACTGGACATATTTCTACCGTAGGCGGATATTACATTTTTGGGATCAAACTTTAAAAGAAGACCTATACCGTTATCAAAAGGAACGGTATCCTTTTCATCCACCATAGAAACACTGATTTTTTTTAGACTTGAAAAATACTCATTAAACCAATTAAGTATATAGTTATGAGTACCCTCATTATGTGAATTTCGAATCACATGAACAAAGAACTGATACTTTTCTCTATTGAAAAAGAGAGGATCGGTAAACCCATTTTCACTACTATAAAAATAGGATGGTCTATTTTCTAAACCTTTAAGTTTTCCGCCATTTAGTATTGAAATCCCGTTTTGAATAGCATCTTGAGCTTGTTTTTCTGAAACAGGTTGATTGAATCGTGGCGCCGTGACCCCCAATTTCTTTCTTGTATTTTCAGGACTACAGTCAGAAAGAACTTTTTGAATCAAAGGCTTTGCTTTTTCCATTCCTAGTAAAACGATAATTTTATCATATTTTCGAGGCATACCAGAACTGGAACAAAAATGAAGCGGGTTTTTCTGAGCATGTTGCCATAACTCATCTCCCGTCATTCCAACCTCTTCTGCCAGCTTAAGAAGCCCCTTACTATATCGGGTAGGTTTAGTATCAGAATCTAAGTCTGCAAAGGTTTGATAAACTCTACGAGATTTATGAAGTTTAACGGAGGTGTAGATTAGTGCGCCACCACCCACACCAGCTAGTGGAGCTAGGACTCCGCCAGTAAATACAGCACCAACAACTCCACCAATTAACCCAGCGGTAGTTCCCACCACGCCTGCAACGTTCCAGGCTACATCTTCTTTAAGCACATCTTTACATTCTTTAGATATAACCCCAGAAAAAGTATTCAAGGATAAAGAAAGTGAAACCAAAAGTATTAGTATTTTCATATTTTTCTTCCTTAATTACTTTTTAAAAAGGAATCGAAGGCACGCTCCTTTATTCCCAAGTGCAAATCTTCGATACTAGTAAATACAACTTCAGAAGTCTTTTTGGATTTAAAACAATAGGAATTCGTTTTTACAATCTTATCTAAGACTTTTTTGGCATAAGTAAGATCTGTTCTCTCCACTCCTTTAAAAAAGAGTTTAACTTCATGGCCATTTTGGCCATTATCCATATAATCTTTATAAAAATCTTTAGCTCCTTTAATTAGGCTCATTTGTTGTCTAAGAATTAAAGCCTGCCACATATCTCTTTTCTTTTTTGCGATTTCAATCTTGGCAGCTAATCGAAACCTTTCCTTGGCCATCATTCCCTGACAGTTTGAGTAGGAATTAAACGAAAATATAAATAAAATGAGTGGAATGAAATATTTCACAAACTGCTCCTGGACTTTATTTCTAGATTCTACTACCAATCAATTTGACAAACAAGTATAATCAAAAAAACTAAAGAGGGATATATAAATGAAAAATATTGTTCTCGTATTAGGTCTTTCATTTTCTCTGAGTCTTTATTCTCAAAATAAGGAAGTTCTTCAAACGCTCAATCAAAATAACTCGGAAATCGATACGAGTTTTTTAAATCAGCCTTCAAAATACAGCGGCTCCTATGCTCTAAAAAATCAAATTCTAAATTTAGCCAAATCAAAGTATAAGGGCTTTGAGTATATGGATTTTGAAAAGTGGTTTGCGGGAAGTTTTTTTTACGACATGATCGATATGCTCAAAACAAATTTTAGTGGGCAATACCGAAATGTCAGATACTTCACTGGATTTGATCAACAAGGGGATCGACCTCTGGAGGGCTATCTTGCGGCAAAAGAATTTGCAAAAACCTTTCAACTTAAAGATCTCAATATTAAGCATATCGTTCAACTTCAACACAACCTTCTTTCAAGAACCAGTATCAAGACGCATAAGCTCATTGTTCTTGCACTAGACAAGGCTCTTCGAAGAAATTCTGAGGGTATTGAGGACTCTCAGCTTGGTAATATTAGAAATCATGGTGTAGGCTGGAGAGGCGGGTTTGAAAATGAAAGCTTTCCTCGCATTGTTTCCCACCGATCCATCTTTAAAAATATTCTACGTTCTAAAGATGATAATCCTTATGTTTATTACAAAGATAGTAGTTGGACTGCTTATCTCAATCCAGGAGATCATTTTAATTTAACACGATGTACTCAAGAGCTTAAACTTTCTGAAGAGCAATGTCAGAGAATACAAAAAAATCGAAATAAATATCGAGAAAATAGAATAGACCAACAAATGGGTGAGGATATGCAGGACTGGCTTGCCGCTCATGTCGATGAGGCCATCTCTATCTTAAAAAATGATCTCAGCAAGGTTAAAATAAATAGGGACGTTGTTCGAGCTGCGGCTAACTTTCACTATCGACTCGTGTCTATTCATACCCTCTCAAACGGGAATGGAAGAACCACAAGAGTTCTAACAGAAAAAATCCTTGAAGATTACAATCTCCCACCACCTATACATTATCCATTTGGAATTGATGTAACCTTCTCTATGCAAGGTTTTGCATCTGTTCTTTCCGATGCTGTTGCTTTATCCAAAAGATTTCATGAAGACCTTGCTCTTTATCTTCAAAACGGAATTCCTTATGGGTATGTGAGTTCCCATTTCCTCGCTCCTGGATGGATGCCATTTAGATTATTTAAAGAAATCAAGCTTTCGCCAAAAGAGTTTATGGCCTATGCGATGCAATTTACAAATAAAGATTATATGAAGAATTGGAAATCCACACCCACTGATATCATCAAAGACTTTTTATCATGGCGCAAAAAGGTGGATGAAAGGGATATTAAGCTCATGATGATCATGACAGGACTACCAAAAGCTTATCGCTAAGAGCCCTACTTTTTTCCTAATTTTATTGCGCGCTCATTTCTCCTATCGTAGACTATCGCGAAATAGACTTTAGATAAGGGAAACTCATGGCGGATTCAATTAACCTACCTCTCGATCGATTTGTTCACTTTGAAAAAACCTCTCCAAATGCTGTTCTTTTTAAACAACCTCTTGATGGACAGTGGCACGACATGACTTGGGCCCAGGCAGGACAAGAAATTCGAAGAATGGCCCAGGCCCTAATTGAAATGAATCTTCCCGAAAAAAGTAAAATTGCTATACTTTCCAAAAACTGTTCGCATTGGATTATGGCCGATCTGGCTATTTGGATGGCAGGTCATGTGAGTGTTCCTATATACCCAACTCTCACTTCAGAGTCTATTCAAGAGATTTTAACCCATAGTGAAGCAAAACTATTATTTGCAGGAAAGCTTGATGAGTGGGAAAAACAAAAAGTAAGCCTAAAGAATGATATTCCTTGGATTCATTTCCCTCATTGGAAAAACTCAGACTGTCAAAACTGGGATGATTTCTGTAAAGGAAGATCTGTCTTTAACGGAAATACCGACCGAGACCCCAAAGAACTTTGTACAATTATTTACACCAGTGGAACCACAGGTGTACCTAAAGGGGTTATGCACACTTTTGAAAGCTTTGCCTGCCCAATTGTCACAGCGATGAAACTTTTGGAACTGAA
The DNA here is from genome assembly GCA_965365285.1 of uncultured bacterium. Classification (GTDB taxonomy): domain Bacteria; phylum Bdellovibrionota; class Bacteriovoracia; order Bacteriovoracales; family Bacteriovoracaceae; genus JAURDE01. The sequence continues at coordinate 26,751 of CBDUBC010000022.1, forward strand.
CCAAAAGGAAAAGTTTTTCTCCTATCTTCCGTTAGCTCACGTAGCAGAAAGACTTATCATTGAAATTGCAGTTCTCTATTCTGGTGGATCTGTTAGCTTTGCAGAAAGTCTTGATACCTTTCCTCAAAACCTCGCAGAAACATCTCCTACTATTTTTCTTGCTGTTCCTAGAATCTGGACTAAGTTTCAAATGGGAATCCTAGGAAAAATGCCTCAAAAGAAACTAGACACTCTCCTTAAAATTCCTCTACTTAACTGCCTAATTAAAAAGAAAATTAAAAAAGCTTTGGGACTATCTAAATGTCGAATTGCCGTTTCTGGTGCCGCTCCTATCTCAATGGATCTTCTCCAGTGGTGGAAAAAACTAGGTATAGAAATTCATGAAGCTTATGGAATGTCTGAAAACTTTTGTTACGGAACTATTAACTTTCCTGGCAAAGTTAAGTTTGGGACGGTAGGACAGACATGGCCAGATGCTGAAACAAAAATTAAGGCCAATGGAGAAATCCTTCTTCGATCAAAAGCAAATATGCTTGGTTACTATAAAGACCCTGAACAAACGGCAGAGGTTCTTGATGATGAGGGCTGGATACATACAGGAGATCAAGGGGAACTGGACTCTGAAGGCTACCTTAAAATAACAGGAAGAGTAAAAGAGCTCTTTAAAACGGCCAAGGGCAAATACGTCGCTCCGACACCTATTGAAAAACTCTTTACAAGATCCACTCATATCGAGCAGGTCTGTGTGATGGGCTCTGGATACCCTCAACCTATGGCGCTTGTCGTTCTGAGTGAGGGTGCTCTTAAAGAAGATCAAAAAATGATTGATAAACTATTCCACGATCTTCTTGAAGAAATCAATAATGATCTTGAAAGTTTTGAAAAGCTTAGTCATATAACGGTTGTTAATGATGAATGGAGTACCGAAAGCGGTATTTTAACACCAACTATGAAGATTAAACGAAATGCCATTGAAAAAAAATACAATCCAAAACTTGATAGTTGGTATGAAACTAAAGTCAAAATTATTTGGGATTAAATGAAATTAACATTTTTAGGAGCCGCTGAAGGGGTGACAGGATCCAAGTCATTCCTTGAGCTTAAACAAGAGAATTACCTTATTGATTACGGTCTTTATCAGGGAAGCAGCGAAGTTCGTGCACGAAATTGGGCCGATCTGAATATTATAACGGATGTCTCTGCCATCTTTTTAACTCACGCCCATATTGACCATAGTGGTTTACTCCCAAGACTCATTAAAAATAACTATAATGGTCCTATTTACTGTACCCCGGAAACCTATGAGCTTTGTAAAATTCTTCTCATTGATTCCGCTAAAATTCATGAAGAGGATGCGGCCTACGCCAATAAAAAAAACTTTTCGAGTCATAAGCCTTGTCTCCCTTTATACACAGAGGCGGATGCTGAAAAGATTCTCACCCAATTTAAATCGATTGAATTTAATCAAGAAACGAAAATCTCTGATCAGCTCAGTGTAGAGTTCTTTTGGGCAGGACATATTCTAGGTGCCAGCTTTATTCGACTTAAGGTCAAAACGGATCAAGGAGAGAAAAAAATCGTTTTCTCTGGTGATCTTGGACATGATCGTAATATTCTACTCAAAAAGCCAGCTCCTTTAGTCGACTGCGATTTCCTTGTACTCGAGTCAACCTACGGAGACCGACTTCATTCAAGACTTGAGTCTATTGATGTGCTTGAACTTTTTTTAAAGACCATCCTCAAACGAGATGGGGTGGCAGTTATACCAAGCTTTTCTGTGGGAAGAACACAAGATGTTCTCTACCTTATTAAAAGACTTATGGAAGATGATAAAATTCCTAAGGTTCCTGTTTATCTTGATAGTCCACTCTCGAGAAAGGCAAACAGTATTTTTCGACGAAATATGGATCCTAACTTTGTAAAGGAGGAAGTCCTAAAAAACGGTACGATCTTCCCTTCTACTCTTGTAGAGATAGAAACAGTCCAAGATAGTAAATATCTCAACGAAAAAAAAGATCAGGCCATGATTATTGTGAGCGCTTCAGGCATGATTGATGGAGGAAGAGTTGTTCATCACATTAAAGGTCGGATTGAGGAGCCTAGAAACGGGGTTATTCTTGTAGGCTTTCAACCGGAAGGCACCAAGGGTCGAATTCTTCTTGATGGTGAGAAAATTCTTAGACTTCATAAAGAAGAATTTCAGGTAAACGCAGATATCTTCTACGTCAATGCCCTTTCAGCGCACGCAGATTACCTTGATACTCTCAACTGGCTCAAAGAGAGTAAGGTAAGTCCTCAACTTATCATTCTCAATCACGGAGAAAAACCAGCTCTCTCTAATTTGAAAACCCTAATTGAAGGGGAAATGGATCAAAAAGTTACTATAGCTAAGCACAATGAATCCTTCCAGCTCGATACAATTTAAGCGCCGGGTCTACTAAATCCTTCAACACGTGATAGAGTGTCAAAGACATGAAAAAACTACTCTTATTCCTACTTCTGCTCCCTGGTGCCCTTTTTTCAAATGAATACCCTATTCATCAAATCCTTGAACTCTCTATTAGTTCTTCCATTAATCCCGCAACCAAAAGCTATATTAAGGAAGGATTTAAAAAGGCCCATAAAGAAGGTTTTGATCTTATTCTGATCAAACTTAATACCCCTGGAGGGCTCGTCTCTACCACCCAAGAAATTCTTACTGAATTTGGAGACAGTGACATTCCCGTTTCCATCTGGGTGACACCTGAAGGAGCTTCGGCAACTAGTGCAGGAGCGATTTTATCAAGTGGAGCGCATCTACTTTATATGTCCAGAGGTACAAGTATGGGGGCGGCAACGCCTATTCAAATGTCTGGGGATATTGAACAAAAAGATGTGAAAGCCAAAGCGATTAACGCACTTGTGGGAATTGTACAGTCCATGGCCGAATCAAGAGGTCGAAACGTCAAGGCGTTTGGAGAAATGGTAGAAAAAGCAAAGACCTTTAAATCGAATGAAGCGCTTGAACAAAATCTCATTGATGGGATCGTGAACACCTTTGATGAATTTATTAATCAGACTGATGGTAAAAAAATTAATCTTAAGGGAAGTGAGGTTGTCTTAACCACAAAAAACCCTCGTTTTGTTGAATTTAAAATGGATTTTGGTCAAAAGCTTCTTGATATCTTCGCCAACCCTGGTCTGGCCTATATTTTATTTATTATTGGTGCTGCTCTTATTTATTTTGAACTTCAGGCACCAGGTGGTCTGATTGCCGGCTCCATTGGTGTTGTCTCCCTCGTTCTTGCGGCCATTGGTTTTCAAGTTCTTCCTCTTAACTTTGGTGCAATGGGTTTAATCATCCTCTCTTTTATTCTTTTTATTATGGAGATTTATGTCACGAGTTACGGTATCCTTTCACTACTTGGTTTAGGTGCCTTAATTTCAGGCTCTATGTTTTTATTTAGAACGGATAATGCCTATATGAATGTGAGTTATGGACTTATTTTTGGAAGTATCGCCGCAATTGTTCTTTTTATTGGTTCCATGGCCTTTTATTTTTGGTGGGATCACAAAAAAGGACTCGGAAAGCTCAAAGAAGACTACTATTCTTTAGAGGGCAAAACAGGAAAAATTGTTGGGACGATTGAAACGGAAGAGCCCGGGCTACTTTACTATCAAGTTAAAATTCATGGAGAAATCTGGAAGGCAAAAAGTCAAAAGATCTATCAAAAAGGCGAGGCCGTTACCGTACTTCAAGAAGACAAAGATAATATGATTCTATCAATATAGGAGTAATCTCATGTATAGCTTTTTACCCTTTATCATTCTTTTTCTCATCTTACTCTTTAATACGATTAAAATCCTTAATGAGTATGAACGAGGAGTTGTTTTTCGACTTGGACGATTTGTTGGAGTAAGGGGACCAGGGCTTATTATTCTGATCCCTGGGATCGAAAAGATGAGACGAGTGGATCTTAGAACCGTGACTATGGATATCCCTTCTCAGGATATTATTACCAGAGATAACGTGACCATTAAGGTTAATGGAGTCGTTTATTTTAGAGTAGAACATCCTGACAAAAGTGTGATCTCCGTTGAAGATTACTATTCTGCTACTGCTCAAATTTCTCAAACAACTCTAAGGTCTGTTATTGGACAGTTTGAACTGGATGATATTCTCGCTCATCGAGATAAAATTAATGTTAAACTTCAAACCATCCTCGATGAGCAAACGGAGCCATGGGGTATCAAGATTACCGCCGTTGAGGTTAAGGCCATCGACCTCCCTCTCGACATGCAAAGGGCCATGGCCAAACAGGCCCAGGCAGAAAGAGATAAAAGGGCAAAGGTTATTAGTGCTCAAGGGGAACTGGATGCTTCCATTAAACTAGCGGAAGCGGCTAAAATTCTTGGTGCCGAATCAAACGCCATCACCCTTCGTTATCTCGATACCATGAAAGAAATCTCAAGTGGAGAAGGAAAGAGCACGACCTTTTTTCCTCTACCTGTAGATTTTTTGAATGGTTTAATCAATAAAAAATGATTTCATACTCTCTAAGGCCATTTAGGGATGATTTTCATTATACTGTTGAGGGGAATGTTTTAAGGAGCTTTAATCAA
>CBDUBC010000023.1:0-30864 GCA_965365285.1 uncultured bacterium
AAGTGGCTTATAACCGTATTCAATAATCTTAGCTTCTAGAGGGGCCGCGAATTTTCGGTTGAGCTCTTCTCTTTCCCCGTGAAGTCCATCGGCCATAAGTTCATTTTCAACTTGATTGTAAACTCCCGGATTAGTTTGTCTTACACCAGAGTCTACGGCCATACTGTATTTCATGACGGGAACGGCTATCGCTGCTGTCCATTTATTTGTTAAACCCCAAGCAAAAACAGGAACGGTCACCGTTGGCTTTACGTTAATATCACCCGTAGTTTCTCCGAGGATTGTATCTTCAGTCGCACCTACAAGCTCCATCTTAGAAATAACTCCGGCCTTATCAAAGCCGTCATCTTTTCCTATGATCAAATCTCCAAATGTCACATTGGTATACATGGGATCACTTAGTCCAACCGGGTTACCATATGAATTATATTTTTCACTTGCACTAGCAAAAACACCCTTAAGGTTAACGTTACGTACACCTTGAGGAAGAGTTTTAGCGGTTGGAAGTGAAATAGGGGCCTTCATGTTTGTTGCGAATACAGAGCTTGTGGTCACTAAGCATCCGATAGTTAATAACATGCGTCTCATTTTTTACTCCTGCTTTGCCTAAAAAAAGAGGGGATTAAAATCCCCTCTTAATATTGAAAAAATCTAAATGATTAATTAATCACACTTTCTTCTGTAATGTCTTGGGAACTTAGACTCTGCATGAAAGTCAAATTCCATAACCCAGTGGTAGTCAGCAACCATTCCAGGAAACATTGCTTCTAGGAATTCTGGATCTTCTTTACCAAGTTCTTCAGCTTCTAGGATTGCTTCATAAAGCTCACAGTATTTTTCATTAAGACCAGCTTTTCTAAGAGCATCTAGGTAGAAAACGTTAGTTGCCATATCGTTAGCAAGGTAGATTCCTTCCACTTCGTGAGCAGAACCTTCAAAAGCTTCAGTCATGAAATTAAGAGCATCTCTTCCGTCAATATCACCACCAAGAACGTTTAGAGCTCCACCAGCAATTCTGTGAAGACCGTAGTTATTTACAGTTGGGTTAAGAACTAGCATGTCCTTAATTCTTGGCTCAAGGATGTTTCTCCATTTGCTAAGAGCAGTAAATGGTCCTTTAAGCTTTCCCCATCTAGCAGAGTTAGCACCTAACCAGTACATTGCAAGAGCAAGAGCATCTTTATCAAATCCTTCTTTTACTCTTACAGGACTTTTGTCATCACAAGCAGACGTTCCCATGATGTTACATGCTTCAAGACCAAGCTCATAAGCTGCCCAGTACTTTTTTAGTTTTTCTTTCTTGTCTCTGTCAGACATAATCATTGCATCAAAAAAGAAAGCTTTTGAGGCATGAGTAAGTAGTTCAGCTTTTTCTTGAAGAGTATTTGATCGAGTTCTAGCAAGATCAAGATAGATCTGACCTGCTTGTGCCGCATAACCAGCCTCGGCTCCTTGAAGACCTCTTTGGTTGTAAAGTTCATTTGCTCGATCTAGATCAGTTGCAAATACGCTTAGTGAGAAAACTGCTGCCGTTACGGCGATCATTTTCTTTAACATGGAAACTCCTTTGTATTGTTTTGAGTCTAAATAATTAAATAATTAGTGTGAAAATGTATTCCAATAGTTTTTCTTCGTCTATGAAAAAGACAGGTTTGTAAAATGTGCAAATACTTGTATTGTTCCTGTGAAATCAACAGGTAAGAGGGACAGTAAGTTGATTTGAAAAGTCCATTTCGCATCGCATTAAAGCTTCCAAAACACGATCTTACATCAACACTTTATTTGAGGTGACTTTCTTATACCAGTAATTCAACGAAATAAGGATAGTGATCGGAGGGGTAAATTCCATCTATATGATTCTTGAAGAAAAATGCGCTATGAGTTAAAAATGGGGCTGTATTGAGAATCCAATCAATTCGTCGCCCTTCCTCTTTACCATCAAAATTATGATGAGAAGAGCATTCTACTTGATTGAGACTTAACCAGGAGTCAAAAAGCTGATCAAAGCCTTGGTTAAGTTCTTGCCGAACACTTTCATTTGGTCCTTCATTGAAGTCTCCCATAAGAAGGAAGGGGAGATCTTGCGTGTTTATTTTAAGAAATTCTTTAATGAGCACTCTAATTTGCTCTTTTCTAGTACTGGATCGAATATGATCGAGGTGACAGTTAAGAGCATAAAAAGAAAGTTCTTTGGAGGGGATACTCATTTTGGCCCAAGTACAAAGCCTAGGAAAAGCACTATCAAAAGATTTACTACCAGGAACCTTTGGCGTCTCACTTAACCAAAAGTCACCACTTTCAAAAACGTTTATGATTTCTGGTTTATAAAAAAGAGTGGGATACATTCTTTCTTCCATCCAGTCTCGATGATCATCAATGAGCTTAAGGTTGGGAAGAAGAGTCTCGAGATCTTTAATTTGAGGTTTTCGTCCTTCTTGGGTTCCCAAAAGATCCGGAGAAAACTCGATAAGAGCACTTGAAAGGACTGCCCTTCGATTATTCCAGTCATGGTTTCCATCTTTAGGATTGTCGAATCGAATATTAGAGCTCGCAACTTTTATTTTCATTTATACTATTATAAGAAGGCTTCAGAAACCAAGCAAAGGGTAAAAAATGATCCCAGATCATCAGATTCTTTCCGATTTTACAAAGAAATGTGAGAGGTATCTTCTTCACATACCTTATAGTCAAAGACTGACGATTTTTGAATCGATGAAAACCGATCTTTTAAACGAAAAAGATCAAGGATCATACTCCTCTTTGGAGCAAGTTGCATCTCAGTATAAAGACCTTCAAGCTTTCTCGAATTCTTATTTGAAAAAAGCTGGGCTTCCTCTTTATGAAAAAAAGGTAAATTGGGCAAAGATCATTGTGATCAGTTTGATTGTTCTTTTTATATCTTTTTTCGTCAGTCTCTATTTTTTCTTTCAATCTTTTTTACCGATCGTAGAGATCAATGATCGGAGTGGATCAGTTAAGCTTTTTGGTGGGCGAATTGATTTAAATGATCAAGACTTTCAAACAAAGCTTTATATAAACGGTAAAGAAGTAACTCCAGACCATTTAATGGATCGCTCCCCAGAGGATCCCAATATAAAAGGAAATCTAGGCAAACAATATATTTCAGATTTTAAAATTATGGCAGATGAGATCGATCTTAATGTAATTGCAGGTGATTTTTCTGAACTTTCTTATGAGTGTTTGAGTGCAAGAGTCACAGACGATTTTCTTAAATCTGAAAACCAGGTGATTTCCTTAAACTTTGAAGATAAAGCGCAATGTAAATTAGAAATCCCTCATGAAATTAAATTGGATATCACCGCCTCATCTGGTTTTATTGCTCTCAAAAATCTCAAGCAGGACTTTCATATCTCCTTAAATAAAGGGGAGTTAGTCTGGTCTCAAGATGAAAAATCTTATTATGGACTAAGTCAGGATGAGTCTTTTGTTCCTGATCTCACATGGAAAAGTTCAGGCTCTTCATCTTATCGAGGTGCTGTCGAAATAGAGCAAGGCGTCTTTAAGATAAAATAGTTTTCGTATGAAATTCTGATTTAAGATTCTATTTCCACCCTGTATTTAAGCTTCTCTTTTTTAGGGAGGTAGAATGAATTTACAAGAATCGATTTTAAAAAGTTACAAAGATTCCTTTGGACATCAAACTCTTGCGGCGATGAGTACGCACACCGGTCTTAATATCTCACGGCTCTTTAGAATTCTTAATGGAGCAAAAATGAGATTAGAAGAATATGAGGTTTTTAAAACTAAAATACAGGAGAAGAAGTCTCATATTGGTACTGACCTAGAAGGACTTTTTCTAATGCTGGATGATCAAGAGGCCAAAAGTTTTCAAATTAATATTGAAAGAAAAATGAAGAAAAAGAATATTCTCTTAGGATAAAGGAGTGAAGATGAGTGAATTACTACCAATTGAACGAATTGTTTTAGAGGACCTTCAAAGAGGAAAAAGAAGTAAAGATCAAATTCAAGAAAGCACCGGTCTTTCTCGAAAGGTTCTATCCAATATTATTCGAAATTTTCTTTATCAAGGAATTATAAAAATAGAGAATAACAAGTTGGAACTTAACACCCTAAACCTTCAAAGCTTTCTTAAAATCGCAAATTCCAAAGAAAATGTAAAAGAAGAGGTGATCGAGTTAGGAAAATCTCTTGTTCATAATTACTTTCAGGGTCATAAATCTATAAGCCTAAATGTACTGAAGGTCTCTCTCGACTCTTTTGAAAAGGAAGCCTTAGAGTATCATCTGGGGCAACTCAAATCTTTTTTGCAAAAAGTCCTAGAAAAGAAAAAGGACCCGGGACATCTTAAAGAGCAAACCCTCCTTTTTTTGGGACATGGTCCCTATGAGTTTGGGCTGGATCTTTGATATAAATTTCCCATGGAAAAAATCGATTTAGCTGTCCTAGGTGCGGGAATTAATGGGCTTTTGTTTGCATATGAATATTCAAAGCTGCATCCCGAACATATCATTGCTGTTTTTGAAAAAGAGAAGTACTCCGGAGAACATCAAAGTAGTCGTAACTCAGGAGTCCTTCATGCAGGAATTTATTATCCAAGGGATAGTCTTAAGCGATCTCTTTGTATTCAAGGAAACAAACGATGGAGAGAGCTTGTAAAAGAGCTTGAGGTAGAGATAAATCCATGCGGAAAATATGTCATTGCTACAAGTGATCATGAAATCAACGAGCTTGATCTTTATTATAAAAAGGCGATTGAAAACGATGTCCCTGGTATACGCTGGGCAGATGAAGAGGAGATCAAAAAACTTTCTAAGCATGTCCATGTGAAAAAAGCTTTCTTTTCACCCTCAACCGCTATTCTTGATGTGTCTGCCACTCTTAAAAGTTTAGAGAAAAGGCTTTTTAATCAAAGTGTTCCTGTTCTTTTTAATGATGAAGTCCTCGAAATAGAAAAAAAGGAAGAGGGCTTTTATCTTAAAACGGAGCGTGAGGAAATTCTTTCGAAAAAACTTCTCAATGCCGGAGGACCTTTTGCGATTTCTAATAGAAAGAAACTAGGACTTAAGGATCTTGAAGATTATTGGGTAAAGGGAAGTTATCTCAAAATACAAAAAGCTTTTTATACTGATCACCTTATATATCCGGTACCCGAAAAAGATCTCAAAGGACTTGGAGTTCACACCAGCTTTGATCTTCAAAACCAAGTTCGCTTTGGACCGAATACTGAAAATACAGAAGAAATGAATTACTCTCTCTCAGATAAGCTTTTCGAGGAGATGGTTCCTGAGATCCTCAAGATCTTTAAAAATCTAAAAAAAGAGGACTTCTCTCTTGATTATTCGGGAATTCGATCAAAGGTTTTATATAAAAATCAAGTGCTTAATGACTTTTGGGTGAAGGGTGCAAATTGTAAATTGGGACACGGTATATTAAATTATGTAGAGCTTTGTGGGGTTGATTCACCTGGTCTAACCAGCGCTCCGGCAATGGCCCACTATATTTTAAAATTATTTAAAGAGATGGAATCATGAAAGCAATTTATAACGACTTTACTCAACCAGAATCTGAAGAACAGCTTAAGAAAAATTTAGAGCTTGTTCGAAATAAGGCACGAAATGCTGAAAAAGAAATTAGAGAACTTTCCCTAGATCAAAGACTACAGATTATTAAAAAACTAAAAAAGGTTTTGTTTGATAAACGCTATAAAGTTTTAGAATACATTCAAAAAGAAAGTTTTAAATCATCGACCGATATTCTAACCTCAGAGGTTTACGGCCCGATTGATTTTTTAGGTTTTGTTCTTAAAAATGCAAAAAAAGCTCTTCAAGATCAAAAAGTTGAAACTCCTATCGCTCTTATGGGAAAACAATCCTTTATCTTTTACGAGCCGATTGGAACTACTCTTAGTATTGTTCCATGGAACTATCCTTTTTTTAATCCCGTTATTCATGCGGCTACATCTTTTGTTTGCGGAAATGCAGTCTTAATTAAGCCATCCGAAGTCACTCCTATGAAAGGACTTTTAGAAGAGGTTTTTTCGGAAGCAGGTTTTAGAGAGGACTGGGTTCAAGTGATTTATGGTGATGGAAATATAGGTAAGGCCCTTATTGATACCTACCCTGATAAAATCTTTTTTGTCGGAAGCGTAGAGACTGGAAAAAAAGTGATGGCCCAAGCCTCTCACAATCTAATTCCAGTAGAGCTTGAACTAGGTGGAAAAGACCCTATGATCGTATTTGAAGATGCAAATCTCCATAGAGCAACGAGTGGAGCTTTATGGGGTGGCTTAACAGCATCAGGTCAATCTTGTACTTCAGTGGAAAGACTCATGATTCAGGAATCCATTTATGAACCGTTTAAAGATCTACTGATTAAAAAGGCCAATCAAATTCAAGTAGGAGACGGAGAAAATCCAGATTTTGAAATTGGACCCATGGTAACTGATTTTCAGACTAGGATTGTAAAAGAACACTTAGAAGACGCTCTTCAAAAAGGGGCAAAGCTTCTCACGGGACAAGATTGGGATCGAAAATCAAGAATTGTTCCCCCTCTGATCCTCGAAGGGGTCACTCCAGAGATGACCGTTTACGGAGAAGAGACTTTTGGACCTATTATTCCCATTTTTAAATTTAGAGATGAAAAAGAAGCGCTTGTCATGGCAAACGATAGTAAGTACGGCCTTTCGGCAAGTATATGGTCTGCCGATTTAGAGCGATGTAAAAGAGTTGCAAAGAATATTAAGACAGGAAATATTTCTATCAATAATGTCATGCTGACAGAAGGCAATGCCAACCTTCCATTTGGTGGATGCAAGCTTAGCGGTTTTGGCCGATTTAAGGGTATGGTTGGCTTTCATTCTTTTTCCATGTCTAAATCAGTTTTGATTGATAAAAACTCGGATCAAGTGGAATCCCATTGGTACCCTTATGATCAGACTAAACATAGATTCTTTAAAAAGCTTATTACTGCCCTGTATTCAGGAGAACTCTTTGGGATTTTAAAGGCCTTATTGGTTTCGACTAAATTAGAAAAATATACTCAAAAGATTTCTAGAAAATCCTAAAATAGAATTTATTTTATTAATCAAATAAAGATAAAGCTTTATAATCAAGTTCTCGATAAGTTCTATCATGAGCAGTATTATTAAAAAAATAGAAGAGATTTTAGAAGATGAAGATTCTCTAGAGTCCTTCTTAAAAGACGCTAAAAAAAGTAAAAAGGTTCTAAAAAAGGCCCTTGAGCAGCTTCAACGATCAAAAGACGAAGAGGCAATTCTCCTTAAGCAATCTAAAGATGAGACTTACAGAACTCGACAATTTGTTCATATACTCTGTCATGATATTGTGAACCCTCTCTATACCACTAAAACACTTATGACTCGATTTAGAAGTTCAAAACCTGGAAAATGGGAAGAGATCATAAAAAAAATCGATCGATGTCTTGATAAAACAACGGATATGATTGATGAAGTACGTATTCTTTTGGCCGTGGAAGAAGGTAAACTTAAATTTGAACTGAAATTTAGTAATCTTCAGCATCTTCTAGAAACTTCTCTTGAGATTTTAAATCCGCGAATTGAACAAAAGAAAATTCAAATCGTAAAAGAAATCGAGCCAGGTCTAGAAATTCTTGTGGAGAGTGCAACATTTATTAATTCGGTTTTTAACAATTTATTAACTAATGCAATTAAATTTTCTCCTGAGGGAAGTAAAATCATTATAAAAGCTGAAAAAGTTAAGCAAAATGTTCGTGTAGTGATTCAAGATTTTGGTATAGGAATGCCTAAAAAAATTCTTAATAATATTTATGATCCAAGTAAGTCCACTTCCAGAGCAGGAACCAATGGAGAGCAAGGAACAGGCTTTGGGATGCCTCTTGTGAAAAGATTTATGGAGTCCTACGAAGGTGCCATAAAGATTGAGAGTATTGATAGAAGAGAAGATCCTGAAAATTGCGGAACAACCGTCTATCTCGATTTTTGGGCCCAGGCAAAAAAAGCAGCGGCCTAAGTCAGCAAATTGGGCGCAAGCCACTTCCTTACTTCCTTCACCTCCATATTTTTTCTTTTGGCATAATCTTCAACTTGATCGTCATCAATAGGGCCTAGATTATAGTAATGAGATTCAGGGTGAGAGAGGTAATAGCCACTGACCGAACTTGGTGGGCTCATAGCAAAGCTCTCTGTAAGAGTAATGCCAATACTCTCATCAGGCTTAAGAAGATCCCAAAGAGTTTGTTTTTCTGTATGGTCAGGGCAGGCCGGATAACCAGGTGCAGGGCGGATTCCTCGGTATTTTCCTCGAATGAGTTCGTCATTAGTGAGATTTTCACCTTGACCGTATCCTAATAAGAACCGTACTTTTTTATGAGTTAATTCGGCAAGTGCCTCAGCAAGTCGGTCTCCTAGGGCCTGTGCGAGGATAGCGTTATAATCATCATTTGCATCTTGAAATTGCTTAGAATACGCCTCTACTTCATGACCTGTTGTAACTGCAAAAAGTCCAAAGACATCCATTTTGCCACTATCTACGGGAGCAATATAATCGCTAAGAGATTCATAGATGACTTCGTCTCCTTCTTTAATCTTTTGCTGTCTTAAAAAATGAAGCGTCTTTATTTTTTTTGAAGGATCTTTTGGATCATATAAAAAGACATCTTCGTCTTGAGATTGAGCATGCCAGATACCTATGGTGGATTTGGGTTTAAAGATTTGAAGATCTTTAATTTTCTCGAGCATGGCGATGGCATCGTTAAAGAGATTCTGAGCTTCTTTTCCATATTGAGGATGCTCTAGGATCTTTGGATAGACCCCTTTAAGTTCCCAAGTCCAGAAAAATGGAGACCAATCAATATAAGGAATCAGCTCCTCTACTGTAATATTTTCTACTTGGATTCCAAAGAATTCTGGTTTTGGAACATCATACTGATCCCAATCAATTTGTTTTTTCTTTTCCCTGGCCTCTTTAAAAGAGACGACAACTTTTTCACCACGTGCTTTTCTTTCATGGGCATCGCGCATACGAAGCTGTTCCTCTCGAAGATTCATGAGGTAAACATCTTTCATATGATGATTCATTAGATTGGAACAGACACCAACAACCAGAGAAGCATCTCCTACTCGAATAGTAGGTCCTTTATAATGAGGAGCTATTTTAATTGCCGTATGGGCCTTAGATGTCGTCGCTCCTCCAACTAAGAGAGGGACATCCATTCCAAGTCTTTCCATTTCTTGGGCAATATTAACCATTTCATCAAGACTAGGAGTAATCAAACCACTGAGACCTACAAAGTCTGCATCGTGCTCTTTTGCTGCCTCTAGAATTTTTCCTTGAGGAACCATGACTCCAAGATCGATGACATTATAACCATTACACCCAAGGACCACAGCAACGATATTTTTTCCAATGTCATGAACATCTCCCTTGACTGTAGCGATGACAAAAGTCCCTTGTCCCTTACTTTGTTGCGCCTTGGTCTTTTCCATAAAGGGCTCAAGATAGGCCACGGCCTTTTTCATAACTCGAGCACTCTTAACAACCTGGGGAAGAAACATCTTTCCTTCTCCAAAGAGTTCACCAACAACCTTCATCCCCTCCATAAGAGGACCTTCTATAACTTTAAGAGGAATTTCAAGATCGGCTCGAGCTTGTTCGGTATCCTCTTCAATAAATTGATCAATTCCCTTCACAAGGGAGTGAACAATTCGATCCTGATAACTTTTCTCTCTCCAAGAAAGATCTTCTTGAAGACTCTTTCCTTTTTGACCTTTAAATTGATCAGCAAAGGTAATAAGGTTTTCTGTGGATTCAGGATCTCTATTGAGGAGAACGTCTTCAACTTTTTCTAAAAGCTCAGGCTCAATCTCTTCATAAACTTCAAGCATACCAGCATTGACGATTCCCATGTCAAGACCAGCTTTTATCGCATGAAAAAGGAAAGCAGAGTGCATCGCCTCTCTTACGATATTATTTCCTCTAAAAGAAAAACTAATATTACTCACACCACCTGAAGTTAGAACTCCAGGACATTGCTTTTTGATTTCTCGAACCGCCTCAATAAAATTAATGGCATAATTATCATGCTCACTCATTCCTGTTGCAACCGTGAGGATATTCGCATCAAAAATAATATCGTGAGGATTAAAGTCAATCGTCATCAAAAGATCATAGGCCCTTTTACAGATTCGAACCTTGTCTTCGAGTTCAGCTGCTTGTCCATTTTCATCAAAGGCCATGACAACGGCGGTAGCTCCATAGCGCTGAATTAGCCTGGCTTGCTTAAGAAAATTTTCCTCTCCCTCTTTAAGAGAAATAGAATTAACTATTCCTTTTCCTTGAATACACTGAAGTCCAGTTTCAAGAATTTCCCATTTTGAACTATCAATCATAATAGGAAGTCTGGAGATATCAGGCTCACTCGCTATGAGATTTAAAAACTTTCTCATGCACGCGACTCCATCGAGGAGTCCGTCATCAAAGTTCACATCAATAATATTGGCCCCGCCTTGGACCTGTCCTCGAGCAACCTCAAGGGCCTCTGAGAACTTTTCATCCTTAATTAGATTTTTAAATTTAATACTACCAGCAACATTGGTTCTTTCTCCCACGAGAATAAAAGGGTGGGGATGAGAGATAACGAGAGGTTCGAGACCACTAAAATAGGTTTCATTTTTTGCTTCTGGAATAGGTCTTGGAGCAAAAGGATGAAGAAGATCGACAATGGCCTTAATATGCTCTGGAGTTGTACCGCAACAACCTCCAACCATATTAATAAATTTACTTTTTGCAAAATCGACCAAATGACCACTAGTATCTTTTGGGGTTTCATCATAACCAGTTTCACTTAAAGGGTTAGGAAGTCCCGCATTGGGATAACAGCTTATATAACAAGTTGCCACTTCACTCAGAGCTTTCATAAATGGACGCATTTCTTTAGCGCCAAGAGCACAATTGATTCCTACACTTAAAGGTCTACTATGAGAGACAGAATGCCAAAACGCTTCTACCGTTTGACCAGAAAGTGTTCTTCCCGAGGCATCGGTAATGGTTACAGAGATCATTAAGGGAAAACGAGTTCCTAGTTCTTCTTCAAATTTAGAAAGAGCAAAGAGAGCGGCCTTACAATTAAGCGTATCAAAAACAGTTTCGACAAGAAAAATATCAACGCCACCCTCATGAAGCGCTTTAATTTGACCATAATAAGTATCAACGAGCTGATTAAAGGTAACTTTACGAAGCCCTGGATCGTTCACATCCGGAGAAAGGCTTGCCGTAACATTAGTTGGCCCAATAGAGCCTGCAACAAATAGAGGACGATCTGTTTTGAAATTATCGACGGCAGCTCTTGCTACTTTAGCTGAAGCAAGATTCATCTCATAGACTCGATCTTCTAAAGAATAATCGGCCTGAGCAACTGAAGTCGAGCTGAAGGTATTAGTCGAAATGATATGACTTCCAGCCTCAAGATATTTGGTGTGAATGCCTTGGATGATTTCTGGTCTTGTTAAAGAAAGAAGATCATTATTTCCTTTAAGAGATTTTTCGTGATTCTCAAAATGACCCTCTCTAAAATCTTCCTCCTCAAGCCTATGCTTTTGAATCATGGTTCCCATTGCACCATCAAGAAAGAGGATTTGTTTTTCTAAGAGATCAGAGAGCTTATTAAGGGTATCTGAATTTTTCATTTATCGATTGATTCCCTCTAGAACTTTAAGAATCGATTTCTCATCATTCATAATATAGAAGTGAAGACTTGGAACATTATGATCCAAAAGCTCCTTGCACTGCTTAATGGCATAATTGGCCCCGATCTCAAAAGCGTGATTAGGATTTTCAGTCACCTCGTCTACAAGATCATCTGGGATATTGATATGAAAAGCTTTGGCTAGAGAGGTGAGTTGTTTTACGTTTCGAATAATTTTGAGGCCTGGAACGATAGGAACATTGATTCCTTCTGAGCGACACAGGTCAACGAAATCAAAATAACACTTATTATCAAAAAACATCTGAGTCACAATATAATCAGCACCATTTTCAATTTTTTGCTTGAGGTATTTCATATCCATTTTCATATTGGGAGCTTCAAAGTGCTTCTCTGGGTATCCAGCGACTCCGATTCCAAAATCAAGGGCCTTAGTATCTTCAAGCTCATGAAGAAAGATTCCATCTCTCATATTAGCAACTTGCTCTACAAGATCACAGGCGTGAACATTTACACTTCGCTCTTTAGAAACATGCTTTTTATAATTAAGACTGTCCCCTTTTAGGGCGAGGATATTATTGACTCCAAGGAAGTTGAGCTCGATGAGCGCATCCTCTGTCTCTTCTTTGGTGAATCCATCACAAAGAAGATGAGCAACCGTATCAATATTATATCGATTTTGAATAACTCCGCATATTCCTATGGTCCCTGGTCTTTTCTTATAAATTCTTCTTTCGAGAGTTCCATCGCTTTTTTCATGGTAGGAGGCCACCGATCCATGAGCAGTCACATCAATCCAGCTTGGATGATAGGGCGATAGAGCGTCAATAATATTTGTGATGTCAGTAATATTTTTTCCTCGCATTGGTGGAACAATTTCGAGTGAGAGTAAAGGACCTGTAGATTTATCAATATGCTCGATGACTTTCATAACTATCTCCGTTGAAGCAATAGTAAAACATAGTTTACCTCATTTCGTAATTGAAAAAGTCCTTCATCTGTATTGAGAAGCTTTGAACCGTGAGGCAAAAGCTTTCTTATGAAAAAAATAATTCTTTTAATTTTTATTATGAGTACCTCTCCTGTTCAAGCGACCTTCAGAAAATGTGAGGAGCGAACTCGACGTACCAATAAATGTCTTAAGTGGGTAAATTTTGCTGAAGAATCAGACGTACAAGCTGCAGTTCATAAAATTAATCAAATTCAAGAAAGAATGAATAAGATGGAAAATGGTCCAGTGCTAAGTCTTGAGCAAATTAATCTTATTAAAGAGGAGCTTGAAGAGCATATCTATATTCTATTTAAAAAGTTTCAGGAAAGTGAAAATGACTAGAATCTTCCTTTTTTTGTTACTCTTTTCATGCACTGAGAAAGAAACGCAATTAGCAAAAACTCCCTCTGTTTATCTTCCTCCTAATTTTTTCGCTGATAAGATTGATCCTTGTTTATCTTCTAGGCCCCAAACTCTTATCCAAAATAATTGTAAGCTTGAAGTTTTTGAAAAAAGCCTTACACCTCCTATTAAATGGAGTGAACTTTTTTTTGAGGCCATTCTCAATCAAAATGAAAAAATAACGGGCTTTCTTTTACAAAAAAGAGAGAAGCTTTTACAGGAACTTTTTATTCCATTGAATCCTTTGAAGATGAAAATGATCGACTCATTTTTAAAAGACAGAAAACTTTCGGCCACTGAAATGGTTCAAACAGACGATGGAATGGGTTTTCCACTGTTTTATCTCTCTCAAAATCCATTTCATCATTATAATTTTAGCGATCAAGAACTCTTCCGAGAAATAACAAATTTTATAGTGAAAGAAACGAGAGATCCTTTTTTATGGGAATATAAGAATTCAAAAGAAAAGAATCTCCTCCATCTTTGTGCTGAATCCAATAACGATTATCTCGTAGACTTCATTCTCATCGATTATTCCCATTTACTTCAAAAAAGAGATGGAAACGGAAGAACTCCCTTTCAACTAACTATACTTAAAAACTCAATTCACACCTTTAAAGCTTTTCAGGAAAAACTTAAGACAGAGGACTTTCTCTTTAAAGATCATTTCGGTGAAAATGCCTTCGATCTAATGATTCGGCTTAATAGAAAAGAAATCTTTATCCACTCCTTAAAACTCTTTGATGACCCTTCTTTATTTAAGAACCATCCAGATCTGCTTCTTCTTGCAAGTCGTTATGGTCATATTCGCATTGCTTTTGAACTCATTAAAAAAGGCTATGACCCAAAGCGAAGAGACCCATGGGGACGAGATGCCCTTTATTTTGCCGAGCAGGGTGCTCAGCAGTATAATCATCGAGAAAAAGAATATAAAAATCTCTTAAAACTTTTTGAATTACTTGAGCAGAGAGACCATGACACGTTGTCAGACGATGAACTCAATGCTTTATTGAGGGAATGAGTATGAAAGTCGTATTACTTCATGATTGGCTAGTAGGGTATAGAGGAGGCGAGAGGGTTCTCGAGGCCTTCTGCGAGCTTTTTCCTGATGCACCCATCTATACTCTTCTTCATGGAAAAGATTCCACCTCTCCGGTGATTGAAAGTAAAAAAATTATTCCTTCTTTCCTTAACTCTATTCCAGGAATCACAAAACATTATCGTAAATTTCTTCCTCTTTTTCCCAAGGCCGCAGAGTCTTTAAAGATTGAAGAAGCCGATCTTGTACTGAGTAGCTCTCACTGTGTTATCAAAGGAGTAAAAGTTCCTCCTGGAGCAAAGCATATCTCTTATGTTCATAGTCCCATGCGATATATTTACGATCAATTCGATGTTTATTTCGGAAAAGATGCTCCTCTCTATCAAAGATTAGGAGCGAAGGCCTTTCGAGGCTATCTTACCAACTGGGATTTAAAGTCCAATGAGAACGTCGATCTGCTGGTTGCAAACTCTCACTTTGTTCAAAATAGAATCAAAACCTATTACCATAAAAACTCAGAGGTTATTCATCCTTTTGTGGACCTTAAAGACTTTAAAAAAGAAGCCTCTCCTAAAAAAGACTTTTTTATTATGGTCACGGCCTTTGCTCCTAATAAAAGAGTGGATCTTGCGATTAAGACCTTTAATGAACTTGGTCTTCCTCTAAAAATTATTGGAGGTGGGCAACAAGAAGAAGAGCTTAAGGCGATGGCAAGAAGTAATATTTCCTTTTTGGGAAATGTTTCTCGAGAAGAAGTTATTCAAAATTTCTCTGAGGCCTGCGCTCTCATTTTTCCTGGAGTTGAAGACTTTGGAATCACGCCACTTGAATCCCTCGCTTCAGCAACTCCCGTCATTGCTTTTGAAAAAGGAGGAGTGCTTGAAACTCTAAATAGCGACGTCGCTGTCTTTTTTAAAGAGCCAACTGTGGAATCTCTAAAAGAAGCGATTAAAGAGTTTGAACAAAAAAGCTTTGATCCAAAAGTGCTCATGGATCGAGCTCATGAGTTTTCTAAAGAATCCTTTCAAAAAAAGATTTTAAATGCTGTCGATCAAATTATGGGGCATTAAGCAAAAGCAGGGGCTGATTCTTGGTCTGTTTTCAGGTGTGCTCTTTAGTTCCTTTATTTTTAAATACTTCGTGTGGGATTTGAAGATGATGAGCATGGAACGATCAAATAAAAAAGTAATAAGCTCCTTTATGCGAAACGAAAACTGTCAGGTGACCTTTAAAGAGGATCACATTGAGATTGTTCATAAAAGACAAGTAAGGTGAGTCGTTGTAAACTGATTCTATGAATAAAACAGATAAGATCTTTTACCAATTGTCCTTTGCGTCGCTCATGGTCTTTGCCATAGGGATTTTTACTTCTGTAAGTCTTTCTGCCGTTGGACATATTTTACTACTTGCTCCAGGAATTTATTTTACGACAAAAAAAGCGAGGCAAACTCAAGTCTCTCGCTCTTTTAAGCTTCTTCTCACTCTTGTGGTTGTCATTTTTCTTTCGGTTCTTTTTAATCTCGATATTATCCCTTCTCCGCTTAAAAATATCGCCAAGGCCAAATACTTTATTTTTGGTCTTCTAGGCTTTTTTGCTTATAAAGAAACCTTTAAAAATTATCTCACTCAAAAACAAAAAAAGATTCTACTCACAACTTTTGTTGTTTCGACAACTCTGGCCTCATTAAGCGGCATCATTGCTCTCTTTACAGGCTACAATATTCTTAAGATGAAAGACGCTTGCCATGCTACTAGGGCCTGTGGGGTTTATGGGATGTATATGACTTATGGCTATGGAATTAGTCTTTTCTGTATTCTCATGACGGGTCTCGCTTTAAAAAGAAAACAAATCACGGCCTATTTATACGCTCCTATTCTTTGGACTGGATTGATTATAAATCTTGCTGGGCTTTATTTAAGTTATGCCAGAGGCGGTCTTCTTGGTTATCTCTTTGCCCTGCCTTTCTTTTTCTTCAAAGAGCATAAAAAGGCGTTTATCTCGATCTTTGCCGTTTGTACTCTAGGTCTTGGTGCTCTTGTGTTATGGAATCCCACCATTAATGAAATGTTTCTTCAAAGAGGGGGCTCTAATACTCAAAGATTAGAATTTTTTGAAGCGGCCTATAAGGCCTTTGAAGAACGTCCCTTTTTTGGTTATGGGTATAAAAACTTTGAACCCAACGTAAAAGAGATTAAAACTCGTTATCATATTGGTAACCCTCAAATGGGTGGTCATGCTCATAGTAATTACTTTGAGCATCTTGCTTCCACTGGTATTGTAGGTCTTATCGTTGTGCTTCTGTTTTTCTTTTATTGGGCAAAAGAGATGTATGATGGCGAGGATCACTGGTCGAGAACGACCTTTGTCTTTATCATCAGCTTTCTTATTTCGGGGCTTTTCCAATACACCTTTGGAGATGGAGAGAATCTCTTTTTACTAATGGGAGTCTTTTCTCTTTCGTTAATTCTTAATGAGAAAGGTGATGAACGTTATCTCGCTCAAACCTAAAACCAGGATTCTCATCGAGAGTCGTGAGTTTTTCATAAAGCTTTCTTGGATCCTGTTGATAAAGTTTTTTATATTGATTGGCGAGAGTTTCTCTTTTTTTCATTCTTTCAAAAAGTCTTTGAAGCTGTTGAGGCTTAAAACCATGCTTTAAAAGCAGGGTTTGAGCACCTAAGAAGAAGTCTTCAAGCTTAAACATAATTCCTGGAGTTTGAAGTCCGTACTTGGCAACCTCTCCGAGCTCATAAATCCTTGTGGCCTTATCACATCTTCCCTTAAGGTTTTTATTAAGAATAAGATTAAGAATTGAGAGAAAATAAGCCTCATAATCATAGAGATTTGGACTCATATCAAAAAGCTTAAATTCAAATCGGTTGGCTTCATCTCCGTGATATTCAATCGCTGGCGCAACGATACTTCTTTTGTGAGTTCGCATGCTAACTCCCTCCCATAGCTTTTGATCATAGACTGGGGAGGCACAGCTTAAGGCCGCTAGCGCAGGTCCATAGTAATTGACCTTGGCCTCGAAATCTTCAAGATCGAAGTCTTGAAGAAGGTGAGTAGGAACACTGATATTAATATCAGGGCCATAAGTGGTCATAACCTGCATGGCCCATTGCCACCAATCATAACGACGCTTATTTTGAGGACCCCTAAAGTTTTTTAAACTGGGGTGATGAGAAAGAGCGAGGAGAGTATAACCTTCTTTTTGAAAAAGCTCATTAGTTCTCTCAAAAAGCTTTTTTTGTACATATAGACATTCTTCTATAGAGGAGCAAACGCTCGAGCGAAGTTCAATTCCTTTTGGAAGCATATCTACAGTTTTAAAATCTTTATCAACAAGACCATATCCTTCCACAATAACTGGGGAGATCTTTTTCATAGGAGCTTCAGGTCCTAGGACAGAAAAATCTCCTGGTAGGTCATCATATTTAATTTGTTCAATAATCGTTTCAATTTGTTTAAATGTTATATCTTCATAGGTAAGAGCGATTAGGGAATCCGCTTGAGCGATGATATATTCCGTTTCAAGACCAAATTTAAATGAGGATTCATCAAATGATAAGTCAGGAAATCTTGGCCCTTGATCTTTTTCATCAATAAAATTAGCTCTACTCATATCGTACCTCTTAATAAAAATATTCTATTCATTCAATTCAGCCTATAAGTTATTCCGTATTACCATAGCTAAACTGTTGATAATTCATTATCTAAAATAGAGAATAGCCCCCGAAACCACTAAAAACATACTGACGAAAGCAAGTCCTAAAAAGACGTAAGGACCTGGATAAGATCCAAACCATTTACCTTCATGAATCCGGATCATAAGTGGTGTAAGCCTAGGACCAAAACCTAAGACCTCTCCGGATTTTCCATCCACCTGAACTTGAAAATTATCTTTAGTTCGCACAAGAAAATATCCCTTACTCGGATAGGCCCTAATATGACCAATATCAGAAGCGGACTTAATGTTCGCCTTCTCAACTGTTTGAGCAGAATCAATCACTTGTTGTATAGATAAATTAACTTCTCCATGATTGGGTTTGACAACTTTCGGGCTCATAAAGCCCCATTGCCCTCTAAAAAGTAAAAATGAACCAGTAATCAGGACGATACTCAAATAGAATGCAGCAAACAGTGAGAGTTTAATATGCCATTTACGTAAAAAGATTCTGAGCTGGTTTTTTTTCATTTTCTTCTTTTAAAAAAGAGGGCCCAATTAAGGGCCCTCATGAGATTAAATTTGGTTAACTGGTTTTTCTTCGTAGTACTTCCAACCTTTAGGTGGTTTCCTAACAAATCGAAACTCAATCATTGGCTTAACTTTAAACTCTAGGAGTTCAAGATCAAGTACAAAGTATGGTTGGAACAGGTATCTCATTCTGGCCAAGAAGTAGCTTTCTTCTTTTTCAGTTGAAGTTCCAATCAAAGTTTCAGAATCCGGTTGAAGGAGAGTTTCCTTAACATTATCGAGTTCTTTTTGAAGAAAGTTCGATATTTCCTTTGCAGACTCATCATAAGCGCTGTTTCTCGCAAAAGAAGCCGAAGTCATTAAAAGTGCTGTTAGTAGTATTGTTATTTTTTTCATTATTAATTACTCCTTAATCTTATTGTCTTACGAAGAAGAGTTCAACTTCAGACATGTTTTGAAGAGACGCTAGACCTACGTCACCACCGATATAAACTTCAAGTTCAAGCTCAATAACCTTAAGAATAAAGTCAAGTTCTTTCCCTTTTCGAAGTCTTCGATCTTCTCTTTTAAGAGCTGAGTTTGTGAAAAACTTTGCCATTTTCTCAACTTTTCTAAGACCTTTTCTAAATCGCTTTCGACTTACTTCATAAACTCGATCAGCGTCTAGTGCCTTATCACCATTAACTGGTTCACTAAAAATATTGAATTCGTTAGCAACCTTAATGTTTTCAGAAGTAGCAGGAGCAACCATTGCGAAGCTATCACCTAGATCAAAGTCAGCGTTACTTTTATCAGATTCTACGTATTCCACTCTTCTTTTCATGAAGATACTTCCCATACCCCAGCCTTTAACACCGGCAACAACAATCTTTCCTTTAGCTGTTAGACCAGTTCCGATTTTAATTGTAGTAAGAGGGAATTTTCTGTCACGAGAGGTGAGATTATCAAGAGTCATGAAATCTCTAGATAGCTTCATGATAAGTTTTGCGTTTTCTGAAGTTTTAGCAACCTCTTCAAGTGATTTTTCACCAGCAGGGATATCTTTTTCAATTCGGTACCACTCAAGTCTGATTCTCATAGCAGCACCAACTTTAACCATTGGAGATACTTTACCACTGAGATCCACACCCATTTCAAGTTGGAACTTATAAACCCACCAAGGAGAATATTTTGGAACATAAGCAATCGACTTGATTACTTTTTGGAAATCTTTAACTTGTTTCGTAAGATTTTCTCTAAAAGCATTCCCATCATTAACTTTTCCACCATTAACGGCCATTCTAACGATTGGTTCGATTCGATCAGCGATATCTTGTTCGTTAAGTTCTGGTCCAATGTTAAGAACTTCACCTGAGCTATCGGTATCAGTGATCTCTTTATTAAGAGATTCTTCAATGGCCTTATCAGAAGATGTACTCCCATAGATTTTTTCTTGAAGTTTCTTGAGAGAGTTCTTTGTTCTGGTCCAAACCAACTCAACAGCGGCTTCTCCTTTAAGAGCAAGAACACCAATCGTTCCAGCAGCTTCAAGAACTAGACCACCAGCGATACTTTGAAGATACCAAGATTTCTTTTGATCCTTTTTCTCTTCTGCTTCAACTGATTTATGAATCATATCTGATTGAGTATCAAGAATGTTTCCGTACTCTTCTTCAAGCTCAGCAGAAGGCTGCTCATTACTTTTATCAGAGTTCTCATAGTGAGAAGGAAACCAGTAAGTAGGGATTTTTGCAGCAAATGAAATATTTGCCGTCATAAGTAATGCTAAAAATATTTTAAATTTCATTTTTTACTCCTTCTTATAACTTTTTCAATGGAGGTAGAGGTTGGAATCTTAATTCAAAAACAGGTTTTGCTTCTGCTTTTACAATGTCAAAGAGGCTGGCCTCAAATACGAGAGTGAGACCAACACTAACCCTTGAGAAGACCCATGGACTGTGTTGTTCAAATCGAGAGAGTCTGCTGGTGGCTTCGTTACTAATAGAAGCAACCATTGGTGAGAACTTTTTGATGTATCTCGATTTAGGTACATAACGAAGAACTGTTTTACCGTCGTTGTCTAGCCCCATCATAGTGAGGTCGTCTTTTTTTGTTTTTTTAGCACAAGCGGTTAAGCCAAGAGCTAGGAAAACAAATAGAAGTGGCATCTTTTTCATGCTTTTATCCTTTGTTTGATATATGAAACATTTGTTGTGTTTGTAGCACTCGACTTGGATTAGGTAAATAAAAAAAGTGTTTGGATATTGAAACTTTTTTTTGTGCGAAGCCTAAGAATTAATAAGCGTTTTTGTTGATAAAGCCTTTCCAGAAAGTGAGAAAGAGAATTTTTATATCAAGCCAAAGAGACCAGTTTTTAATATAGAAATTATCAAATTCGATTCTTTTCTTAATGGATGTATCACCGCGCCATCCATTAATTTGTGCCCAACCAGTGATACCGGCCTTCATTTTATGGCGCAGCATATAGCCTGGAATTTCTTCTCGAAACTTATTCACAAAAAATGGACGTTCCGGTCTTGGTCCAACCAAACTCATATTTCCAATGAGAACATTATAAAGCTGAGGAAGTTCATCTAAAGAAGTTTTTCGAATGAAAGAACCAAATTTTGTTTTCCTTGGATCATCTTTAGTTGTCCAGGTTGTCGTGTCTGCATTATCCGTCACTCTCATACTTCTAAACTTCCACATCATAAAAGGTCTTCCATCAAGACCCATTCTCTCCTGTCCATAAAACATGGGACCTTTTGAAGTGAGCTTTACAAGGAGACCTATCGTAAGAAGAAAAGGGGAGAGAAGGATAAGACCAATCAATGCCCCTATGAAATCAAGAAGTCTTTTAAAGGCCATCGCTAAACCATCAAGCTTTGGATGATTAATCGTCATCAATGGAATACCTGCGAAGTCTTCAATTCGATGACCAATAAAACTAAGTGTAAGATCAGGAAGAACTTGAAGAGGCTTTAGGCTGTCATAATGATCTCGAATAATCTCATCGACTTTATAGGAGTCCTTAGATGAGTAGCCTACGACAATGGCATCAGGGTCCAGAGCTGCAAAGGCTTCTTTTAGAGAAAGGTTTAATGGAGCAATTTCATGACCGGCGGCCATATCTCCATCATCAATCCAGCCACAAAACTTGATACCACTATCTTTAAAAGTTCGTACCGCACGAATATATTCTTGAAACTGCTCCCCATTTCCAACAAGGAGAACATAGCGAAGATTCATTCCCTTCTTTCTAAGATGACGAAGATAATTTCTTACAAAAATTCGAAGAAGAGTAAGAGAAAAACTTGAAAGCAAATAATAAACAATAATCGTAAGTCTTGAAACTCGATTATCGGCAAAAAAGTAGAGAACAACAATAAGAGCAAGAACACTGAGAGTATTGGCGTAGAAGACGGTCGTGATCTCTTTAAGACGACCGCTAAAGCGCTGAGAACGGTAGAGATCCATCTTATAAAAGAAATAGAGAGTGAGACCTATCACAAGCAGAGTAAGCTTTAAAAACAAAGACTCAAGACCACCCTGCCCTTTTGGGATGTATTCAAAACGAATCTGATAAGCAGCAAGCCAACAGAGTCCTATACATATTGCGTCAGATAACTTTTGGAAGTGACCAAAGAGTTTTTCATTGTTCTTTAACATTGCTGATCAATATACCTAGAGGGAGGGGAAATGGATAGACTTATGCATCGAGTTGAGGTTTGTTTTTCCTACTGGAAACTTCTCGAATCGTCTTTAAAAACTTTTCCTTATCAAAGGGTTTAGGAAGAACATGAATTTCCCAGTCACTAAGATCCGGTAAATCCGCTCCAATAAAAAGAAAGGGTGTGTCCCCATGATTATTTTTCACAAATCTAAAAACACTCGCACCATCCCCGTCATCCATTTGATAATCGGAAATGATTAGAGAGTACTCATGCTTTTTTAGGTGCTCAATCGCTTCGTTCCCACTACTGACTTTAAAGATTTCTTCTACCATTGGTTCTTCTTCAAGATAGATTTCTAAAAGGTCTAAAATTTCAATACAGTCATCAACAAGAAGTATCTTTTTCATAGGCATAGCTTAGCAATTAAACTCATCCTTTAAAAGAAGTTGATCTTTTTGCCCCCATAGCTCCTGCATCCAGAGCTTGAAGTCAGAATACTGATTTAGATCAGGCACATCTTTCACCCTAACATAACAACGAATTTTTAGCCGACCGGTAAAAAAATAATAGAAAGGTCTTGCCCCTTTATCATAAGAGATGGTCAAGTCGATGATTTTAGTTATACCAAGCCCTGAATTAAGGACGGTCCACGCTCCACCTGCCTTGGGGGTAAGAAGTTTTTGATAGGAACTTGTTTTCATTTTATGTGGTTTTTTTCGAGTCCCTTCGGCAAAGATCAGAATGGAAGAGTAGGTACCTTTTTGAACTTTTATTAGCTCTTTTATAGCGAGGAGGTCATCTTTGCCGCTTTTTCTTCCTTTCATACTTCCTCTTTTAAGAAAGGGAGAATCGATTACCCAGCATAAAAAGCCAAGAGGAAGAAAGTAGAGAAGCTCTCTTTTGACCAGAAATTTGGGGGGCGGGATGACTTTTTGAAGAACAATCTGCAAGGCCACGGCATCCGTCCAGGACTGATGATTGGAGAGTATTAAATAATTATCCCGAAACTTCAGTTTTTCTTTATCGGGGAAATCAATTTCTAAATAATTGTTTAAAACTTTAAAAAAGTACCATTGATTGAAGGCCACAGCGATTTGGTACCAACGATAGCTTTGAGTAATAAAATATTCCTTTTTAAAAGGAAGGAATCTTAAAAATTTATAAAGGGTAATCGGAAAGGCCGTAAGAAAAAGGATAAGGGTTTCAAGTAAAAAAGAAAAAACAAATAATACAATCATACATGATCTTAAAATGGGCCCTCTTCATTGAGGGCCCTATTATTCTATCTTAAAAGATACTCATCTACCAAGTCTCTCATTTGTTCACGAGAAACTCCATTGATCTGAGCAGCTTGCTCAAGAAGCTCTTCACTTGAGCTTCGATCTCCAAGCTGAAGATCATTTAAAGCAGCTTCTACTTTATTGAAATTAACTCCAAGAAGCTTATAAGAAAATGTATTCTTATCAGTTGCTGTCATGGATCTGGTCTTACTTAGTTTATTCCAGTGAGCAGTAAGTTCGGCCACTTCAAGACTTCTTTCTGATGAAAGTCCAAATTCGGCTTGGATCTTTCTGGCGATGCTGTTGACTTTAAGTCCTTCAGTAATAGCACCAGCTTTTTCAAGGTCCTTAGAACTGGCGGATGATTCCTCATAAAGTCTTCCAAGAGGACCTTGATAGTAACCATCTCCTACGTACTCTACTTCGAATCTTTTAGCGAGATAGTACTCGTACTGAGTATATCTGTCAGAATTTCCCCAGAACCAATACCGAGTATGTTTAAAAGCGTAGAAGGTTCCGTTTTCTTCAACGACAATATAGCCAGAAACTCTCGTTGGATCTTTAACAAGAGTAACGAGATTAGGGCTATCTGAGTTGATTTGACTTACAAATCTTTCTGCTCGCGTTCCTGACCCACAAGACTGGGCAACGAGCATAAATCCAATAATGAAAACAATATTAATTAATTTTTTCATTTTTATCTCCTATAAATCCATTAGTTCGTTAACAATGGTACTCATGTGTTCAGGAGAGATTTCATTGAAATCTGCAGCCTTTTCAATGAGGTTATAAAGTGGTGCTGAAGTACCTTCATTATGGGCACTTAAAGCAGACTCGATACTCTCATAGGAAACACCAAAAGCTTTCTTAGAAAAGACTTCAAGATCTTTTGCTGTTAGAGCTCTATTGTTTCGAACATCATTCCAAGCTTGTGTTAAAGATGCCATTGACTGGGCCCTCTCATCACTTAGACCAAACTCTAAAGAGTAAAACTCAACGAGGTGATCTCTTTTAAGTTTCTCATCAACAGATGCCATGACTTCTAGATCTTTTGCGCTACTTTCTTTACTCTCATAAAGATAACTACCATCTGAGTAGTAACCATTTCCAACATAGTTCACGAGAATTTTATTATTTTGATAGTAGCTATACGCTCCACTTCCACTATAGCTCATATCGATAGCGTAATAGAGTGCACCTTCTTGAACGATAATAAAATCATCACTTCTAAAAGTAGGATCTTTAACTAGGGTAACGGTGGTTGGGCCTTCGTTAATCTTTTTAACAAATCGCTGTGCCTTCGTGCCACAAGCACTTATCAAAAGAGAAACTAAGGACAAAATAATTAGAGTTTTCATCTTGCCTCCTCTGTATACTATGACTTTTTCATAGCACTTTATGGAGACTTGTCACGGCGCATAGTGCTAGTTGAGACCTAAATCCTGTGCTTTTTTCATGAGCTCTTCTCGCTCTTTTGGGTCCATATTCATGACTTTATTTTTGATTTCTTCTTGCTGTTCAGGACTCATTTTCGACATCATTTCTTGGGCCATTTTCATAAGATCTTGAGGGTTTTTTCCTTCCATCATTTCAGCTAGTTTACTGAAATCAGGCATAGAATCTTGGGAGAAAATGATTCGATCGACCTCTTTAGTATGACTGATACCTCGAGACTCAAGCTCCTTTAAAACAGTATTAAAGTTAAGTCCTTTTTGATCAGCGACTTCATACATTTTTTCTAATGGAAGTGAGACTTTTTTATGAGGAAAATCATTATTCTCAAGGTTCGTTAAAATAGTGTTGATAAAGTCTTCCAAGTCTCTCTCCTTTTTGATGGTGCCTGATTATAGGAGGTGAGTTCTCTACTGGCAAATAAGATCTAAGCCTTGAATTTTATTTAGTTATCCGATCTAATGAAGAGATGAAATGGTTAATCTCACTACATCCCAAATGGTTTTTTTTCCTCAGCAAGAATTTATTCTCAAGACCTCCTCGCTATAAAATAACGGAGGAAGATAAAAGAGTTCTTTCACAGGCTTCAACAGAAATTTTAGAAGTTCCACTAATTCATAAAAAAGCGATTCTTAAAAAATGGGAACAAGGAAAAAAAATTCTAATGATTCATGGTTGGGCCGGAAGAGGTATTCAGCTTAGAAGTCATATTCAAAAGTTTAAAGAAAATGGTTACGAAGTTCATATGATTGATTTTCCCTCTCATGGTGAAGCGCCAGGAAAAACCAGTAGCGTCTTTGAATTTGTTCACACTCTAAAAGTTCTTTTTTCTAAATACTCGTATGAAGCTGTGATTGCTCACTCCGTTGGTTGTGCGGCCCTTTTAGGTAGTATTGATAAAAGTTTAACCATCCCACTCATTCTCTTTGCTCCACATTACGATCTTCACGATAGTCTAACCAAAATGATGAGACGAAGAGGACTTAAAGGAAAGTTCGTCGAAGATGTGGTTTCACTTTATGAAAAACATTATGGATTTAGTTTTCACTCTTTTAATCCCAAAGAACAAGCTCCGCTCTATAAAGGTCCGGTTCTCATTTATCACGATACAAAAGACGGAGCTCTTCCCTCAACTCATTCTCAGAGTCTAGTGAAAGCTTTCTCTCATGCAAAGTTCATAGAAACCACAGGTCTTGGTCATAATCGAATTCTAAGAGATGAAAAAATTGTGGAAGATGTTTTTAGGTTTATAAAAGAGGGCCCAGAGGCCCTCCCACAAAATTAGAACTGAGACGCTTCAGTAGATTCAGTGTAAGCAAGAGTAGAAGAATTTCCACCGCTAACCGCTTGAGAAACAGCATCGAAATATCCGGTACCAACTTCTCTTTGGTGCTTAGTAGCTGTGTAACCAATTTCTTCAGAAGCAAATTCTGACTCTTGAAGTTTAGAGTAAGCACTCATACCTCTTTCTCTATAATCAGTCGCAAGAGTGAACATAGAGTGGTTAAGAGCATGGAAACCAGCAAGAGTTACGAATTGAAATTTATATCCCATAGCTCCAAGTTCTCTTTGGAATTTAGCAATGGTTTGAGCATCAAGTTTTCTCTTCCAGTTAAAAGAAGGAGAACAGTTATAAGCAAGAAGCTTATTAGGGAATTGATCTCTAATCGCATCAGAGAATTTTTTCGCTTGATCAAGATCTGGAGTTCCCGTTTCACACCAAATAAGATCAGCATACGGGGCATAAGCAAGACCTCGGTCAATTGCTGTATCTGTTCCATTTACAATATTAAAGAAACCTTCAGGAGTTCTTTCTTTAGTCTTAATATGCTTGTGATCGTATGGATCAATATCAGATGTAAGTAGTTTTGCACTTTCTGCATCTGTCCTTGCGATAAGAACAGTTGGTACTCCCATAACGTCCGCAGCGAGTCTCGCCGAAGTAAGAGTTTTTATAAATTGATTGGTTGGAATAAGTACTTTTCCACCAAGATGACCACATTTCTTTTCAGAAGCAAGTTGATCTTCAAAGTGAACCCCACCAGCACCAGACTCAATCATTCCTTTCATAAGTTCAAATGCATTAAGAGCTCCACCAAATCCAGCTTCTGCATCGGCAACAATTGGAACGAGCCAATCTGTTTTTCCGCCATTCCCTTCAGCTGTCTCAATTTGATCACATCTTCTTAGAGAGTTGTTAATCTTTCTTACAACATCTGGAACACTGTTTGCTGGGTAAAGAGATTGGTCTGGATACATTTGACCTGAAAGGTTTGCATCTGCAGCTGTTTGCCATCCACTAAGATAGATTGCTTTAAGACCGGCCTTTACACACTGAACAGCTTGGTTCCCTGTTAAACATCCAAGAGAGTTTACATAATCAAGAGTATTTATATTTCCCCAAAGCTTTTGAGCGGCCATGTCAGCAATAGAGTACTTAATATCATAAGATCCTCTAAGCTTAACAACTTCCTCTCCAGAATAATTTCGTTTAATTCCACTCCATCGTGGATTTTCGTTCCATTCTTTTTCGAGTTCCTTGGCAGTTTTCATTACCTTTCCTTTTGTTATTTATACCGTTAAAAAATCACGTAATTCTTTTTCTAAAAAAATGGCCATGGCATCATTCTTGGCCTTGATAAATTGCTCTTGAAGAGCAGGGTCTTCAATTTCAGTTAGAATTTTTTGAAGTTCTATTTCAAAAAGCTCAGAAACTAGCTCTGGAGTTACTTTTTCACCACTATCAAGAGTGATTTCATTTTTAAGCCATTGCCAGGTTTGAGCACGAGAGATTTCTAGAGTTGCAAGATCTTCCATAAGACCATCCCAGGCCACACATCCTATTTCATTATTCCAGCCCTGCATATAAGCGATACCTACTCGGATATTAGTAGATAAACCATCCATGGTTTTGGGTCCTTTACCATCCATGAGTAGATCTGGTGTTCTTGGGAATTCGTTAAGTGTTTTATCAATTTGATTATCATGTTGAAAGGCGGACATTGCCGTTTTTATAAAATAAGGGTGAGAAACCCAGCATCCATCATGACCAATATTCGCTTCGTTTTGTTTATCCGCTGCAACTTTAGCTTCTTGAGCAGCTCTTAGCTCAGAGGTTTTCCCTGGAGTGAAGGCACTCATTCCACCAATGGCAAAGGCCCCTCTCTCATGACAAATCTTAATGAGCCTCTTGGCATAGTTATCCATCCAGAACTTACTCATATTAATAGTCGCTCGATCAGGAGCAATTCGATCGGAGTGATTTCTTAGGCACTTAATGTCAGAGAAGATTTTATCCCATCGTCCCACATTAAGACCTGCCGCGTGTTCTCGCAGTTCATAAAGAATTTCTTCAATTTGAAAAGCAGCTGGAAGAGTTTCAATAAGAAAGGTCGCTCGAATGGAGCTCCTCTTTAGCTTGAGCTCATCTTCAATGGTACTGAAAATTTCATTCCACCATCTTGCTTCAAGGTGATGCTCACATTTTGGAACATAAAACTTTGGAGTGATTCCATTTTCAATTTGATAAGCTGCGTTTTGAGAGGCCACCACTACAAGATCCATAAGACCAGCAGAGATAGGCTGACCATTCACTTTAAAATTGTTTTCATTCATGTGAAGACCACGAACTCGAACCATGACTTTGGCCATATCATCTTTATTAAGCTTGTACTGTTTATTCGCCCCTGGCTTTATGTACTCAAGATTTCCTCGAACAGCGCCATAGATGTTTTTGTATCCGTTTAAAACATTACTCCAAGAAGGCATCATGCTATCCTCAAAATCAAGCATAGCAGTATCAGCTCGGTGACCATCGGCCGTTCTATTGAGCATATTGATGACCATCTTAGGGTCGTTCACTGGACCCGTGATTTCTACTCTTCTACAAAGAAGATCTTCAGGGATAGGTGCAACTTTCCAGTTTCCTTGCACCATTTCTGTATTTTGATCGAGATAACCAGGAAGCTCTTCCTGATCCCATTTATTTTGACGCTCTTTTCTTAAGGCGAGGAGTTCTTGTCTTCTTGTTTCAAATTTTGTGTGAAGTTTTTGAAGAAGTTCAGTTGTTTTTTTATCAAAATATTCGGAAGTGCCTCTATGGACAGATTCTATTTCCATATGAATCCTTTAGTTGAGATGTTTAGATAAGTTTATTATCAGGATTTGAGGGAAAAACTGTCAAGCGAATTTTCGCTGACGGCGGAATATTGTGAGTGGTCCTACGAATCAATATTAAGCGTTAGGACTTCTCCAAAGGGAACTTGAATTTCTAAGATGTCATGAAGCGATTTCTTTTCACTGATCCCTTTTAAAATTCTGATAGGACCACCATGAGCAACAACTACACAACTTTTATCCTGCTTAGCGAGAACATTTTCATAAAAATCTTTAACGCGTTCATATAAGGAAAGAAAAGATTCTCCTTTTGGAGGAGAGACATTAATATAATCTCCATACCAAGGATCAATTTCTTCTTTAGGAATTTCATCCCACTTTTTCATTTCCCATGCTCCAAAGTCGAGCTCTTTAAGTCTTGGTTCTACAGAAAGTTTTTGATGATTTAAAAATTGCGCAAGCTCCAAACATCTTTTTAAGGGACTAGTAAAAATAGGCATTACTTTTTTAGGAAGAGCGGCCTTTACAAAATTGAATTTCTTTTCAAAACTTTTTTGTAATTCAATATCAGATTGTCCATAACAAACTCCAGATTCTATTTGAGGTTTAGTATGTCGAATAAGATAATGAACTGTCATACAAAGGCCAATGTTAAAAGAAAGGAGATCTCCATAATCTGTTGAGCTGCTCCGATGATATCTCCTGTTATCCCACCAAGCATTGACTTCATTTTCCATCGAAACATTATAAGAATCAAGAATGAAGGAATAATCAAAAGCATTTCTTTTGGTGAATACCAATAGTACAGAACTAATAGCATAGGAATACAATTAAGAATAAGACCTAGAGTATTGAAATTATTTATAAGATCACCTGTCTTAGAAACAGAAGCAATATTTCGATTACCAATAATAAGAAAGGAAGAAAGAGTTCTCGAAAAAACATAGACGCTTACTAAGGCTTTAAAAAAATCCTCGGCACCAATGTCTTTATACAGATAGATTTTTAAGATAAAACTAGAAACCAGAGCAAGCACTCCATAGGTTCCTACTCTTGGATCTTTACTGATTTCAAGAAAATGACTACGACTTCGTGCTGAGGAAGCATCAAAAAAATCGGCCAGTCCATCTTCGTGAAGAGCACCAGTTAAAATTAAGGAGAGCATGAGAACCAAAATAATGACTAGCTCGAATGCAAAATAGGGTAAAAGCATTTGACCAAGCGAGCCAAGAAGGAGAGCTAAAATCAAGCCAATTAAAGAAAAGAAATTGAGAATCAAGGCCGGTCGATGCAGGATAGGCAGTGTCCAAGGGACAGGAAGTCTGGTAAAAAAGACCAGTGAATGTAACAGAGCAATAAAGTGATCTTTCATGGTTAAGATCATCTTACTAAAAGGGTGAAGCATGGCAAAGTCAAAAGGACTTATTCTTGTAAATACAGGTGACGGGAAAGGAAAAACAACCGCAGCATTTGGAACACTTTTTAGAGCACTTGGTAGAGACTGGAAATGTGCTGTTGTTCGGTTCATTAAAGGGAAATGGCAAACAGGTGAGGGGATGATGGCCGAGAGGATTCCTGGTCTTGAATTTCATACCTGTGGACGAGGTTTTACTTGGGAGAGTGATAACCTTGATAAAGATAAAGAGACCGCTCAAATGGGCTGGGAAAAGGCAAAGACCTTTATTAATGATCCTTCTTTTCAACTCGTTATCTTAGATGAACTCACTTATACCATTAATTATAATTTTCTTGATAAAGAGGACGTCTTAGAGACCCTTCGAAATAAACCTGAAAATCAACATATCATCATCACTGGAAGAGACTGTCCTCCAGAAATTCTAGAAATGGCCGATTTAGTTACTGAAATGAAATTAATTAAGCATCCTTATGAAAAAGGAATTATGGCACAAAAAGGAATCGAGTTTTAATTTTGGCAACAAAGCCAATATCCACCGGCAGGTCTGTATTGTACGGCCGTTCCAAAGTCTTGCACGTAAAAAAGGTAATTAACTCCTTTAGTGAGTACCTCGGTAATCACATTATCAATAAG
>CBDUBC010000024.1:0-30324 GCA_965365285.1 uncultured bacterium
AGATCGCCGAACATACATCAGGAAGAGTATTTGAATTTGCCTCAGTAAATGAGACAGATGAGGTTGTATAAGATCTATAGTTTCCTGTTATAGGGTAAATCGTATTACTATTATTATAGCTTGCCCATAAATCAGAAAAATTAATACCATCACTCTCAAGATAAGAACGATTGCGATTAAGAAATCCTGCACTATCAGTGTATTTATTATAAGCTAATCGGTAAATTTTGACTGCCTCTGGGTTAAAGTCATAAAAATACTCTTGATCGTCTATATTACCATTTTCTGTCCAGCGTTCTCTTAACCATCCGATTTTTGTACCACACGCTATTTCAAAGTATCTTGTGCTATTTTCAGTTGGAGATGAGAAGGTCGTTACCAACCGGACTCTGTGGTTACTACTTACCAATGTATCAAATATTGGCAATAAAATTTCACTATTGTAGACTGCTACCTTAAAAGTTCCACTCTCTTCCGGAACACTAATTGTAAAAGTGTCTCCTGCTTGTAGGCTTGAGCAACTCGTTTTCCCTTGGCTGGCCATAAGAGAACCAATTATATTAAGCTCAAAGTTTATTTCACCAATAAGACCTTGTCTTCTCCTTGTTGGTTCGTAGTCATCTATACCAGTACTCGGTCCATAAATTCTTTGTACATTAGATTTTAATTGATCGAGGATAGAGGTATTGCTCCAAAGAGGAGTATTGCCGGTGCAGTTGCTGTCCATACATGTTAATGTAGGTCTTTCGTTATTTAAAATACCATTTCCATAAAACACATAATTATCTGCAAACTTAAGAAAAACACTCCCGCTAGAGGTACCTAAACGCACTCGATTTGAGTCTATTGCGCTGGAGGCTAGACCATTTGGTAAATCGTAGGAAAATTTTGAACCTTGGCATCCAACGTCCTCAAAACCAATTATTTTAAAAGCAAGTCCAATACTACCATTTAATGGAATTTTGACTTGGCTTAAATTATTATTAACTGGAAGACCTAGTTGTAGAAAATCGGTATCTGTTGATTGAAAACCGACACAATTACTCTCAACTATACCAGTTAGATCACTTCCTCCATTAACAGTATTATTGATTGAATAAAATTGAAGTTTATAAGACATGTGCCCGCCTAGATCAAATTTGTCGAGACAAGTATCAAATGCAGAGCCTGACAGAGTTCCACATGGAGTTAGTTTAAGAGGCAGAGGTTGTCCTATGAGTGCAGTATCTCTAAAATTAGAGGTATCAAAGAAACCATTATCGAGAATACCATCTCCATTGGAATCTTCACAAGTTGATCTTTTAAAGGAAACATCTAAACTCAGATCGGTTTCTCCATTAACTGTAAAGGTTGTATTAGCACACTTCATAGTTCCTGTGAGCATATCATCTGCACCGTCATTATTACTATCTACTCCACCTGTCCATGCCACAGCTTCAAATGTCCATTCTCCGTTTTGAAGATTAACTTCAACTTCACTATTTCCATCTGTAAGCGCCATCTGAAAGCTTTCATTAGCACTTTTTCCTTTTAAAACAACGCCCCCTGGAAAAGTTGCTGTTGAGAGTACCCCAGAGATAAATCGAATCTTAGTAGGTGTCGTAGATTGTTCCTTACCACCACAGGAGACAAGTAAAAGTGTAAGTAGAATTGCGATTTTTTTCATATTTCCCCATAGTCATTTTATGCCTTTTTATCGACTGCACAGAGCTTAAAGTTAAATGATTGATATTTATGGATGGTTACTGGAATGAGGTTGCCGAAAGGGACTAGAATATCTGACATCGATAAATTTTATTTAGAGGGTGAGTATGAGCTTGAAAATAAAGTGAGAAAGCAAAAGAGGAATAATATTTTTAGTTTGAAATCTTAGGATAAAAGCAAGTAGCCCCCAAATAAAGACAACAATCATTTGGGCCACTCCTCCACTCCAATGGGCAAAAGCATAGATAAGAGAGCCTAGGAAAATCATAGTATTTGGGTTTATTTTTCGAAGAATAAAAGGATACAGCCCTCTAAAAAGTAATTCCTCTGAAAGAGCAATTAAGGAGACCCCTAAAATTTGATCGAGAAGTCTTAAATTTCCCTTAATCGAGAAGCTAGACTCTAATGGAGTCCACGGTATTCTAATAGTGAGTTCTTTAAGAAAAGGCCCGAAAAGATAAATCCCCACGGGAATAAGGATAATGAGAAATAAAGTTAAAAGATCAAAGCGAATTCTTTGAAATCCAAGATCTCTGAGTCTGAAAATCTTAAAGATTGAAACGATCACAATAGCTCTAAGAGCATAATCAATTAAAAGAGCATTTTCTCCTAGTTTATAAAAAAGTAGATCATTAACAAAAAACGGAACTGTGAGAAGGATTAGAAGAAGCATACTCTAATCTTCTCACAAGTTTAAAGACAGGGCGACAAGGAAAAGTCGCTCCAAAGATTACCCCTCTATACTGACGTTAATTCGTTGGGGCTTATCAGGAGATTTTTTAGGAATCGTCACAGTGAGGATTCCTTTATCAAGCTTAGCGGAAACATTTTCCCTATCAATTGTTTTAGGCAGCTTGTAGACAGACTCAAATTGAGTGCTAAACCCATCTTCTCCTTCTCGCTGGGCAAGTAGAGTCAAACGGCTTTCAGTAACCTCAAGTTGAACATCCTTCAAATCTACACCTGGAACTTCAAACTTTATTGAGTATGAAGACTCATCTTCTTTAACGAATGACTTCGCAGACGTTAATGAGTTTTTGTCATCATTGGATCCCCAGAAAAGTGAGGGTAAATCATAAGCTAACATATCGAACCTCCTCAAAAGATCGGCTTCTACACTGAAGATGATATGTATTTAGCGAGTGTCAATATTAGGGATTACAGTTTTTTTGACATTCCTGAAATTCTCTAGCAATTTTCATCATTTGCATTTCTCTGAGTTTTCCCTCATTGTTTTTATCAATCAGTTTTCCAGACTCATCAAAATCATAGTTTTTATTATTTGCCTCGACGGTTGCATTATAGTGATCAGAGCATTGTTGAATACAGCTTACAAAGTATTCATTATTAGCTAGAGCTTGCGTAGCAATTAAAAAGAGAAAAATCCAAACAGTTTTTTTCAAATTACTTTCCTCGGTACTTGGTTCCCATGAGGATATCCGTCAACGGAAACACGATGTTAAAATTGTAGTCCGCCATCAACTTAGGGTCATGGTGATCCTTGTGATGTCTCCACATATATTTTACACCAGGAATACGAAGTACAGGATGATTTTCTGGTAGATGAGAGCAAAAATGTAGGATTTCATACAAGAGAAAATAGGCACTTCCGCTCGCCATGGCCAAATAAATACTATTTGAGGTTAGAAACTGAGGTCCTAGGTAGTATAGGCTAGGATGATAAAATAGAACAAAGCCAAGAACAACCCAAGTTGGAAAGAAGAGAATATAGAAGTCTCTAGGTCCGTCAAAGATAAGAACTTTATCAGTATAAAAAACATGATGATATTTTGAGTGAATTGTGTAGGCGAATTTTGAAATCTTCATATAGCGATGAAGTGGATATTTATGAATGATAAATACCAAAATATTACCTAGAACCATCACAAGAGGAACAATAAGAAGCTCTAGAATGGTTGGTTTTGATACTAGAGTGAGCGGGTAAATGATCGTGCCTAAAAGAACAAATAGATTAAAAAAGAGATGAAGGTATCCGGAGTAGATTTTTGGAATATGGTTATTGCGAAAGTCATCTCTAAATTGGAGTGTGTGTTCTGGTCTCATGGTAAGCTTTATACCACCATGAGACAGAACAAGGTATTAATTTATTGAAAGGTGCGCTAACTCAAGCTGTCCTTGATCCTGATGCGCAAAGTCTTTAATAAGGAGTTCCCAAACCCCCTGCGCTGATTTTCCAGTAAATTTGGATAGTTCTGTAGTTTGGAAGGTCTGATCAAGACCTTTTGATCTTGCTCCTTTCCTATTCCTTAGCACAATCACCTCTCCATTTGGATGTCTTAATCCAATGGCAAGATCACCTACATAAGAATGAGAGAGTTTGATTCTCAGTGATATTTGTTCTACGGGTGAACTTTTCGAAATTTCCAATGGAAGTGTTACTAGATCAAAGTCTCTTATTGGAATGACCTGTCCTGAATAAGTGGCCTCATCATGAAGATATTCCTCTAACTCGGGGACTTCTTCTTCCACGACTCCTAAACCTTTAAGAGAGGCCAGTTCCGTAATTCTTGTAATATCCTCTCCTCTACACCCATAATCTGTACAAACATTTACCCTTCTACAACCTCGTGAGTAATCTTGAACATAATCTGTTTCCCCTCTCACTAGAATCCCCTCGACCTCTCCCGTTCTCTCATTAAATACGGCAGACCCAGAGTTTCCTTGGAAAGTATCAACACTTCCAACAAAGTAAGCAAAGGCATCGTTTTCTCTAACGAATCCACCACCCGTAATTTTTGTTGGGAGTCCTGATGGGTTACCAATTACCACGAGATCCTCTCGATCAGTAATTTTACCAGAGAGTCTAAAACTTAGCGGAGCTCTTCCCTTAACCACTCGATCAAGTTCAATCACCGCAAAATCAGCCCCTCGGCCTTGCTCTAATTTTTGTTCGATAATACTAACGCAAGAGTAAACATCCTCAGATGAAACCTCACTCACTTTTCCTTGAGGGTCATTGGTTTGATACCCAAATACCCAACTGTTGTTTCGACAATCTGTTTGACTAGTAATACAGTGCCCTGCTGTGACTAGCGTTTTCGGCCCTACTAGAAATCCAGAGCACCTTCCGGCCGCTGATTGCTGAGCAAAGCGTTCATCGGAGCATAGATTAAGCTTTGATCCAAGAGTTCTGGTATCGAGTTGAAAATAACTTCCTCGATCCGTCATGGTTTTTGTTGGAATTTGAATTGCTGTTGATTGGGCAATTATTTGAAAACGATGATCAGGAAAGACTCCAACATCATCTCGTCCATCCTCGCCATACACCACTTTACCTTCAGTGAAGCTTACGGCCCCACTTTTTAAATCCTGTTTGCCACATCCAACAAGTGCCGTCGTGGCCAATATAAATACTGTCATCCTTTTCATGCTCCCCCCTAGCGTTTGAAAGGCCCAAAAAGATTCTATGAAATTTTGGGATCAGGGGCCAAAAAGAAAACCTAACAACTCATGACAGGGCCGAAAGTTATTTTAATACATAAAGGATGATCAGAGTCATTGTGGAACCAAAATTAGGCATCTACTTTGTTTTGTTCTTCACCTTCAGGATTAATTACGTCTGTGAGACGTATTCCGAACTTTTCGTTGATAACAACAACCTCTCCACGGGCCGCTAATTCTCCGCCAAGGAAAAATTCTAATGGCTCACCGGCGAGTTTGTTGAGTTCGAGAGTAGAGCCTTTTTGAAGTCTCAGAAGCTCCCCTAACCTAATTTCAGTTTGTCCTAATTCGACAATTACTCTGAGAGGAACATTAGCTAGATAATCTAGACCAATCCAAGCACTACTTTCTTCATTAGATTGCATGGGAGTATTTTGATTTACTTCAACTGCTTCTGGTTCTGTTTGCTCGTTTTTAATCTCTTCCATTGAAATCTCCGAAGTCAAAAAGTCACCTTTAAGTATAGCTTATATTGGTAAGGTATTTTGAGGGGAAGAATTTTCCTCATAAAAAAGGGCCTCCACCTGGCATAGTGAAGGCCCCAAGGACGTAATGGCAAAAAGTTTTATTTTTTGCACTGGTTTTCTATTATTACAACTTCTCCGCACCAATCAAGGAATGGAAATAATGACAGCCTCCTAAAATCAATTATTTAGAATTACTCTAAAAAAAATAATTCCTTACACCTTCCAAATAACTGAAATTTGGTGAAAGAATTACTCATCCAGTTAACTTTATGCAGGCTTTCATGTATGAAGGAAATCTATGGAAGTACTAGGCTTTGAAAAGCTTCAAAAGGCTCGTTTTGAGCGTCTGAGAAGCACTCTACATGCATATATTGATCAAAAACCAAACGCTGATATGGCAAGAGGGATTCTTGAACTTGCTCTCTACAAAAGACGACACCTAAATGAAAAGATTAAGTATCTTGAAAAAGAAGTCGCCCTAAAGGGTTTAAAGCTCGAAAACCTTGCTATACAAAACGCGGACCATATTAACAAAATTCTTCATCTCCATTAAAATATCTATAACTCAAACAAAGGAAGAGGTATGAAAAAAGTTTTTGCACTAGTGGCAATTCTTATGCTCACGACATCTTGTGGCCACTGGGGTAAAGGTGGATACTACAAAAAATGGGATGCGAATAAAGACGGTCAGATCACCACAGAAGAGTGGATGGCAAAATTCAATAAAAAAGATAAAAATGGTGATGGCGTCATCACCCAAGACGAAATGAAATCTAAAAAATGTAAGTGCAAAAAAAGCTGCGATTACAAAAATAATAAAAATAAATAATCTATTGTTTATTTTTGGGGAGTTGTTCTCGAATACTATTAGGGAGCAACTCCACTCCTATCTTTCTAGCGAATTTGACTACTAAAGGAATCGTGACTGGAGCAAAAGGGAGAACGATAAAAACTCCAAGTCCAGCGCTCTTAAGTAAGTCCTTAAATTGATCATTGGCCTGTTTCATCTCTTCAATTTCTGCTTTACCTCTTGTAAATCGTAGATAGACTTCTAGCATATGTTTGGTTTCTTTACCTTCTTGTGCAAGGATATGCTTAAGCTTTAAAAGATGATCATATAAATATTCTTTGATTTTTTTAAATACCATATTTTTTTATCAGATAGCTTATATTGATATCTTTGCCAATATAGTCCAAAAAGGTTTTTCCATTATTATCTTTAATTTGAATTTGAGGTTTATGCTTCAGGAGGAAAACGATCCCTTCTTTACACCCTCTCTCGTGAGATACCATCAGGGGGGTTTTTCCATTAACGTCTTGGTGATTACCATCCACTCCCAGATCAATAAGAGTTTCCATAATTTCGAGATTACATTTATAAGCTGCTAAATGGAGTGCGTTATATTGATCCGTATAATGCCCTTTATTAATATCTTTTATTTTTTTGGAAACCCATAAAATCATTTCAGAAGATCCACTCTCTACTGCGAGAAGAAAGGGATCCATTTCATGAAAGTAACGGTCCTTTGGATAATCTATTCTATAATTGGGGTCAAATCTTAACCCATTTTCTATCGCAAAATTGAGAAGTTTGGTATCTCCATAAAGAATAAGAACTGATTGAAGGTTCCAACCTTTTTCCGAAATAGAATTGAGGTCTGGAGCATTTTGAATTACTCCCCGGGCTTCTTCAAAACGCGCCTCTTGAATTTTGTTATAGAGTTGATTGGAAAAAAGGATCTTTTTTTCGGACATTTGATAATAGGTAAATACAGAACCTACGACCAAAAAGAATATAAGTCCTAAAATCACTCCTTGTCTCTTCCAGTAGAAAACACTGAGTTCTTCTTTTTTTGAGATTTTCACATTTTCAAAATGAATAAAAACAGAAAACATAATAAAAGAGAGAATCATCAGAATCTTTGCACTCCACATGGGAAGCTCTAACATTTTCACGAAGCGATCAAGCATTCTAAAATAGACAACAACGAGAGAAATCTTAAAAATACTGGAAATTAAAGTGTAGATATTAGAAATAAAAACTTCCCATTTATTAATAATAATTTCTCTTCTAGATTGATTCATCCACTGCCCAGTTAGGTACAGAGAATAGATCCAGAATCCTCCAATGGAGTAAACGAGAAAGTAATATCTATTTGGGTTCAAAAGCTTATGCTCAGGGATCGTATTATAAAATATTTGAAGCGTAATAATTTGAGGAATGGATAAAACGAGAAATTCAAGAGCAATCAAAAGTAGGTTTAAAGACCTTGTTTCAGGTAAGGATAGTTTATATTTAATGGACTGCTGCTTTTGGAGAACCTGAGCCTGAGTGTAATAAATAAAAAAAGGAATCATCAAAGACACATAAGTAAGATTGCCGAGTGAATAAACTCCTACAATAAGAATACTGACAATCGTCACCATAGAGAGAAGTATCCAATTACTTACGGCAAAGGATCGTACATGTTGCCAAATAAGCTTCATACAGGCTCCTCAAAAAGTTCGTTAAGGTTTTCACCTCCTCTCTCCCTAATTTTTCCATCAGCAAGAAAGAATACTTTATGAACTCGCCCCTCAAGATCTTCAGTAATATTAGTTGCAAGAAGAACTGACTTACCTCTTTCAAGAGTGAGGGTTCGAAGCTCTTTGAAAAAGAGATAACGACTTTTAGGATCGAGAAAGGCCGTAATTTCATCAACTAGATAAAAATCGGCGTTAGTACTAAGATTAGCAACTATTTGAACTTTTTTACTCTGACCAGTGGAGAGACCTCCTATCTTTTGATTTCCTGAGAGTTCAAAGATATCTAAAAGTCTTTTTTCAAGTTCAAAGTCATATTGAGGATAAAAATAACTATGATATCTTAGTGTTTCCTCGAGAGAGTAAAAACTTGGCATTTTCACTTCCTGAGATAGATAAGCTAATCTCTGAGCACTTTTTTTGGAACGCTCCTGAGGGTTCTCTCCAAAGACTTCTACTCGACCAGAATCTATATCTCTAAACCCCATGATGATATCAATGAGAGTAGTCTTTCCTGCGCCATTTTTTCCCAGAAGACCGCAAAACTCTCCTTCGTTAATCTCAAGGTTCACACCATCTAAAATCGTTCTGTATTTTGGTACAGAATAGACCAAATCTTGTATTTGAATATAGTTTTTCATAACGTTGTACTTTTCGACACTTAAGGCATATATCATTAGGAATCCTTAAAAAATATACCCTCGAGCTTTATTTCAGGGCCTTGCCACTATATAGTCCTCAAATGTCCAATAAGAGTTATTTAGAAATCGATGTTTGTATACTAGGGGCCGGGGCAAGTGGTCTATTTTGCGCTTCTCTTCTTGGAGAAAAGTTGAGTACTTTGATTTTAGAAAAGAATAAAACTCCAGGACAAAAAATCCTCATTTCTGGAGGAGGAAAATGTAATTTTACTAACCTCAGAGTAACAAAAGAGGACTTTCTAAGTCGCAATAAAAACTTTCATATTTCTGCTCTCAAAAATTATCCCTCCTCTGAATTTATTGATCTCGTAGAAAAATATCAAATCAACTATTTTGAAAAAGAACTGGGGCAGCTTTTTTGTGCTAAAACTGCAAAAAGTATTACGGGTATGCTCCTGCAAGAATGTGAAAATTCAGGAGCAAAGATCCTTTGCCAGCAAACCATTGACTCGGTCGAAAAGAAAGCTGAGTATTTTTTCATTGAAACTCAAGGGTATGTGATCAAATCTAAATACTGCATTGTTGCCACTGGCGGACTTTCCTTTCCTAAACTTGGGGCGTCTTCATTCGGATTCGATCTTGCGAAAAAATTTGGACATAGTATTGTGCCAACCAGTGCCGCCTTGGTGGGGCTCCAATACCCAGGGTTCGTCTCTCTTGCTGGCGTATCTTC
The DNA here is from genome assembly GCA_965365285.1 of uncultured bacterium. GTDB lineage: Bacteria > Bdellovibrionota > Bacteriovoracia > Bacteriovoracales > Bacteriovoracaceae > JAURDE01. Next base: position 9,531 of record CBDUBC010000024.1, read on the forward strand.
TGAGGCAGAGGTAAAGATTCAAAAAAAGAAAATTAGAGGACCTGTGCTTTTCAGTCATAAAGGATTTACAGGTCCTGCTATTTTAAAGGCTTCGCTTTATTGGGAAGCTGGTCTTGCCGTCTCAATTAATTGGTTACCTGATATAAATTTAAGAGAAGAGTTTGAAAGACTGCCTTCTCAAACTCAACCCGCTTTATATCTAAAGAAGCTTCTTCCAGCTAGAATGGTAGACTTTTTCTTAGACAATTATAAAATAGATCCCAAAAAGACCTTGAATGAGATCAGTAAGAAATCTCTTAATAAGCTTATTGATGGACTACAGCATTTTCAATTTATACCGACCTCAAGTGCAGGCTATGACCGTGCCGAGGTCACCAAAGGTGGCGTAAATACCAAGGAAATCGATTCTAAATCCATGGAAAGTAAGCTAGTTCCTCGTCTCTATTTCATTGGGGAGGTCCTTGATGTTACAGGACAGCTCGGAGGATTTAATTTCCAATGGGCATGGGCCAGCGCCAACGCAGCAGCGACACATCTTAAGTCCGATTCTCATTGACAATTAAGCCCCGGGATTGAATCATGGGTCAAAAAATTAAGGGGCTTTTATGATTAGCTATGAAACTTATAAATTAATTCACGTTGCATCGATCTTTCTTACTCTTTGGGCCGGAGGAATCTCGCTTGTTGGTAAAGTGAATGCAAAATGGCTTAAAATTCTAGGTGGAGTTGCTTCCCTTTTTATTTTTGTTTCCGGAATGGGTCTGATGGCAAGACTTGGGGTTTCCCATGGTGAAGGTTGGCCATTATGGATTAAAGCTAAGGTAGGTTTTTGGCTTGCTCTGGCAATCCTTGGTCCTATATTTGATAAAAGACTTCAAAACAACAGACCAATTGCATCTCTTTTTCTTCTAGCCATAGCCATTTTAGCGGCAAGCTTCGCTATTTTTAAGTTTGGAGTTTAAGAAACTGTCCATTTTTCTAGAGAGCTGATATCCTTAGAACATGGAGCTGTACTTATTTTCAGATCTAAATTCAGACCATCTTAAATCCCTCGAGAGGATGCTTAATAAGACGTATTGGGGCAAGGACATTACGTACTCTGAGCTTTACACAACCGTCAGTCAAAGTACCCTAATCTTTGCTTATAAAACTCGAGAAGATCGATTAATTGCCTTTTGTCGGGTTCTTACTGACCTCGTTGCCAAGGCCTTTGTCCTGGATTTTGTCGTCGATGAGGAGTTTCAGGCCATGGGTATAGGGACTAGGCTTCTGAAAGAGCTCACTCAATCTCCAGAGCTAAAAAAAGTCAGTCACATCGAGCTTTATTGTAAAGAGGACGTCATTCCTTTCTACGCTCAATTTGGATTTAAAAAAGTAGATAAAATGCTTAAGCTTTTGGTCCGAGACCATGCTGTTCATATCCACCAAAAGCCTGTACAAGAGGTCTAAAAACTGCTATTGCATTGACTCATGAATGACTCAAAATCTTTTAGTTTCCTAGATGCTTCTCGAAACTTCTCTGTTCATATTCTGGATGGTCAAAAATTGATCCAAGAATTAGCGATCATTCATAATCTTAATGGAGAAGGTTTTAACTTTTTTCGAAATACAGTCCTTTCCGCGGTTCATCTCTCAAGCTTTCTTAAAAATAATGAGGGAATGGGATTTTTTATCGATTCAGAGATTCCTTATTTTAGATTTAAGATCGAACTCAATTCATTTGGAACTCTTAGAACTCTTTTAATTCCTCATAATTTTAACGAGTTTCCAGAGTATGTAACGGGTAGACTTCGAATGAGTAAGGTTCTTCCTCAGTCTAAAGTCCCTTATAATTCTTTAATTGAGCTTAATCAGACTAAGGCCTCTGAGATCGTCAATCATGCTATTCTTCATTCTTATCAAACGGATGTCATCGTTATTCCTTCGAAAAAGACGGATCACAGCTTCATGTTTGTAAAATTTCCATCAGAGGAAGAGAAAACTCTTAAGGAGTTCAAGGACGAGCATCTCGATAATCTCATAAAGCTATGTGAAGAAAGTATTGATCAGCAAGAACTCATAAAGGAAAAAGCTGAAAAGCTAGGGCTTACTACACTTGCTGAAAAAGATATTAAATTTAAATGCAACTGTTCTAGAGATCGGATGCTTCTTGGACTCAAGGACTTACTACGAAGTACACCCGTAGAAGATGTCTTTGAAAACGATAAGCAGGTTGAGCTTAAATGTGATTATTGCAACACTGCTTATCTTATTTTAAGGACTGAATTAGAGAGTCATTAATCTCTTGAAATGATTCAATATCCTAACTTCCACACCCTACACATTCAAAATAAGAGTCTTGAGGTTTAACATTATTAAGCGTCATTTTAAGCTTATGAATCTCATCCTTAAGCTCTAAGTCCTGGAAAAGATTACCAGTAAGTTGTGATTCCAATTCCTCAATTTTTAGCAAAACCTCTTGATTCGACATTCAATTTTTCCTTTTGTTTCTTATTTTTAGAAATTCTATAGGCCTCAAAAAGAAGTGAAAAGGAAAGGTGAATATTGACAAAGAGGTCTTTTTTGCTTTGCACAAAAATGGTCATATTGTCACTAGAGTTAATGAAATTTTGAAGAAATTGTTAGAAATCTCTCATCTGGCCGTAAGAAATGGGACATTTTTGATCAAAATTTTAATTTAAAAAAAACAGGTTTAAAAATTTTGATTAACTGATTAAACATAGAATTAGGAAAAAAAGGAGATCGATATGAAACAACTTGCAGCTCTTATATTAACAACATTTACTCTCGCTAGCTGTAGCGTGGGATCAGGTAATGGAACTGGTGGAATCACTTATGGTGGTGCTGGATGGAACTGGGGTGCTTACAACTCTTGTTATTCAACTGGACTTAGTGATGGTTATGTAGATGGCTATGATGATGGTTATGTAGATGGCTATTATGGATACTCTCATGAATGTAACTATGGTTATACTGATGGATACGATGATGGGTATGATACTGGTTACGATGATGGATGGTATGACGGAGACTATGACTGGTACGCTGGTTACAGCACGAATTCGTTTGAAACTACTACTTCAGGATCAAGAGACCTCGAGGCAATCGGTGGTATGATCGAAGCTTCTCAAAAAGCTAAAATCGAAAGTGCTCTTTATGCGAAATATGGACTTTCTGAAGATAGAGCTCGAGAGCTCTCAGGAATCCTTCTCTTTACCCATAACAAAGCAAAAAACAGACAACTCTCAAGAGAAGATCTTGATCTATTCACTAAACAAGTATCAGGTATGGACTTTAAAACTGCTCAAAAAGCAATCACTGAGGCCACAACTGATATGCAAAGCTATGATGAACTCATCAACAAGGTTGCGAGCTTCAATCAAGCTAACCCTGAAAACATCAAAGGTCTTATTTCTGACCTTATGCTAGAAAGCTCTCCAGAAGAATTTATCAATAATCTTTAATTAATCTTAAGACCGGCGTACTGCCGGTCTTTTTTTTTGCCTTGAATATTCCTATAATACAGCCTAAGTAAATCTATAGGAGTTATTTATGGATGCAGACGTTCTCATTATTGGTGGAGGTACAGCAGGGATTACTGTTGCGGCCCGTCTCAAAAGAAAAAATTATTTTAAAAAAATTGTAATTTTAGAACCAAGTGAGAATCATTACTATCAGCCTCTTTGGACTCTTGTCGGAGGTGGTGAGGTTGATAAGCACGATACCGGAAGACCGGAAGCCTCTCTCATACCTGAGGGCGTTAAGTGGATTAAAGAAAAAGCCGTCGATATCATTCCAGATAAGGATCTCGTAAAGACAGAGGCGGGTGTTAGTATTAAATATAAATATCTTATTGTCTGTCCTGGTCTCACTCTTAGGTTTGAAAAAATTAAAGGGCTTAAGGAGACGCTTGGAAAAAATGGCGTCACTACCAATTACTCTTACGATTATTGCGATAAGACATGGGAGATGATCAAAGAAACTTCCAGTGGAAGTATGATTTTTACGCACCCCTCCGGTCCACTAAAATGTGCTGGTGCCCCTCAAAAGATCATGTGGCTTGCCCAAGATTATATGGCAAAAAGAGGTCTTCTTAACCAGGTGAGCTTTCATTTTGTTAAATCAGGTCAAGGAATCTTTGGTGTAAAAAAATATAAAGATGTCCTCGACAAGATGGTGGAAGAAAGAAATATACATACTCATTATTTTCTTGATCTTGAAGAAGTTCGAGGGGATGAGAAAATTGCTGTTTTTAAAAATAATAAAACAGGTGAGCTAACTGAAATGCCTTTTTCCTTTCTTCATGTTGTTCCCTATATGTCTCCTCCAGACTTCTTACATGGAAACCCAATTTGTAATGCTCTTGGAGAGGTCGAAGTTGATAAACATACTCTTCAGTCGGCTAAATTTCCTAATATCTTCTCAATAGGAGATGCTTCAAGTCTTCCCACTGGTAAAACTGGTGCTGGAGTACGTAAGCAAGCCCCCGTTCTTGTCGAGAACCTCATTGCTTATGATAAAGGGGAAAAACTTGCCCCTGATTATAATGGATATACCTCATGTCCGATTGTTAGTGGCTATGGAAGACTTATCCTAGCGGAATTTGACTATGATGGTAACCCGGTAGAAAGCTTCCCATTTAACCAAGCAAAAGAAAGATACAGCATGTACTTAATGAAAAAGTACCTTCTTCCGATTCTATATTGGAAGGGGATGCTTAAAGGAATTGCTTAAACCAATCTCCCCTTTGGAGATTGATATGAGATTGTCGCTTCTTATTTTATTCTATTTCATATCTATGCCTACATACGGGCTCATTTATCTTGAGCCGAGTATGTCTTTTAACTTCACTGGTTATGGAGAAGAAACCAAAGATAATGGCAATATCAAAAAATATGAATACAACGCCCTATATCTGGGTGGGCGTGCAGGACTCTCCATATTATCTCTGCAATTTGGTGGTGAATACTTCAAAGGGCAAAGTGTAGTCCAAATAGATGATGAAGATGGAAGAAGTACAATGAAGCATGATCGAGTTGATAAAGGACTCTTTATTAATAAAAATTTCGAAAGCTTTCGAATTTATATTTCCTACCTTTTTGACGCTCAACTTAATCAAAAAGGGGCCGGAAATCGAATAGAACATCGTGGTACTGGTCAGGCGGTGGGTATTGGTAGTTTTATTGATGACTCTTTGTCGTTTAATTTTGAATTTAAAAACCTCAACTTTTCCAAAGAAAAAGAATATCTACCCAATGAAGTTATTGAAAGAAGAAAATCTGACTCGCTTAATGTTAAAGAGTTTATTGTTGGAATTTCTTGGATGATTGATATCTTTGGGGGAGGACGAAAAAATAACTCAACTCCTCCTCCGACCAAAAAAGTAGATTAAACAGCGACTCGAAAGGGGAAAGATTCCTGAACAACTTTTAAAATATCAATAGTGCTCACTATTCCCACTAATTTTTTATTTTGATTAATTATGGGCACTGCTCCTATTCTATTTTCAATCAAAATTCTACTAAGCAGATCTAAAGAAGTTGAATCATAGGCCATAACAACTTCAGTTTGCATAATTTCAGAGAGGATCTGATGGTCTTTAGCAACGAGAAGGTCTTCATTAGAAACAAGCCCTAATAGAATATCATTCTCTAGAATAGGAAGGTGTCTTATTCCTCGTGCTTTCATGTAGAGCTTTGTTTCATAAACATTTTTTTGAGGTCTAAGCCATAGAACTGGAGAGCTCATAATTTCTCTAGCAAAACGTCTCTTAAAGGCATGTTCCTTTTCATGAGCTTTTTCTTGATGTTCATAGGAAGAAATGACTTTATGAGAATAAGGTCTAGATAACTTCCCTTTTTGCTCCTCTCTTTCTTTCACACTTTCAGGTTTATGAGAGTTTTGAACCCCTTTAATCTTAGAAGACTCTTTATGCGTATAAGGTCTGTATTGTCCATTAATTGCTACTACCAATGACATAGGATTATTATAGCGCAATTAGATTAAGAAATAACGAGGCGAAACTTTCCTCAAAGCTTTATAAGACTTGGAAAATCGGTACAAATATAATCGACAGACCAAGATTTTAGTTGCTCCAATTGATCCTTATTATTTGCATTCCAAACAGCGGTTTTATAACTTTTTTGATGGCAAAGCTTTATAAGTTGATCATCAACAGTCTGAATACTAATGGATAATCCTTGACCATCAATACTTTTAATAATCGATATGGGATCAAGAACGAGGCCATAAAGAAGAGGAAAAATTCTAATAGCTTTATTATGAGAACGAATCGTTTGGAGAACTCTATGATTAAAGCTTTTGATGATGATTTGATCCTCATTTTTAAATTGAGAGATCAATTTTAATATTTTTTTTTCGCAGCCGAATGATTTGATCTCGACCATGATCTCTTGAGTTTTACCTTTAAACAAATCAAATACTTCCTCAAGTAAAGGGACCTTCTCCCCACTTCCTGCGTCTGCTTGTTTTATGTCTTTAGAACTTAAAGATAAAACAGCACCTTTTTGATTCGTTGTTCGATCTAGAGTTTCATCATGAATAACAATAAGCTCTTCATCTAAAGAAAGATGAATATCTAACTCTACCCCCCCTACCCTTTGTTGAAGGGCATATTCAAAGCTACCTAATGTGTTTTCAGGGTATTCTCCCTTCGCACCTCTATGCCCTATAATCATCATTTTGTTCTCCATCGACCAAACGAAAAGTTTTTCTAGCGATTTTGGCTAGGTCAAGATTGATAAAAATCAACTCTCTATTATTAAGCTTTAATAATTCTTGCAGCTCTTTCTTAGAATTAAAATATTTTTTAAGTATTTTTCTTAAATGGGACTCTGAAAATTCCATTTTTTTTATTTCATCCTCTTTTTTTTGCTTAAAATAGTTTCCAAAAAAAAGGAAGTAGGGACAGTTTGAATCACCAATTCTTAGAGATTTCTCTTTTGTTAATTTATAAAGAAAGTATTCTTTTTTGAGCAGCTCTTGAAAAGTTCTTTTCACAACATCGATAGGCAAGTTCTCTATGATCTTATCAAAAATCATCTGTCTTGATTTAATCTACTCTAACGGCAGCAATAATATCTTTCATTTTTCTAAAACGTGAAGTGGGAAATTTTTCCTCCAGTTCCTGAATAGCTTCATCTTGATTGAGTTCTGCAATAGGTTTGGAAAGAATAATTCGAGCATATTCTTCAACGACATAAAAGGTTAACTCAAGGGGAGTCAGAGTTGTAGAAGCATAGTTTGCAAAACCTTTTCCGTTCATACTTCCATGATGTTTTAAAATGACATTTTCTACTCCCATAGGAGCTTTAGGGAAGTCCTGAATGAGAGTCGCGGCGTCACTTGCATGGTTCATAATTTTAAATTTATCTTTCTCATCGAGGTTTAGTGCATCTAATTCCTCTATGGAGTGAACCTTGGCCCATGCGTCTTTAGTTAAAGTGATATCATGCATAGTGGCGGCAAAAATGAACTTCTCAGTTTGGGTCTCACTTCCCCAGTCTGATTGTTCAATAACTTTTAGCCCCAACAAAGTAATCAACTGAACGTGCTTGAATCGATAACTAGCTTCATTAGATAGCATTGAGGTAAGAAGCTTTTTAAGTCTTGATTCTTTATGGGCCGTTTTTCGGACAGTATCCATTAGGTTTTTTGCCTGAATAATTGATTCAGGATCAAATCCTTGTCGGAGTAGTTTTTTACCAAGACTTCCAAGCATTTTATCTGAGTAGACTAATTTCTCTTCTGTACTCAATTCTCCTGAATCAAGCTTTGAAATGATTTCTTCAGATATCGAATTTGTAATTTTGAGTCGATCAAGCTTATTAACAAAAAGAAAGGCATAACCCTGAGAAATGAGATCGGCAATAATATCGGGAGCAAGATTACTCCCTGAGGAGAACTTCTTTTTATAGTTATTTTCTTTATCAATATCTCTGATGTAGATATCACAGACGAGATAATTTAAATTTTTAAAGAATGATATAGGAATAGGATAGTATTCCTCCACCTCTTTTGCGGCCATGTCCTGGGCAGTTATACCTATTAAAGAAGATGTCGATTTAATCATCCCTTTAAGGTCAAGGCAGTTTTGTACATAGTTATCGCCCTTCCTTAGCTCTTCAACCTCGGACGGATGAATAACAACGATAGGGATATTTAATTTATTGGCCTCAAGATAGGCACAAAGAGCTTTATATGTTTTTTCTGATTTATGATTTTTTCTAGTGATGATAGCAACTGGCATATCCGTTTGTTCTTGGAGATATTTTATTCCAAATTCACCAATTTGTTTGCAAACGGCCTCTACATCCATATAGATCTTTAGATTTAACGTCCATATGGCTTCTAAGTGAGGATTACTTTCAATTATAAGTACTGTTTTCAATATGACCTTCCATCTATAGGATAAGATAATTTATGGTTTTAAACAAATCAGCAATTGCTTTAGTCTCCTATTTTTTTAGTTTATGTCTCTTCATTGATCCTATAGAATTATTTTAATGAAAAATTTAATTTTAATCCTCTTTTTACTTCAATCTTGTAAGCTCTTTACTCCCTCTATTGGAACGGAGAAAAATCCACTTCAATTTGGAATTGCCAGTTTTGGACTTATGGCAAAAGAAGGGATGGATTTCTCCGATCTCGAATACTTTTTGCAAAAAGAGCATGAACTTACAGTTCGTTTTCATCTTGCTGACACCAATGAGGACCTGACCTATTTTTCTCAAAATAAAAAGCTGCATGCGCTTATGTCGACCTCGCAGCTTTTTGTGAAATATAGAAAACAACTTGATTTTAGTCCTCGGTTAATTACCGTTCGTTTTGGTAAGACATGGTATAAAAGTGAAGTTATTACACATATCAATTCTGGTATTGATAAAATTGAACAACTAGATGGGAAAAGCTTTGTCTTCACCAGTCACGAATCTGCCTCTGGCTATATAATCCCCTCTCAGCTTCTAGCGGGAAAAAATATTAATCTCAAAGAAAAGGCTTTTGCCCAAGAGCACGATTTAGTTGTTAAGCTAGTGTATCTTCAGCAATATGATGCAGGTGCGACTTTCTATGATGACACTAACAGTCAAGAAGTGAGAGATGGCCGAGAGCTCATCATGGATGATTACCCTGACGTCCTTGATAAGGTTAAGATTATCCATATCTCCGGACAAATCCCTTACGATCCCATTCTCGTTAAAAATAAGCTTGATGAAGAGGTCTATAATAAATTATCAAATGGTCTGAGACGATATATGCGAAGGATGGGAGAAGACAGCAAGTTCTATCAATACTTCAAAATAAGTGATCTTAAAACAGCAACTATAGCGGATTTTGAGAGCTATATTAAATTTGTGGAAGACCTCTAATCATGATTATTCGACTAAAAGACCTTGAAGTAATGACAACAATTGGTCATTACGAATGGGAAAAAAAAGAAGTAAGACCTCTTAACCTCAATATTGATATCGGTATTGAGGATCCTCAATCTGATCAACTTGAAAATACTCTCAACTATGAAGAGGTTCAGGATAAAATTCGTGAGTTTTTTAAAGAAAAGCAGATCGACTTAATTGAAACAGTGGGAACTCTAACGCTTGATATTCTTTCTCAATTTAGCATGATTAAAACTGCACAAGTTGAGGTCATTAAAAAAGGAGCGCTCGAATATTGCTCAAGTGTCTCGATTTTGACTTCGCGCTCTTTTGGCCCTTAAAACAGGTATTGAAAAAAAGAGAATTCCTACCATTAAGTAAATAAAAAGAGCTGAATCATAACTCATGTTTTTTCTCCTCATATTCTTTTAGACCAATTTCTAGCTTTTTGTTAAGACTTTTCATTCCATTCTTATTTAACCTAATGAGCTTAAGGATGTAAAAGAGGAGGAAAAGCCCTAGTACGAGAAAGAATAAAAGAAAGAGCTGATTGACTAAATTTTGAGTAAGCATTTCAAAGTCCTTTTTTCATGCCACAATGCTATTCTAAACCTAAAACTTGTAAGGGTATAGATGAAAGCAATATTAGTTGACCAAGAGACCAAATTACTTTCTATTGGCGAAGCGGAAGAGCCAAAGTTAGGGGAATATGAGGTTCTCATTGAAAATAAAGCAACAAGCTTAAACCGGATGGATCTTCTTCAAAAATGGGGTCGTTATCCGGTACCCAAGGATGCATCGCCTATACTTGGAGTGGATTGTAGCGGCACTGTTATTAAGGTCGGTCCTAAAGTGTCTCGATTTAAAATTGGGGATGAAGTCTTTGGCCTCTTACAAGGTGGAGGGTACGCCCAAAATTGTGTCAATCATGAAGATCTTTTGTGGTTAAAACCTTCTAACCTCAATTTTGAGGAGGCATCTAGCATTCCAGAAGTTTTTCTAACTGCCTATCAGGCCCTTTTTACAATTGGCTCGCTGACCTCTAATCAAAAGGCCCTTATTCACGCCGGGGCAAGTGGTGTGGGAAGTGCGGCCATCCAACTTTGTAAAATTAAAGGTATCCCATCCTACTTCACAGCTAGCTCAAAAGAAAAAATTGATTTTGGTCTTTCCTTAGGAGCGAAAAAAGGAATCAATTATAAAACGGAAGACTTTTCAAAACTTATAGATGATTCCGTAAATGTCATTTTAGACTTTGTTGGAAAAGACTATTTTGAAAAGAATTTATCTGTTCTTGCTCAAGGAGGTCATCTCATCATCATCAGTTTTCTTTCGGGACCAAAAGTGGAAAAATTTGATCTCTCTTTAATTTTAAGGAAGTGGATCAAAATTGAAGGGACTACTCTCCGAGCGCGTGACCATAATTACCGAGCAAAGCTTATGAAAGAATGTGGAAGAATTCTTCTTCCGGCACTACAAAATAATAAAATAAAACCTACTCTCTATAGAACTCTTTCATGGAAGGAAGCTAATCAGGCCCATGAAATAATGGAAAAAAATGAAAATCTTGGAAAAATCGTACTGAGGATTGATTAATGTTTCAAATTAAAGAAACCTATCTTTCAAAAGTAAAATATCCTCAGTCAATTTTTATTACTCTAAGCACTCTTCTGTTTTCTTTACTTTTTTCTTCTATTTATTGGTTTGACCATGCAGGACTATCAAGCTCTCTTGCTGCCAATAAAATTCTTGTCTTCGATCAAGGTGAATACCAGCGCCTTTTTTCTTCCGTTCTGATCCATTCAGACCTAGACCATTTCCTTTCCAATAGTTTCATGTTTACAATTTTAGGGATTTTAATCCATCGCTATTTTGGAAGCTTACTCTTTCCTCTTTTAAGTTATTTTATGAGTGTTCTTTCTCATAGCGTCTCACTTTGGACTTTTGGAAACGAAAATGTTTATTTAGTTGGTGCTAGTGGCTGGGTTTTTCTTTTAGGGGGCTGCTGGCTCACTCTTTATATATGTATCGAACGTAGAGATAGACTTTTTATTCGTATTTTTAAGGCTATTGCTGTGGGCCTTATTTTATTTTCACCTCAAACCTTTGTCCCTCATGTCAGCTACAGAACTCATGCGATAGGTTTTTTCTTTGGAATAATTTTATCCATTTTTGTGTATCTCCTTCATAAATCTAAGTATGACCAGTATGAAGTTTATGAAGAGATTATTGAGCCAGAGGATGAAGAGGTAACCGAGTATTTTGAATGATTTTAAATTCATTAACCATTTTTTCCATTCATGCTATCCTAAACGGGAAGAGGGTGAACTATGTCAGATATTCTGAGATTAAAAGTCGGTGATACACTTTGTGAAAAAGGTGGTCCAAGTGATGAAATGTATATTCTTCGAAACGGCGTACTTAAAGTCGTCGATGAGGAAAATAATGTTATTGAAAAAATAAAATCGATTTCCTGTGTTGGTGAAATTAGTTTTATTGAAAAAATGCCTCGTCAGCATACCGTTATCGCTGATGCTCCCTGTACTCTCGTAGTTATTGGTCGAGATGTCTTCAATGAGGTTTTTGATTCTATGCCTGACTGGTATATGGCGCTTTACACCTCTGTTCTTGATAGACTTAAAAATATGGGTTTTGGAGAGATTGTATAATGGGTGAAAAATTAACCATACTTGCAGGTGAAAACCTCATTAATGAAGGTGAGCCTAGTACAGAGATGTACTTTATTATTTCTGGAAAGCTTTCCGTTACAAAAGAAATTAATGGAGAACTCAAAGTCCTTAGTCATATAGAGAGAGGACAACTTGCGGGTGAAATGAGTTTTTTGGATAAAAAGACAAGATCTGCTAACGTTACAGCAGATGTTGATTGTGAAGTTTTAGTAATACCACCAGAGAAATTTGAAAAGGTTCTTTACGAATTACCCGATTGGGTTCGAACCTTGCAGAGCGCTCTCATTCATCGTTTAAGAAAAGCTGACGAAAAGGCGCACCAATAAAAAGGGCCTCTTTCGAGGCCCGTATTCATTACATATTTTGATTTGCAAAGTCCCAGTTTACGAGCTTCCAGAAAGCTGTAATGTAATCTGGTCGAGCATTTCTATAATCGATATAATAAGCGTGTTCCCACACATCGATTGTCAGAACTGGTGTTTTGTCTTCCGTTAAAGGACAACCAGCGTCATCAGTGTTCATAATTTCTACTTCACCGTTGGCATTTTTAACTAACCAAGTCCAACCTGAACCAAAGTTTCCAGCAGCGCTGTTAGAGAATTCTTCTTTGAATTTATCAAAGCTTCCCCATTTCTTATTAATAGCATCAGCTACTGCACCGGTTGGCTCACCACCACCATTTGGAGAGAGACAGTTCCAGTAAAAGGTATGGTTCCAAACCTGAGCCGCGTTATTAAATAGTCCACCACTTGATTTCTTAATAATATCTTCTAGAGACATATCTTCGAACTCAGATCCTTTGATTCCAGCATTAAGCTTCGTTACATAGGCATTGTGGTGTTTACCATAGTGAAAATTGATAGTTTCTTCAGAGATTGTGGGGGCAAGAGCGTTTTTAGCCCATGGTAATTCAGGTAGTTTATGTTCCATTTCTAACTCCAGTGATTGTTAACGATCAGGTATCTAACCACACTAATACGCGGGTTATAAATTCGCAATTAGTCGTCAACAATCAGGAGATAGATAAAATCTATTAACGATAAAACTGTTTAGCTCGCATTATTTTTTTACTTTCCTTCTTAAATCGAGTCGATTTTGCTGCAGGCTGCCCTAACTTAAGAAGAACTTCACACCCTCGTTGAGTTTGCGATGCAATATCAGGTGCGACTTCCCAACGTCCGTACTCTCCAAGAAGTACAATAGTCGAGGCTCCAAATTGAAAATAACCTTTCTCATCACCCCTATTAACTAAACGGCTTCCTCTTGGAACATCTGGAAGAAAATCATTTCTTAGCCCAGGTACACCTTTATCAAAAGGAACTTTTGTCACTGGATGAGCAGGGTGAGTATGGACAATTTTTCCAACTCCGACAGCTCCAATTTCAATATAGGCAAGTTTTCCAAATATGGGTGAATCAATAATGGTAACGACTCTTTCATTTTTGAATAAAATTCCGGGATCACTATCAACGTAGAGCTTATTAACTGGGAAGTAATCTCCTTTTACTCTATAAACATCCTCAATTCGACCTTTTACAGGGAAGTGAAATCGATGGTAGTCAACTGGAGCAAGTCTAGCGATTAGCATGGGACCATTTGCGAAGATCTTTTGATACTTTTCAGCCTTAACCCTTTGGTCTTTATATCTTAAATCAAAAACTTTTCTTTCATAGCCACCCAGTAATAGATGCGCCTTAAATCGGTTTTTCTTGACAATAACCTCTCTGGGATCCTCCGCTTCTCCACTTTCTACTTTTCTGTTAGTGATAAAGTTAAAGCCTCGATAACGAGCATCTGCAAAGGCTGGCATAATATTAGATTTTTTAACAATCGGACGAGCTGATTTTTTTACAGGACGAATAAAAAACTCAAAGAAGTCGTTATACCCTACATAGCCTTTACCCTTATTCTTAATTCTTGCCGGGTAAGGATGAAAGTCTTCCATTTTAATGTTGTAGTTTTTTATAAAATCAATAATTCCATCACTTTCTTTATCGTTACGAATTCTTAAAATCCCTGAGGCAATTTTTCCTACAAAGCCCTTAAAAATAAACTTTATTCCTTTTTGATGAATCTGTTTAACAATTTCTCCATCGAGGATTTTTTCCATCTCCATCTGCTGAGTTTCTCTGTTGAAGAAGTAAATATCTCCATTTTTTTCGCAAAAATTTGGAACAGCAAAAAGAGAGGGTGATAAAACCATGAGCATTAAGAATTTAAATCCAAATTTTGTTTTCATCTTGCCTTTTTCCTAAGATTAGAGGTAGGTCTTAGTATAACATGAAAATATAGTGGAGTGTCATATGGCCAAATGTAAATTTTGTTTAAAAGAGATAACCTGGCTTAAGGAAGGGCGAAAAAACGTACCTGTTGAAGGTGATGGGACCCTCCATCGCTGTGACGAGATGATGAACTCCCTCAAATCGACAAAAAAAATTGAGAGAAGTAGCCTATCCCCCGAAGAAATCAAAAAATATGAAGAGGCGATCAATAAGAAAAAATGAAAGACCTAGAAAAAAAATCATTCCTGTGGGATTTCTTCTGGACCATCATCACTTTTGGTCTTTTCAATATTTGGGTACAAATTCGCCAAATTGTAGATACAAATGAAATTCTTGGTTCTCGAGAGTTTTCATTTTTTAGACTTGCTCTTTTAACGATCATTACACTCGGCCTTTATTTTGTTTGGCATGAATATAAAATGACAAAAATACTCATGCAAAAACTCTATCCTGATGAACCAGGAAGTGTTGAAGGTACATCATTGTTGAGCGCAGCGCTTGCCTTTTTAGGTCTATGGTTCCTTGTCGATTCTTACCAACAACACCTTTTAAATAAAATCATCGACAGAGTCTAATTAAAAAATTCATAATTAGTTAATAAATATTCTTAAGGAGCTAGAGAATATGATGAAAGCATGGATTGCTTTGTTGTGCCTTTTTATATCAATTACCACTCATTCGTACGAAACCAAACGCTATCAACCTGAAGATTTAAGAAAAAGTGCTAAGCTTTTCATTCCAAATGATTATCAAGATATGCAAGGGTCTTCCCTTTTTGTTCTTCTTCATGGCTTTATTGATCCAGGAATTTTTGTAAATGCCGCCCTTCCTATTACTAAGTTTGTAGACTCTAAAAAACTTTTTGTTATACAACCATACGGAACACGAAATAAACTTTTAAATCGATTTTGGAATACAGGTGAATGGTGCTGTAATTTTTTTGATAAAGATGTCGATGACTCTAATTATTTAAGAAATCTTATTCTAGAAATAAAGCAGGACTTCCCTCAAATCTCCAAAATATATATCCTCGGACACTCTAATGGTGCTTTTATGGCGCAGAAAATGGCCTGTGACCATGCCGATATAATCAATGGAATTGTTAGCTATGCAGGAGCTGGCTTACTTAAGTCCAAAGACTGTAAACAAAAGAAAAATTTTACTTTTATTCAAATTAACGGCAAAAAAGATGGCCTGATTAAATTCAGCGGTATGGATGGTTTATATCCTAGCTTTAGTGAAAATATGGTGAAAATAAAATCAGAATTTGCCTGCCAAAATAAAATAGAATCTCGTCTCTCTTTATCTAAATTTGGAGGAATGAGAAATGTTGAGATCAATGAATATACGAATTGTAACTATGGAAATAGACTTTTTAGTTGGATCTTGCCCGAGGGTAAACATCTGACCATTCCTGGTAGGAGGTCTGTTGATAAAATTTTAAAGACTTTTGGACTTTAAAAAATAATCGAGAACATCTGGGTATAAGAATTGATAGCCAAAGCTCTTTGCCTTTTCACTAGAAATAATCCTATTTAAACTCCCTTCACTTGAAAAGGAGAGCTTTTGATCTTGAACTAGATTATAAAACTGTGATTTAGAAAGATGGGTTTCACTTGCTAAATTGAAATCCTCGCCGCATAAGTTTTTGTCGATTATAAATCTTATAAAGTGGGCAACATCTTGAGTATGAACAAGATTCACAGGTGAGTCTCCTCCTGATAGATTTGAACGGCCTTTAAAAAAATTCTTCGGGTTCCTTTTTAAATCTACAAGTCCACTTGGTCGAATAATGGATATCTTTCGATCCATTTCATAAAGAATATCCTCAAGTTCAATAATATGACCTTTACCGTCTCTTTTAGATTCCTCTGTTTTAATTCCCTCCGATTGATAAACTGAGGTGGAGCTGACAAAAATCCACGGAATCCTTTTAGAAAAATACTCATTAGCTAAAGCTAAACTTTTCTTATAAGCATCTCGTGGAGGTATGGCCCAGATGACGAGATCTGTGGGTGGTAAACTTGATATTTCTTCTCCAAGCTTATAGGCAATTATAGAAGACTGACTCTTAGTTTTCGTTCCTGTGACCTGATAATCCTTAAGCTCGTCTAGTAGGAATTGCCCTAGATGACCAATTCCAAAAATGAAAATATTTTGAATAGACTTATCCACCCAAGGTCTCGGAAATTAGGTCTTGAACATGCTCTGGAGTAATACCATTAATATCAGCGGCTTTTTCAACTAGGTCGTCAAAACTTTGAGAATTGCCACCAATATGATCCTCGAGCGCTTTTTTAGCAGTGGTATATTTTATACCTAAAAGTCCTTGAGTGAGAATATTTCGCTCTCTTAAAGTTAGAGATCTTTTCCTTTGAACTTTTTGATAATTATAAAGAAGATCGGAAACTTCCTCTGCTCTTTCATAGCTGAGACCAAAGTTGGTAACCATTCGATCCCTAATAACGCTTCTCTCGGCGATTTCTCTGTCGGCTCCTCTCATTTCAAGGTCTTTAATAATTATAGCGTGGTAGCTGAAAGGATACTTTTCGTAGAGCCTGTAATAGTCACTGGTACTTATTCCATCAAGAACAAGGGCCCAGTCATAGTTCATGACAGAAACCTCGGAGCCTACAATATGGTCAAAACCTAGGACATGATTAACTTCATGAAGAAGTACTTGTCTGAAGTTATCAGGACTCCAATTTCCAATTGTGAAATTCATTATAATTTGACCCCAATAAATCGAATTATTGCTGTATCCATAATAAGCTAAGCCTAGGGTATCACTAGAGATGTCTTGAAAATCAAAGCCCGTTTCTTTGAACATGACCCACATTTCTCCACCAGAGTTATAGAGGCTACTGGTTTCAGAAACACTACTAAACTTAGGGTCTTCTGGACGGGGTACAAATTGAACGAGCTCTATTCCAGACCGAGAAGTAAGAGTGGACTCCGTTTCATCAAATTGGGCCTTGTATTGGTTGTACTTATCCTCATTGACATACATGGTGAGTGGAAGCCTGGACCTATCTACATAAAGAGGGCCTCCATCCGCGTAGGTAGCGGGATCTTGGTCTTGTTGAGCCCTGGAACCAAAGACCTGACCACAAGAAGTAACGCATAGCGAAATAAGTATAAGTATTAAAATTTTCATAAATAAAGTTTAGAGATTTTTTTCACAATAAGGCAACTAGACAAAATGTTGATGTATAAATTTCTCAACATATTTACATCTTTTAAAGAACATAATACCTAACCAATATACTTGGAGGAGCCTATGAAATACTTTCTTATGTTAACTGTTTTACTCAGTCTAATTCCTACCTTTGCAAGAACCGATATGAATTCTTGTCTTGAAAGAGAAATGATTCAAAGAGATGAGCTTGTATCTAAGGCAAAAGACGCTCTCAATAGGGATATGCAAGACTGTCTTCGTTTTCCAATTGAAGAAAAATATTACAAATGTACGTCTCAAGCTAAAGTTAAGTTTGATAATGAAATGGAAAGAATCTCTTCTGTTTTCAAACTAAGAAGAAGGGCCTGTTTAAAGTACCCTTTTCTTTAAATTTTTAGACCTGGGCTTTATTTTTAGGCCAAAATGCCTGAAAATAGAGTCTATGGCCAACAAAAATGCCGCAGGCATAAAAATCGTTTACATCGGTGATGACGACCGCTACCTTGAAGATCTCAAAACAGAATATAAACGCAAATTGCGTGGACGGACTCTTATTTTTGTAAATACCTACCACGCCGAAGACATTAATCACTATAATTCTTTTGTTGATACGATGACCACCAAACCCGATATCATCTATGTTGATATTGCTGCACCTAAAAAATATATGATCAGACTTGCTGAATTTTTGAGAAGGCAACAGGCGCTTCGAGGTCACCCTATTGTAGCTTTGCTAGATGATCTTGATGGGCTTGATGAGTGTCGAAAAAGTAATATTAAGTTTATATATTCAAAGTGTAAGGAGATTCACGATATCGTCTATCACCCTCTCGTTTATCGTTTCCCTGAAATAGCTCGAAGTGATATTTTTGCCGTTGGAAAAACAGAATTTAAAATGGAACTTCATGACGAAGTAAAGCTTGGATATATTCAACCTGAATATATAAAAATTGAAGGCATGCAAAATTATCCTCTTGGTTCTATTTTGAATTTTCATCATCCCTTAACCAAAGGGATCACACAGTCCAATAAAATTCGTATCGAAGAAGTTCTTGATACCGATCTTTACTACTCATTAGATTATGGTGCTCGAATTAAATTACTCTACGTAGATGAGCCCGATTACGATGTTTATTCAGCTCAGAGACAGGCAAGATTAGATAATCTCAATCGCAAAAAAAGTAAAATGAGTAAATACAATTTCAAATTAGAAATGAACGAATTTGAAAAAAAATATCCGCCGGCAGAAGAAATTAAGGAAAAACTCGGAAAAGAGATCGAAACTTGTAAAAGAAAACTTAAAAATTGGGTTCAAAGTATTAGAACCACAGTAAACCCTCGTAATACTAAAATTTTAATCGTCTCTCCTGATTTATCGCATTTAAGAAATAATACTGTAGACTTTGCTGAACTCCCTTTCACGATCTCTACTCAAACTATTTTAGATAAAAATTATAGTAAAATTTATAGTATGCGCCCCGATGTCATTGTTTACAGTTTTCCTCCTCTTAAGGAACAACTGAGTAATGAAGCTGCCATTGAAAAAAGAAAAAAAATTGAAAAATCAGAATCCCATGAGGTTTTTAAAAATATACAAGATTTACAGGCCATGTCCGAATATAATCCTATTGTGGTATTTTTTCAGTGTTACGCAACCGACGCTAAAACCATGGCCTTCATCTATGATTATAACAGTCTTATCACTCAAGCCACACCCATCACTCTTAAACCCATCATCGATATGGGACATATGTTCGATCTTCGTAAAAAAGAAGAGGCCATGCAAGAGCTTCGGTACTATTTTTCCTCTGAAGAATGTAATGCCTCTTTATCTTTTACTGTTACAGTAACTCATCTCAGTGAATCTGAATTAATGTTCTGGAGTGAGCAGCAACTCAACCTTGGAGTATTTAAGGTTTATGAACCTATTCCTCTTTTAATCACGACTGTACCTATAGATGATAAACCTTATAAGCTTGAAGGGCGAAAATTTATCTACCGTGGACTATTATCTGGATGGGATGAAAACCTCAAAAAGAAAATACGAGTCAGAGTCGATAAAATATTTCTCAAGGAAAAAATTAGACGAGATCAAATGGAAAAAGAAATGTTTGAAAAAAAGAAAAAAGAAGAGGAAGAAAAAAGAGGTAAAGGAAGTTAACAAAAAGTTGCCCACTTGTTTTCTCGCTCTAGACTATCCCATTTGTTAAAGCTCTCACTTAATTCACTTTCGCTCATATTCATCAAATGATTAAGCTCTTCTGCAGATTTTTGAAAGAGTTCCCCTTGAGCGGATGCCTCTACTAAAAAAGGCTTCCCATAAAAAACTATAACTTTGGTAAAAGGCTTAGGAATTCGAAATTGATCCCAGCTATTAAAGGTCCACATCTTCTCACCAACAGCAAAATAAGGAATAATGAATGAGCCAGTTTTCCGGGAAAGATCAAGCGCCCCTGCCTTTGCCTTTTTAGCGGGCCCCTTAGGTCCATCAATAGTTAGTGAAGCTGAAATTCCCTGTTTAAGATATTCTACCATTTGATTTTTAGCCTCTTTTCCGCCTTTATCGACTCCTGATTGATTTCTTGAACTTCCTCTTACAACCCAGATCCCAAGCTTAGAGGCCACTCTAGCGATGACCTCAGCATCTTTACTTCGCGACGCCATTCCCGATAATTTTTTTCGATTTTTACCTTGGGCCAATATACCTGCCATTAGATTTTGATGCCACGAAGCAAGGATAAAAGAATGATGAGGTGATTTCTTTTGAGCTAACTTTATATTATCGATCCCCACGTAGCGGTACCTATAAGACGCACTTATTGCTTTAAGAATAAGGTATGCAATTTGAGTAATTACAGCGATGCCCAATTTTTTCATTCTTTGACCTTACTCTAAATTGGGCAAAAAAAAAGGCCCCTAAAAAGGGGCCTAATAAAAAAAACTAGAATCTTGGTCTAGGTCTAGGTCTAGGTCTTGGAAAGTTTCTACCACCCTCTACGGCCCTTTCAAGTTGTCTAAACTCTCTAGCTAGGTCTTGGAACTCTCTACCAAGAAAGCCTCTACCAAAGCCATTTCTTGGAAGTTCTCTTTGTAGGTCTCTAAATGCAAATTCAACATTTCTAAACGCATTTCTAATGCCTCGACAATTAATTCTTCTGTCTGCCATTCTCATAAATTTAGTAGACTCAAAAGAATCTTTAAATTTAGAAGCTGGTGCAACGCTTAATGATTTGACATGTTTAGATACAT
>CBDUBC010000025.1:0-29893 GCA_965365285.1 uncultured bacterium
CCAGGGCAATACCAAGTTACTTTTACAGTTACCGATGATCTTGGTGCAGTCGATGCCTCCCCTCTTTTATTTGACCTTAATGATGAGGCCCAAATGAAAGACTCTCTTGAGAGTTTTTTAAAAGAAAAAGGACCAATTGAGGCCCTTGTGAATAATGCTGGGATCTCTAAAGATCAGCTGGCCTTAAGATTAAAGTCGGAAGATGTAGAAAACATCCTCAACACAAATCTTAAGTCTCAAATCATGTTAACGAGCTATCTAACCAAAACCTTTATGAGACAAAAAGATGTGAGCATCATTAATATGAGCTCTGTTGTGGGTCTTATGGGGAATCCTTCTCAAATTGCCTACGCGGCCTCTAAAGCAGGACTCATCGGCTTTACCAAGTCTTATGCCAAGGAGATGGCGAGTAGAAAAATCAGATGCAACGCAGTGTGCCCAGGTTTTATCCAAACGGATATGACGAATGCCCTTGATGATAAAGTAAAAGAGCACTACCTCTCTCAAATCCCGCTTGGGGACTTCGGCGAAAGTAGTGATGTTTCCCAATTGGTGTGCTTTTTGTTGAGCAGCGCCTCTAAATATATTACAGGGGAAGTC
Source organism: uncultured bacterium (assembly GCA_965365285.1). GTDB lineage: Bacteria > Bdellovibrionota > Bacteriovoracia > Bacteriovoracales > Bacteriovoracaceae > JAURDE01. The sequence continues at coordinate 601 of CBDUBC010000025.1, forward strand.
ATAAAAATTGATGGTGGACTTTATATTTAATAATTAGATACATTGGTATTTATTTTTAGGAGCTAAATATGGAACAAAAAGTAATCGATCTCATTAGTGAAGCAACAAAAATTGAAAAAGCTAAGATTAACCTTACAACTAATTTTGTAGATGATCTAAACCTAGATTCTCTTGATATCGTTGAACTTATGATGAAAATGGAAGACGATTTTGGTGTTGAAATCCCAGAAGAGGACGCAGAAAAACTAAAAACCGTTAATGACGTTGTTACCTACCTAGGTACCAAGCAATAACAATAGGCTCCCCCTATGAATGGAACAACTAATAGAGTCGCCATTACTGGAATGGGGGTTGTATCCGCCTTAGGGCACTCCCTTAACGAGACTTGGAAAAATCTTATTGAGGGAAGGCCCGGTATTAGTCTCATTGAAAACAGTCCCTGTGATATTGAACAAATACCAATCAAAATTGCAGGGGAAGTTAAAAACTTCAGTCTTCCTGAAGAGTGTCTTCCCGAAAAAGAATGGAGCCGATATGATCGCTTCATTCATTTTGCTCTCAAGGCCGGTCACGAAGCTTTCGAAAATGCCGGTCTAAAAAATGGCTCTCCTTATCCATCCGCCAAAATGGGCTCCATCCTTGGAGTTGGAATGGGTGGTATGCCGATGATGGAGCTTAATTACCGAAACTTTATGGAAAAAGGTCCAAGAAGAGTTTCACCTTTCTTTGTACCTGGAATAATCCCTAATATGGCCCCTGGACTTCTTAGTCTTCAGCTAGGGCTCCAAGGTGTAAATTATAGTATCTCGAGTGCATGCGCTTCTGGTGCTCATGCAATCTCCAATGCCGCCTATGAAATCATGTCCGGTAGACAAGATTTAGTAATCACTGGTGGAGCTGAAAGTGTACTCTCTAATCTCACCATCTCCGGATTTTCTAATATGAAGGCACTTTCAAAAACGGGAGAGCCTGCCAAGGCGTCTAGACCTTTTGATAAAGATCGAAATGGCTTTGTTATTGGTGAAGGTGCTGGAGTTTTAATTCTCGAAAACCTTGATAAGGCCCTCGCCAGAGGCGCCACGATTTATGCAGAAGTTGTTGGTCATGGTACTTCAAGTGATGCCCATCATATCACTGCCCCCCATCCTGAAGGAGAAGGTGCAGGTCGATGTATGGAAAATGCTTTAAGTGACGCTGGAATTTCTCCAGATCAAATTGGCTATATTAATGCCCACGGAACTTCTACACCTCTAGGCGATGCTGCTGAAGTGAAGGCTATTAAGCGAACTTTTGGCAATCACACTGATAATATTTATGTGAGTTCAACCAAATCAATGATCGGACACCTTCTTGGTGCTGCCGGCGGTGTTGAGTCCATATTCTGTGCTATGGCCCTTCATGAAGGAATTATACCTCCGACCATTAATTTGGATCAAGTGGATGAGGATTGTAAGCTCAATCATGTTGCCAATACGGCTAAAAAAGTACAATTAGAGTATGCACTCAATAACTCTTTTGGATTTGGAGGAACGAATTCCTCCCTTATATTAAAAAGATTTTCTTAGGAGCTACCATGTTTCACCCCAAGAGCCAGTCACTGGAATCGATGGATCCAGAGATTACAGAACTTTTAAACAAAGAGAAAGTACGCCAAGAAGAGGGGCTAGAGCTAATTGCATCTGAAAACTATACTTCTAAAGCGGTTATGGCCGCTCAGGGCTCGATTGCGACCAATAAATATGCCGAAGGTCTTCCTGGTAAAAGATACTATGGTGGATGTGAGTTTGTGGATGGGATTGAAAACGTTGCCATTGAAAGACTAAAAAAGCTTTTCAATGTGAAATATGCCAATGTTCAGCCACACTCAGGTAGTCAAGCCAACTGTGCAGCTTATTTCTCCATTCTTGAGCCCGGAGATAAAATCATGGGAATGAACCTTTCTGAAGGTGGACACCTCACTCACGGCTCTCCAGTTAACTTCTCTGGACGAGTTTTTGAAGTTGTCTCTTATGGACTTGATCTTGAAACGGAACAAATTAATTACGAAGCCGTTCGAGAAGCTGCACTTAAAGAGAGGCCAAAACTTATTATCGCTGGAGCGAGTGCCTATCCGCGGGTAATTGATTTTAAAAAGTTTAGAGAAATTGCTGATGAAGTAGGTGCTTATCTTCTTGTTGATATGGCCCATATTGCTGGCCTTGTAGCGGCCGGAGTTCATCCTTCTCCTGTAGACCATGCGCATATCGTTACTTCCACTACTCATAAAACCCTTCGAGGTCCAAGAGGTGGAATCATTATGACCAATGATGAGGAGCTCGCTAAGAAAATTAATTTTAATGTCTTCCCTGGTTTCCAGGGTGGACCTTTAGAGCACGTTATCGCGGCTAAGGCTGTTTCATTCTTAGAAGCACTGACTCCAGAATATAAAACCTATCAAGAGCAAGTCGTAAAAAATGCAAAAAGACTTGCTGAAAAGCTTATGGATCTTGGAGTTGAGGTGGTTTCAGGTGGAACTGATAATCATCTTCTGATGATTAAAACTGACTCTGTAGGTCTGACAGGGAAAGAAGCCGAAAAAATTCTAGAAAACGCGCATATTACCTGTAATAAAAATATGGTTCCAGGAGATAAAAGGTCTCCATTTGTCACATCTGGAATTCGCTTAGGAACTCCTGCGATTACAACCAGAGGACTTAAAGAAGAAGAAATGGATCTTATTGCTACTTGGATTAATGAAGTTCTTCGAAATAAAGATGATGAAGCAATTATGAACAAGGTAAGAGAGCAGGTTGTTAACCTTTGTAATAAGTATCCGGTTTATTAATGATGAATCATAAAACTCAGGGGCGAACATACGCCTTTAAATTCCTTTATCAGATAGTTTTTTCAGATGATATTCTTCCCGAAAACTATCACGAAAAACTTGAAAACTTTGATATCAGTTCCTCTGAGAGAGACCCTGAAGATCTTCCTTTAAATCCTCAGGGAAAAAGTTTTGGAAAAGATCTAATTTCTGGCGCTCTTCCAATACTAGAAGAATTCAAAACACAGCTTCCAAGTTTTCTTAAATCAGGAAATATTAAAACACTCTCCAAAGTCGAGAAGGCCATTCTTCTTCTTGGGTATTATGAACTAAAATATGTTCCTGATGTTCCCTTTAAAGTAGTTCTCAATGAATATATCAATCTTGCTAAAACTTATGGGCAAGAAAGATCGAAAGAGCTGATTAACGGTATTCTTGAAAGTATGTGTAAAAAATTAGAAAGGAAATAGCTTTGGATTTAGCTAGAAAATTAACTCCTGATCTTAGTGGCGTTTTCTGGTTCACCAAATCTCTACATGAGTCGGCCCATTTCCATGAGCTTGATTATATTTTCAACGGACTTCTTTCTCGAAGTGGTCCCAAAGATGATGATCCTTCTATGTTCTTTACCGAGAACTTTTCTAAAAAATTTTTCCTCTATCACTTCCCTTCTATTTCTCAGGGCAATCATCTCTCGAGGGCCTTTGAAATCATTTCTAAAAATAATCTAGAGACGAGAAAATTTTTGATTGTTGATGAAACAGGGAAAAAGTGGAAAGACTCTCTTCTCAAGAAATACTCGAACTATACTTTTATTGATTATACGAACTGAATTTCGATCTGATCGAGATGATCCTTATATTCCTCAAAAAGTTTTTTAATCTCATCGAGGTTACTTTCTTTAGCATTTCTTTCTATATCGGCTCCAATTCTACCAAGCCCTTCAAAGCCGTAACTTCCCGCATTTCCTTTAAGTTTATGCCCAATAGACTGAATCTCAGCAAAATTACTCTCTTGAATGGCCGTCTCAAGTAGACCAATGTCTTTTTTTCGGCCATTCATAAAATTGGGAATAATATCTTTTAAGTCAGAATCAATCTTATACACAATGGACATTTCAATTCCCCCAAATGAATCAACTTCTTTATTTTAGCATGTGCATGAAAATGAATGAAACTTTTTTTAGCAGAGCCATTTAATCAACTAAATAATTCTTTCTTATATTTTTTTAAAAAAAGTCGATAAATAGCTAGGAAGTATTAAAAATTATGAGTAATGAAAGAGTCATTGAAGTTTTCTATTATGGTTTTGATGAAAGACTTCTAGAAGTCATCAATACGGAAAAAGATAAGGCCCTTATGAAGGGAGTTTCACTCAATATTACCGAGAAAACACCTGAACCTAATCATAATAAGCTTTGTGATCTTATTCTTACAGGTAATTTTGATCTATTAATGGTCGATATGTATGCCCCAGAAATAGACAATGCTCTTCGAACTCTATTTTTTGAACTCAATGTTAAGAATACTAATATTATCGGACTTTGGAATCAACTCAATAATAAAAACCTTGAAAAGTGGAGATACGAACTCGGGATAAAGACCCACTTTTGTTACCTTCAAACTCAAAAAAGCTCCATTGCCGATCTCACCCTCTCCATTATTAAAATTCTAGGGGTAAATAATGACAAGTTTGAATTTTTTAACAAGAAAATAGGCACTAAACTCGATGTATGTCTCCCCTTACGAGTCAACTATTTCTCTTTTGAACAAATACAAATTGAAACAGATGTTCCTATCTATAGTAATGAAACTTTTCAAATCGAAATCAATGGGCTCAGCGATTTTCCGTTCAAAGATTTTTTCACTATGGATGTAAGAACTACCAATCTTCGCTACCCAGCAACCTATCAGATCACTGCTCAATACGCCTTTTTTGATAAGTATGAAATGCTATACTTTTCAGATAAAGATGATCTGACTGACTTAGAGTATCTTCAAAAAGAACTCGGCAATTCTGTGACTATTGATAATGCGGACGAGGAGCTCATTCGAGAAATTCTTCAAGAGTTTCATGAAAATAAAAACAAATCCTATGAAAAAAGAAACGTCATTAAAAGACTTGTAAAAAATCATAGTGAAGGTATCAGTGATGACGGTTTAAGAGTTCTCGTTATAGATAAAAACTTCACTGTATATAAAAATGCAAATAAAATGGTATGGCTGTACCCTTATAAATTTCTTCTTGTTTCAACTCTAGAAGATAATCTCAATATCCTTAATACTTCTGGAGCAGAAATAGTTTCTTTTGTTATTGATGAGCCTATTCCGTCCCAATCCTTTATGGATACGGAAGAGTTTGTGCAGTTAAGAGTTATGTGTTCAAGACTAAAAAATAATGCTCTTACGAATCAAACACCCGAGCCTTTGGTAGTAATCTATAACTTAACTCACGATCTTAACGCCTTAAGAAAAATTTTAAATTACAGTAACCTAAAGCCAATTAACCAAGCCTTCTCTTTTGAAAATCAGATTAGTCTTGTTAGAGAGTTTGTTCAAGAGAAAGAAAGAACTCAAGGAGTTGCCTACAAGCCCGCAGACCTTGGTAGAGTCTCACCAAAATATCACTCTATAATTAGTCACGGCTTTGTTATTAAAACAGTGGATGTAGATTCTATCTCTGAAAATGAAGTTATTTTTTCTACTCGAGTTTTTATTGAAAAGTACTCTTCTTGTCTTTTTAAGTTAACAGACACTATTTCCTTTTATGCAACTATTGTGGAAGTGAAAAAATCAGGAAAAGATCGAAAATACAGAGGGCTCATACATTCTTTAGGGGAAGAAGAAAAGAAAGCTCTTCGTAAATTTATTTTTGCCAAGGATTAGGAATATGCCCAAACAAAAAAATATTTTAGTAATCGATGATGATGATTCCATAATCCTTCTTTTCCTACTTATTGGTAAAAGAATGAATCTTAATGTTCTCACAGCAAAGGATGGATCAGACGCTTATACTAAATTTAAAAATCAATCGTTTGATCTCGTCTTAACTGATTTAGATCTTCCCAAACTCAATGGTGTCGAATTCATCAAAAAAGTTCGAAGAGAGCCTAAAAATAGCAGTTATCCCTTCATCGTCATAACTGGAAAGCTCTCCTTATTTAAAGCAGAGCTTAAAAAAATGCCTAATTTAACTATCTTAGAAAAGCCACTTAAAATAGGAATGATTCAAGACCTTTTTCGAAATACGCTTGATGCGTGCTTACGAGAGGAAGAAATTACTCAACTCACTGAGGTCGAAGAAAGAATCCTTCAAGGTTTTAAAGTTTCAAGCACTCTCATGTTTGATTTTACGACTAAAGACCGTCCTAAAATTAATAAGGTTGAGGAAGTAAAAGATTATAAATGTAATTTTATGGCCCACTATCCTGTCGATGTTGGAGGTAATAGGCTTAGTTTTTATTTCTTAATAGATAAAGGGCTTGCTCAAACTATTAAGACTCAAATAACTCAAGGTAAAAAAATTGAGGCCAGTGAAAATGCTTTGATTGTAACGACTTTAAAGAAACTCATGCACTCTTACATAAAAAAACTATTTGATGTTTCAGGCTTCTTTTTTGGAATTAATAAAAGAGGACATCAATCTCTTATTGGAACTTTAGGTTCATCAGATACAACTTATTTAGAACTTTCAAAGCTTCTCTTCGCCTATGAGGCGCAAAATAAATACGGCAAACTTAAGATGTACGTTCTTAAAGAATAATTAATCGATCTCGGCCAGAATTTTATCCAATACCTCATTTATAAGTGCTTTCTTAAATGGCTTTTTAAGATTGGTATTTAGTGGATTATCTTCTGTTAAAGTTGAGAACTCTTCATAGACATCTGGAGTATCGGTTGAGGCCATGACATAAGGAATGGGGAAACCATTTTCTTTTAGGTAGGCGTAAACGACTCCCCCGTTCCCATTTTTCATTCGATAGTCACAGAGCACTACTCCAATATCATCCATATTTTGTTTGATAACATCAATTGCAGAGTTTCCAGAATCAGCTTCGAGGATTTCGTTTTCATAGCTTGCCGAAATAAAGAGCTTGAGGATATCTCTGATTTCGACTTCGTCATCCACAATTAGAATTTTTTTCACAACGCCCTCGCAAAGGTTTCTTGATTATTACTTAAATTCTAAAGCATTATGCAATTTGGAGCAATCCCAAAAACGGTTTAAAGATTGAGCTAATGAATCTACTTTTGAGCTACTATATAGCAGACCCAACTCTCGCAATTCTCTTCTTCTTCGCTCGGGTAAAATTCACCGTTACCCTCGCCATCATCTCCATCTTCTTCCCAATAAAGCCATGAATTTGAAAAGCCCGCTTCCTCAAGGATTTCTCTAATTTCCTGAATACTCCATTGCCTCCAATCATACGTGAAGACTCTTTCATATTTCATTTTATCTTCTTTATCCTTGAAATGAATATAGTATAGAACTTGATTATTGATTGGGTTGAAGTAGTCACAATCCCAGTAGTAGTGAAAGTCATCATATTCGGTTTCTTCTTCAAGAACATCATAACATTCGGTTCCGCCAAAGATGTCCATAAAAAACAAACCATTTTCATTTAGCCCCGCTCTGACTTTTTTGAAATATTCTAGAAGTTGTTTTCTTTCTTTAAAGATAAAATAAGAAAAGTTAAAAGCGGCAATGGTATCTGTTTTAAATTCATAATTATCTAAAACATTTCCATTAATATAATGCATTCTCGTTTTTTGCTCTTCGTTGAGTTTACTATAATGACACTCGACACCATAAGCTTGAGGCTCGTGATCCAGATCAATTCCCCACGCTTCGTGTTTTTCACTTTGCTTTACCCAGTCACAGGCCATGGCCGCTGTACCACCAAAGTCTTCTCTAAAAGTTAAAGGTTTCTCTCCGACTATTTTTTTGTAAGTGGTGTTAATAAAATCAATATCATTATCATGACTTTGCACTGCTTCTTCATAGAATTTATATTTTTTTACAAGTGGTAACGGTTGAGAAGCTTTAGGCATGATAATTCCTTTGTTTAAAACCTGTGAGGTCAAGAAATTATCATGATAAGAAAAGAACCGTCAAAAATATCAACAAGCGCAATAAGATTTCATCTCTCGAATTTCTGATTCAAAGATGGAATTAATCTTATTTTTAAGCTCGAAGCGTTGATCATTAAGGTGATATACCGATCTCGCCAAAAGAATAAACTCCTGGCCAAAGTCCTTCAGACGCTCTTTTTCTCTTATAGCATCCTCTACTTCCCACAAGGCTTGATTTACCTCTAAGAGACGCTGAGTCCATGTCTCGTACTTCGCTGGATTATCCAAGGTCTCTAGAAGTTTTTTTTCCTCTTTTTTCACCCATTTGATCTTATCGCGATCCTTCATTTTATTCTTTTTAATTTGAAGAATTGAAATTTTATCAATGACTTCGCCTACTGAAACGGGGATTTGGAATTCCATAGCTCACCCTCCTGGTGATTCTAGTTTATCAATTCCTAGCGAACTATTTTACAGGGAAAGTTATTCAAGCGCGGTACGAGATTTCAAGGATTTCAATCTCTTTTGGTCCTTGTGGTGTGCGAACATTCACAACATCTCCAACCTCTTTATCAAAAAGTGCACGCGCTACAGGTGATTTCCAGCTAATCTTGCCTATTTTAAGCTCAATCTCATCCTCTCCAACAATATGGTAGACCTTTTCCTCTCCATCTTCAGTTTCGACTCTTACTCGTGCACCAAACTTTACCAGCTCTCCTTGGTAATCAAGAGGTCTAACGACTTTTGCTAGCTCTATTCTTTTCTTTAAAAATCGGAGTCGGCGATCAATTTCCCTAAGACGCTTCTTTCCATATTGGTAATCAGCATTTTCAGAACGGTCTCCTAAAGATGCGGCCCAAGTCACAATTTTAACAACTTCGGGTCTCTCTTTTTTTAGAAGATGGTCTTGTTCTTGAATGAGTTTTTGATAACCTTCAGGAGTTATATAGTTATTTACCATCGTTTAGAGCATATTCAAGCACGCCCTGACAGGCATCCTCTAATATATTAAAAACTTCCTCAAATCCTCTATTCCCACTGTAGTAAGGATCTGGCACTCCCTTACCTTTGTAGGAAGCATCGGAGCAAAAATTAGTAATTAGATGGATTTTATGTTTATATTTTTCGTCTTTATCGAGATCAAGAAGATCTGAGTAGTTATCTTCATCCATAGCAAAGATGAAATCAAATGTTTCAAAGTCCTCTGGAGTATTGATTTTACGAGAGTTAGAATCAATCTCGACCCCTCTCTCAAGAGCGTGTGACCTTGAGCGAGAATCGGCCTCCTCCCCTTCATGAAAACCGCTGGTACCAGCAGAATCCACAAAAAACTGCCTTTCTAGACCGTCACTATGAATGAGTGACTTCATAATGGCCTCTGCAGTGGGTGATCGGCAAATATTACCTAAGCAGACAAAAAGTATTCTTTTCAAGAGGTGCCTCATTGTATATTAGTCAAGATAACTGAGATTAAACAAAAAGGACCCAGCTATGGCAAGAAGAGAAGTCCTTAGAATGGGAAATCCCCTTTTAAGACAAAATGCAGTAGATTTCACTCCTGAGGAGATCAAATCAAAAGAAACACAGCAGCTAATTGAAGATATGGTGGAAACCATGGAAGCTGAAGAGGGTATTGGTCTTGCCGCTCCCCAAATTGGAGTGCTTAAAAAGCTCGCCCTAGTTGGAATTCAACAAGAGGATGACTCTTATGAGCTCCTTATTGTTTTTAATCCAGTAATCAAGGTACTCGACGAAACAACGGAAAGTTGTTGGGAAGGTTGTCTTTCTGTTCCTGGCCTCAGAGGGCTAGTTGAGAGACCACGAAAAATTGAAGTTCGTTTTTTAGACCAAAATGCAGAGGAGCAGGTCATTGAAGCTGAAGGCTTTGCTGCAACTGTTTTTCAGCATGAAATCGATCACCTCTTTGGAACTCTTTACATCGATCGTATCAAAGATACTAAAAATCTCTCTTTTAATGAAGAGTTCGTACAATTCTATGCCGGCGATGAAGATTGAGCCCATTGGCCTGATCAAAACTCCTTTTAAAGAAAAATTTGGAATACCAAGACAAGGCCTTTTTGAATTAAAAGGCCATAGTCATATTGAAATGCATCCTGCTTTTTCTCACCCTGATTTTTTTAGGGATTTGGATGGGTTTTCTCATATATGGGTTCACTCCTTCCTTGATCAAGCTAAATGGAATCAACAAACAACTCTTAGACCTCCTCGGCTTGGCGGTCAAAAACGAGTGGGGCTTTTTGCGACTAGAGGGCCACATAGACCAAATCCACTTGGGCTAAGTCTTGTAAGGCTTTTTGACATAGAAATAAAACCTTCAAAAGTTTTGCTCCATACCAGCCTTATGGATATCCTTGATGCAACACCTGTGCTGGATATAAAGCCTTATATTCCTGGATATGACTCTGCCTTAAACGCTAAAATAGGTTGGCTCGATCATGTCGAAAATAAAAATTTAGTTGTAAAACTCAATGAAAATTCTCAAAATAAATTAAGACAACACTATATCTTTTCTGAGTCTTTTGAATCAGTATCCCAGCTCATACTCACCGTTCTCTCTCAAGATCCAAGACCTGGTTATCACCAAAAAGACGCTTCTGATAAAGTATATGGACTAAAACTTTATGATTTTGATCTCCAATTTATTGTTCAAAATGAAGAGGTTATCGTGATCGATATTCTTTTCTAGTAAGAAAAATTAGCTCAGTAGAGAACATTGGACATCTAAGCGACAATAAAGTCATGAGAATTGCTGTTCTACTTCTTTTCTTTTTCGCACACCTAGCGAATGCTGACATTATTGACCTCTCTTTTGGTCCAGTACGTGTTGGTGAGCCTAGAATCGATATCAATTTAGATCATTTCAAACTCAGATACGAAAAAATTGATGGTGTAAAAATCAAGGCAGGTCTCCTTAAAGACTCAGTTCAGTGGATCCGCTTAAATAATAATCTTCTTATTCCACGCGCTCGCTTGGCCATTGCTCTCAAAACTAAAAACTCCAATGTCCATTTTCTCTACGAGGGACAGGCCTTTGTTCCGGAAAAAAGAAATGGGTATCAATACATTGAACTTTTTATTCATCTCTTCACAACTCTTCCCATTGATATTTATGATCAAGGTCAAAAGATAGGAAAGATAACGATAGAAACTGACATACCTAAGGACGTAAAGAACTTAAAACAAATTGATTACTCCTGTTCATCCTTTGGGCTAAACCTTGAAGGTCTTGAACAAGAGTATGTCTCTCTAGGATGTCACCTTGAACGCAAGGGAGATTGGGGAAAAGAAAAACCACGTTTAGAAGTGACTTGGGCACCAACTAACTATACTCTTTTAGATGGAACAAACCCTCCTTTTATTAATGTCATTAATGGTCAATACCATTCAGAGGTATTCCTTAAAAATCAAAAAGGCGAAGTCAAAAAAGTATCTATTAAAACAAATCTTCCTAACCGACTTCACAGAGTTAAAACGGCCTATGGCTTTGGTCCTTATATGTTTAAGACCCAAAGAAAAGAGCAAACGATTGAAAATGAAATTGCCCCTGCCCTTTTCCTTTACGGAAAAATTGATCTTACAACCTCCTCCTCTTTTCGTTTTTTCAATGCTCTTATATTTAGGGAGTCTATCTTTAATAATTTTGGACTTTATTTTGCTTATGATCTTGCCAGACTTTTTGATGGAAAGATTAATATTATTCCTCTACTAGGAACTCAAACACTTTCTTTTCAATACGATTCAGCGGATGAACTCTATACTCAAATTATTTATCCACAAGGATTTGAAGTTGTCTTTAATCATTTTCTCGACATAGAAAATTATACAGTCGTTTATGGAATGTTTTTAAGTACCGAAAGTAAAGTAGAATATCAAAATGCATGGATTCGCTGGGGTAAGGGAATGTTTTGGGAATTAAACTATATCAACTGGGCCTATGGTGATCGAAAAGCTACGATGTATGGTCTCTCTGTTGGTCTTCCTCTGGTATCTTTTTTCTAGATAAAACTGCAACTACAAAAAATCCTGTAAGGATAAGAGCAGAACTTAAAAAGGTACGCCAGGAGATATTCTCTCCTAAATAGAAATAAGCAACAATAGCTGCAACAATGGGTTGAAAATAAATAAATATGGCCACGCTTCCTGAATGAGTTTTTGTGAGTGCCCAATTGGAAAGAAAGTAAGTTAAAAGAGTCGCTGCTACGGCGGAATACCCCATGGCCGCTCCCATTTCAATACTATGGCTCTTTAGCTCAAAGGAGACTCCCATAAAAAGAGATAAAATCCCTATTTGAAGGGCGCCAAAGAGAAACATCCATGAACTTGCGTAAAAATGATTATTTTCAAGTAAGAAAGGTCTACAAATGGCTATGAAAATACCACTTGAAATGGCCCCTCCTAAAACGAGTAAATCACCAAGAAAGGTTTCATTAGAAAAGGTAAAGGAAGAGAGATCGCGAATCACAAGAACACCGATAAAAGCAATTCCAAACCCTACAATCTTTGACCATCCAATAGGCTCTAATTTTTTAAAAATTAGATAGACGAGAGTCCAAATAGGTATTGTAGAAGTAATGATAGATGTATTAATTGAAGTCGTTAATCTTAAACCCTCTAACATCCCTACTTGCCCCAATGTAAATCCCAAAAAGGCAAAGAGGTTAATTTTTAAAAAATAGTTTATCGAGTACTTAGGCCTTTGATTGAAAAGGAGTTTTGTAAAAAGAATCAAAAAGAAGCCGGCAATGAGAAACCGAATAAATGCCCAGGCCATTGGTTCCATATTTTGAACTATGATTTTGGAAGCTACAAAGTTGACACCAAAGAGTATTTGGACCAATAGAAGGACGAAATAAACAAAATTCAAGTTGGTTTTATTATTCATTTATCTATCTTATCGATTTTTAACTCTTAATCCTAAATTATTTCTCAATCTAGGCTTAGGTAAGCCTGTTCTTTTCCCGATAAAATTAATGAGGTTTAAATGTTTAAGGCATTCTTATCAATAATTTTTATTGCCATATTGGTTGCTGGGATTACCTTTTTTATTCCTTCTCAAAATCATAAACTCTATTATCAAACTTACATCCCAGAAAAGAGCATAGTCCGCAACATATCTTCTATTGCCATTGATGACGGGCTATTGAATTATTTTGAAGACTATTTCTTTAGGGATGATCATTTTAGATTTTATCAAGAAAATTTATCCTTTCATTTTGTAAAAGATCCAAGTTTAAATAAACGCCTAGAGGATCAATTTAAATTCTTCGTAAAGAATTCTCTTAAAAATAACAGCTATACCGATTACTATCCAAATATCAATTTTTTAAAGAATTTTTTCGATTCTCTTTCTTCAGAATTCCAACAAGGTCCTATCCAAATACAATTTCATATGAATTTTCGTTATAATTTAAATCTAGAAGACCTTATCAAGAAACCCTTTGATAAAAAGGTTACTAAAAAATTAAATTTTAAATATCTTATAGATTCAAAAATCCCTGATTCTGCAAATATCTTTCAATATATTGGTGGAACGATCACCTATACTCCTCGAAATGAAATTTTAGAATTTAAAAGATTTTTCAAGTTAAATAAACCTGGTCAATTTAATATGTCTAAAAAGGAAGGCGCATTTGAAATAGATTTTTTACTCTACAAAAATGAGTCTAATCAGAAAAACACATACGTAACATCCATTTTGAAGTTAGAGGGGAATCAACCTCTTTACTTTCAAACTTTTTTTGGTCTTAAAGATATTGACGATCAATTGTATGGGATCAATGGTCATTTTTATATTCGTGGAAAATTTAAAAATCGATCTGTTAATATAAAAGTAGAATCCCTTGATTATGATTATTTAAAATCAAGATTTTCACAAAAATCCAATTTGGAATTTATATCTAAAAATAGTCCTAAAGAATATCTAGACTTATTAAGAAATAAATATCGTACGGTTCTTATTCAATCGTTTAGACTAAATGAGGTAGGGTTTTATGAAAATTAAAAACCTATTTTATATTTCTCTTTTCCTTTTTTGTTTTCAAGGAACGGCAAACGATTTATCTGACGAAGATCTTTATTATAAACTTCTGAAAAAATCTAATCCAGCTCTAGAACAACTTCATAAAGAAATGGCCATTAAATATAGTTATCAAATGGCAAGATTACAGGATCCTTCACTCGAGGATTCAACACTAAAACAAAAGGAACAGACACTCAAGTCATTGGGTATCCCTCTCGTCCTTCCCACACCAAAACCTTTTAAAAGAATCGCTGAAATGAAAAATGACAGTGAATACCCATTAGTCCAAGAGCTTCTATATGAAGAGGACTTTACTGGTCATGACCTCTACCGAAGTATAGAAAACTCTTCAAGATTTAATTATGAAATCAAAAATATATGCGTAGATCAAATTATTAGGGCTAAAAGAGAAATCATTTTAGAAACAACCTCTCTAAGTTCTCCCTCGATCATCAATGCTCTTATTAAGCTAAAAATACTAAGACCAAAAATCTCCATAAGAATACTGATAAAAGACCACCAAGAAGAAAAAACTGTTTCTCTACCTGACTCTGCCTTTTTTGAAGAGAACATTTATCAATAGCCGTTAGAAAAAGAGCAGCTCTCTAAAATGTCTCTTCGAAGTATTGCCAGTTTGCCTAACTATTCGTTGTAAAACTATTCGCCTAACTATTCGTTTTTATAAAACTAAAAAGCAAGACTTTATATCGGTTCTTATTGTAGATAAAAAATTTGTCATCCTCTCTCCTTCACCCTTTAGCGCTCTCCCAATAAATTCTCCAAATGAATATTTTGGGATTCAACTCTACTCTAAAGGAGTGTCGAGAAGACTTGCCACAGAATTTGAACGCATCTGGAAAGATAAGACGAATACCTATCTATTAGATCTTGAAAACTATTTCCTACTTTCCCCTCATGAGAAACTCAAAAGAATTCAGGGACAGATTTTAAGAACCTTTATTAGAGATTATTCTCGATAGGCTTTTTTTGCGTATAATCTGTAATTTTCCTTCCCATCAGAAATCGATATATGCATCTAGGCATTTTATTCAAAAATGTAATGAGAAGCTTCATTTGCCATGGAAAAATAAAGAGTGCCCTCTTTTTATCGAGTGCCTTTTTAATTTTTAGCGCTCCTTTCTCCACCGGCATCAGCCACGGCATGAAATGCTTATTCTTTCGAGTAAGCGGAGTATCCACAAAGCCTGGAGCTATAGCAGTGACATCAATTCCTAAAGACTTTAATCCAATATTATAGGACTCACATAAAGTAAGAACAGCACTTTTACTAGCGCAATAGGCTCCAGCTGCAGGAAGTCCTACAAATCCAGCAACAGAAGCGACTGCTGCTAGATGTCCTCGTTTTTGTTTGACCATATATTTAAAAGCCGCCTCGAATGCATAAACGACTCCTAACACATTAATATCGATAATTTTACGAGTCTTCTCAAAATTTGGAAGTCTCAATTTATCTCCATCCGAAACACCAGCGTTAGCAAGCATCAAATCAAGTTCTCCATTTCCAACAAATTCATCAACGGCGTTGATAAGCTCATCTCTATTAGAAACGTCTACTTGATAAGCCTTTAAATTTTGATGAGTAAAGTCCTTTGGTAGTTTACTTAGATCTCTTCCACATACTCCTACCTCTGCTCCGTCTTTAAGGTATAGCTTGGCAATTTCAAATCCAAGACCTGTGGTTCCCCCTGTGATAAAAACTTTCAAAATAGACTCCTTATAAAGATTCTTTCCTATGCTCTCATAATTAGTTAAAATTAGGAATGATTTTCATGACGCTTATCATTCTTGGAATCTCCATAGGAATTATTTCCGCTCTTTTTGGAGTTGGTGGTGGGTTTCTCACCGTTCCCATCCTTCTCTCTCTTTTTCCTAAGGCCCCTTTTCAAACGGCGGTTGGAATCTCCTTAACCGTAATCTTTCTTAATTCAACGATGGTTAACTATAGATTTTTTAAGGTAGGAAAACGGATCCCCAAACTCCTACTCATTTTCATTATTCTGGGAATGATTGCTGGAACCCAAGTTGGATCTCTAGGCTCTCTTTCCCTTTCTAAGGAAACGTTGAAAGCACTCCTCGGAATAATTATTCTTTTTGCTGGTCTAAAGACTCTTTTTATTAATACTAAGCAAAATCAAGATCCCAATCTCAGTAGAGCTAAAAACTATTTAGCAGGTTTTATTATCACTTTCATTTCTGGAATTATTTCGGCCTTAACAGGCCTAGGTGGAGGAGTGACTCTGGTCCCTCTTTTTCTCTTTCTTCTTAAAGTTCAATTAAAAAACGTCTCTTTTTTCTCGAATATCTGTATGGCCTCTGGAGCTTTTATAGGAATGCTTAATTTCATCATTTTAGGAAAGGGCCATGAAATTGCCCTCCCGGGTGCTTTAGGTCCTTACCAGTTGGGATTCATTAATTTTGGAGTGGTCTTTTTTATATTTCTCGGAGGCTTTTTAGGGACTAAGTTGGGCGTTCACCTGAGCCCTAAATTAGGCCCTAAACTTTCAAAAATGCTCTTCGCATCGCTTCTTTTTGGTATTGCTTTAAAAATTCTTATACTTAAATAGAGCTTTTATCTTGACGAGATACCCTTCCCCCCCTATATTCCTATCTCACTATAACTATGCGGGGGCGTAGTTAAGTTGGTTATAACGCCTGCCTGTCACGCAGGAGGCCGCGGGTTCGAGTCCCGTCGCTCCCGCCATTTATATTGCCTTGGACTGGTTAGTTACACGAGATGTTTAAAAAAAAATTAAACCTCATATTACTTGTAATCATCATCGCGACATTGCTAATATCCGCATTTGTAATTTCCAACGAAAGTAAAAAATCTAGAGAAGAGCTTAACTCTAGAGTAATTCTTTCTATTTCTATTCTTAAAAACCTAGGCTTCAACGGCTTCATACACAATTTTAAAAACTATATTCTTCGAAATGAGGATCGTTTTTTTGAGAAAGCAGTAGTTAACTTCAATAAAATTAATGACATCATTCGAGTTTACAAGGCAAAAGATCTTTCACCCGAAGAAATATCAATGCTCGATAAGGTTCATAAGGCATCTAATATTTATTATCAAAATTTAAAGATCGTTAAAGATCTAAGGGTCAATAAAAATCTCAACGATATTATTCAAATTGATAATCTTGTAAAAATCCCCGATGATATAAATGAAGATACAGTTGTTAGTTTAAATAAAATTTTATTAATATTAAAGAATGAAATGTTGGAATCAGAAAAGACAGCTCGTTTATCTGACCTCTTATTTTACTTAGTTGTTTTCTCTTTTGTTATTCTGCTTGGTATTCTCTATTTTTATGAAATCTTAAAACTAGAACATTCCAATGAAAGTTTGAGAGTTGCAAATGAAGAGTTGCTTCAGTTTTCTTATCGGAGCTCGCACGATCTCAAAGCACCACTAACAACTATAAAAGGTCTTGCAGGATTTATTGAAGAAGACCTTACAAGCGGTAACTATAAAGAAGTAAAAGAAAATGCCCTAAAAATTATGACTCAATCCGCAAAACTAGAAAATCTTGTCACAGAAATTCTTAATCTTGCAAAAATGGACATTCAATCCTTGAAAGCCGAGATCGTAGATTTGAACGAGCTTGCCAAAGACATAAAAGAAAGTCATCAGCACCTTTTGAATATCAACCATGTTGATCTCCAAGTACATATTGTAACCACAAGGCCGCACGCAACATTTAAAACTTATCTCTATCAAATCCTTAGTAATATTATTATTAACGGTATTAAGTATTTTGACTCTCAAAAAAATGAAAGATTCGTAAAGTTAAACATCAGAGATGATTCAAAAAACCTCCTCATCACCATTGAAGATAATGGCATTGGAATACCCGCTGAAAATAAAGAGGCTGTCTATGAAATTTTCAAGAAATTTCATTCTGATAATGCGCTAGGCTCTGGGCTTGGTATGTACATTGTCAAAAAATCAATTAAAACTTTAGGTGCAAATATCGACTATGAGTCCTCTTCAAAGGGAACAAAGTTTGAAATTACTATACCTACAAGGTAGGAGCTTTTTTTAATGGAAAAATTATCTTTTTTAATTGTAGATGATAGCGAAATGGATAGATATATTCTCAAGCGAAATCTTAAAAAAATATACCCCGACTCCGAAATATTTGAGCAGAGAGATGGTCAGGAAGCCATACAATTCTTACAGGATTATGAAAATAAGAAAAAGAGTCTTGGAGAAAGCTTCCCTCCTATACTCACTTTTCTTGATATAAACATGCCAATGATGAATGGATTTAGATTTCTTGATGAGTTTAAACCGATTAAAGACTCTAATCAAGAGTATCAATCTTGTGTAATTATGATGTTTACTTCTTCTCAAAGAGAATCTGATAAGCAAAAAGCATTTTCCTATGATTTTGTAAAAGAGTATATTGTCAAAGGTGACAATAATATTGATCAAATTAAAAGTAAAATTGAGTCTGTGTTAACTTTATCTAAATAGCAACCTTTCTCTTCACAAACACTTAATTCCACTTTCATAAATTAGGAAAAACCTTTTTGGCTAAGAATTTTATTTAATGAGTTGGTAAAAGCGATTTTATCTTTATTATTATAGGAGCTTGGGCCTCCTGTGATGAGTCCGTTGTCTCGGAGATCTTTCATGAAATCTCTTATCGAAAGCTTTTCACTGATAGTATCTTCATCATAGAGCTCACCTCTTGGGTTAATAGCAAGAGCTCCTTTCTTGACAACATCGCCTGCCAGAGGAAGGTCTGCTGTTATAACAACATCCTCCACTGAGCAGTTTTCACTTATGTATTGATCTGCTACATCTGCTCCACTATCTACTTTAACAAATGAAATGAGATCAGTTCTTGGAAAGTTCATATAGGAGTTAGCAACAAGACATACTTTTACTTTAAATCTATTTGAGAAATTAAAAACGACCTCTTTAACCGCTTTTGGACATGCATCAGCGTCTATCCAAATTTGAGAACTCATCTTTTAGTTTTTCTCTTTGAGGTCTTCTTTTTTGATGGTGTTGGTTTTGGTGTAATTCCTTCTACTCCATGAAATTCATGTGTATCATCGACTGGAATTTTAAACTTTATACACTTTTCAATTTCTTTAAGAAGCTTTCTCTCATTTGGGTCACAAAAAGAAATGGCCACGCCTTTTCGACCAGCTCTGGCCGTTCGCCCGATTCTATGAACATAACTTTTTGGATCATCTGGGAGATCATAATTAATCACGTGAGTGATGCTAGAAACATCAATCCCTCTCGCTGCAATATCAGTAGCGACGAGAACTTTTAGTTTTCCTTGCTTAAAGCCATCAAGGGCCTTTTCTCTCGCACCTTGCGATTTGTTACCGTGAATGGCCGCAGAAAGGATATTTGCCTTTTCTAAATGTTGAACCACTCTATTTGCCCCGTGCTTAGTTCTTGTGAACACAAGGACATGTTTAAGTGATTTCTTTTGTAAGAGGATTTTTAATAATTTAGGTTTATTTGATTTTTCTACAAAATTAATCTTTTGATCAATTCGTTCAACCGTTGTTGACTCTGGAGTTACTTCAACTCTTTTTGGATTTTTTAATAATTTTTTAGAAAGCTCAGCAATATCTTGAGGCATGGTTGCTGAAAAAAGAAGAGTCTGTCTTTTAGAGGGCAATTTTTCTATAATTTTATTAACGTCTCTTATAAATCCCATATCAAGCATTCTGTCGGCCTCATCCAGAACAAAAACTTCTAGTTGCTCAAATAATATATGTCCATCTCCCATCAAATCAAGAAGCCTTCCTGGTGTAGCTATAATTATATCTACCCCTCTTGAAACTTTTGCAATTTGAGGTCTTGAACTTACTCCTCCAAATATAACAACACTAGAGATTCCAAGTCCTTTTCCGTATCCCTTAATATTTTCCTCAATTTGTTTGGCAAGTTCTCTTGTTGGGGACAAGATTAAACACCTCATACGAGCAGGTCTTGTTCTAACTTTATTGGCAAGTAATTTTGCTAAAATAGGTAGAGAAAAAGCGGCCGTTTTTCCAGTTCCTGTTTGAGCAATACCTAGTATATCTCCACCTTCTAAGAGGTGAGGGATTGATTGTTCCTGAATAGGTGTTGGTTTGGTATAACCTTTTTGCTTAACTGAATTTAAAATAGAAGTTGGTAAATTGAACTCATTAAAAGACATATAATATTCCTCGTTTGTTAATCCCTAATCCAAATACCGAGATTAACTAGAATGTTATATGTATCCAGATAAATCCTTTCTATCCTCTTTATACTCACAATACCAACTAAAGAATCTTTTACCTATAGGTTTATACCTAATATCTGATACTTAGGTCATTGATGGCGAGAACTATAGTCACTCAAAATGGATATATCTATTAAAAGGAGATAAGTTTCTTATTTCTTGAATTTAATTATGATTTTATAAAAAAATATTTATAAGTTAAGGATAATGAATAGTGATTATTTTTAGTTTTTTCTCAGAATTAAAATTATTGACCCAGACTTCACCTTGACCATACATCACACCTGCTGATTGACAAAAAAAAGTATTTCTATCTTGGTTCAGAATGACATTTTTAATTTTTTCATTAAAAATAAGTGCATAGTTCTTAACAAAATCTTTCGTATTTTTAATTAAAAGATTCTTCTTTGAAAAATGGTTTAGAGGATAATGGATCATTTTGGCCAATTCCTCGGAGTCATCTTTATTTAATAAACGAACAAGTTTTTCATGAAACTTTAAAAAATCGTTTCGATCCTCAAGAGCTAAGTGGTACTTAACATTACAACCCGAATTATTATTGCTCGGTGGAGTCAAGATAGGGTTTTTTGCACATCCACTTATAATTATTATAAAAAAAATAAATAGCTTTATAATTTTATACTCCTATAAAAGCTAGTTCACTTAAAGAACGAAAATTTTTAAGTAATCTCGAACATCCCATTAAATATATCCCTAAAAATATTATATGAAACTTGCTTAGAAAACACTTTATTCACAGAGTATTACATTGATTAAAATTAAAACAATCAACTATTTGTCTAAGGCAAATTGCTCCTTACCATTACCTCCTCCACTTAATTAGTTAAAATAAAAGTATGAGAAAAATAATACTTATTTTATTAATGACTTTTACATTCCCCCTATTTTCTTTCGTTGGTGGTATCGGCACCAAAAAAGCCTCCTTGGCCGTAGAAGAAAATCTTAGAGGTAAAACAGACATCTTTTTTCCTAAATCAATTAAAGGAAAGATCCCCCTAATCATTTCGTTACATGGTTATCGTGGAAACCAAAAGCTTCAAGAAGTTTTGGCCCCAATGAGAAAATACGTCGCTAGAAAGGGTTTTGTCTTAGCTGTCCCCAATGGTCTTATTAACAGTGAGGGACAGAGATACTGGAACGCTCATGAAGCGTGCTGTGACTTTGATCGAAAAGGGCATGATGACGTTGCCTTCATTAAGAATCTTATTTATGAAACAGCAAAAAGATATCCGATTGATCTGAAAAGAGTTTATCTCTTTGGTCACTCCAATGGCGGTTTTATGAGCCATAAAATTGCCTGCGAAGCTGGTGGCCTTATCAAAGGTATTGCATCTTGGGCGGGAAGTAGTCCAAGCACAATGAAGAGCTGTAAATCACCTGTAAGTGTTCTTCAAATACACGGAACCTCTGACAAAACCATACTCTACGAAGGGGGAGATATTGTTGGATTTAAATACCCTTCTGCAGAGGCGATTGTGAACAACTGGGCCCAGTTCAATCAATGTAATCCTAAAATGATTTCAAGCTCGAAGCAACGAGGTGCCCTAGCAGGATTTTACCGAACTCTCTATCAAAAGACCTGGAGTCAATGTAAGCAAGGAAGTAAAGTCACGTTATGGAAGGCAAATAGAGGAAAACACGTTTCCTTACTCGGTCTCCCTTTCACGGAAAAAATAATAGACCACTTATTATCTATGTAAGAATTTTTAAGTACAAAAACTATAAAAAAGCTAACTTGCCCCTAATTTATCAATAACAACTCCAAGAGCCGATTTTAGTTTGTTTAAAAACTATCTCTCATCTCTTTAAATTTAGAGGTACCCTTTTATTGATTTATATGGCACTTGGCAGAAAATTATCTTCAATTATGAATCGAATATGCTCAGGTGAAGTATGGTGATAATCTGCTAGTTTTTGTAAGAAACGATCAATCCCATTTTGATTACCCTCTCGAAAGTCTTTAATTGCCATTGTGATGTCTCGCGTAGCGAGTCCCAGAGAAAACTTATAGAGATCTTCTATTTCTTTATTCCTGAGGCTTCTCTGCTTAGAAACTCGATTAAAGTAACTAATACCTTTAGATATTTTTCTACTACTCTCATAAGAGAGCTCAAAGCGCTGAGAAATATCTCTCGCTAATCGCTCTACTCCTAATCGCTCTATTTTTGCACCCACTCTCTCAAGGTCTTTTGGTGAAACTTCATGAGTTTCGAATTCAGTACCAGAGCTTCGAACCCGAACATAACCGATCAGAGGATTAATCCCTAGGGTGAGAATTGTTACACCAACAGCATATGCCCTAGACTTTGTATCGGCATCGTCCCAATTAGAAAGGACGTAGTAGCTTGGTATCCCACAGCCAACTAAACTTAAAAGGCAAAATCCTAAAACAATATTTTTCATAAAGGTCCTCAAGTAAAAATATTGTTTATTTTATAATGAAAAAAAAAGGTATTGCAATTAGGACTTAAGCTGCCTTTTTGTCTCTAGCTTTGATTTTTGTAATGACATCAACGAGTTGATCAATTTTTAATGGCTTACTTAGAAAGCCATCCATACCTGCCTTCAAACATCGGTCAATATCTTCTTTAAAAGCTGATGCCGTTAGAGCAATGATTTGAGGTCTTTCTTCCCTATAGATTCTATAAATTTCACTTGTTGCAACAAGACCATTCATTACTGGCATATGTTGATCCATAAAGATGACATCGAACTTTTCTTTTTGCAGCAAATCAAGAACTTCTTTCCCATTTTTCGCCTTAGTCACCTGATAGCCCAGTTTTTCTAAAATTTTGACCCCTACCATCATATTCATTGGATTATCTTCAGCAAGAATAATTTTCAAGGGGTGAATCTCACCTAATTGAGATACATCAGAAAATTTAAGTTTAGTTTCTTCATTTTTAAGAACAACTGCCACTTTACTCGGAAAAGTAAAAAAGAAGGTTGATCCCTCTCCTTCCTTACTTTGAACCCAGATCTTACCTTTCATGGCCTCTACTAGTCCCTTAGATATAGAGAGACCTAGACCACTTCCTCCGTAGACTCTAACTGTGTCTTGATCTATTTGCCTAAATTTTTCAAATAATTTCTCCTGTCCTTCCTCAGAGATCCCTATCCCATTATCCCTAACAGATACTTCAATATTAAATTCTTCACCACTGAGATGATCCATTTCAAGATTTACGTATACTTTCGACTCAGCAAATTTAATGGCATTACTTAAAAGGTTATTCAGAATTTGTTTATATCGAATAACATCTCCCATGACACTTTCTGGTAAGTCTTTATTAATTTTTAGAAAAATTTCTTTATTTTTGGACCTAGCATTCTCTTCAAAAAGATCCATGACTTGGTTTGTGGCAGCTTTGACATTAAACGGAACATTTTCTACTTCCATTTTCCCAGACTCTATTTTTGAGAAATCGAGAATATCATTAATAATAGTAAGTAAGCTATCACTAGATAAAAGTATTGTTTCAATTAGTTTTTGATTTTCTGGGACTTTTAGGTGGTCGTGTAAAAGTTGTGCGCAAGCAATAATTCCATTCATAGGTGTTCTAATTTCATGACTCATATTGGCTAAAAATTCAGCTTTCTGTTTCTCTGCATTTAATGCCTCTTCTCGTGCTGCGATTAGACTTTGCTGGTTTTCATGCCCCTGAATGATATTGGAAAAAATTTCTGCACAAGTTTCTAAAAATTTAATGTCATTATCATTTTTTGCAGTTCCATGAGATAGATAAAAAACCATAACACCAATGACTTCATTTTCAAGCGTTTTTATTGGAACGTTATAATGACCATGGGGACTAATTCCATCAAATCGAGTTTCATGTCTCTCATCTATACAACCTGCATAGACTGTTGATTTAGATTCAAAGGCCCGACCACATAGACAATGTCCTTTATCTACTTTTTCACATAAAGTCTCTATCGATGAACCTAGGTTATGCGAAACGAGGAGTTCAAGTTGATCATTAGAATTAACGAGAAATATCCCTCCTTTATTACTAATATTTAACCACGAGATCGAAAGTAATTCAGATAAGCCGATACTTAGTTTTTCTTTAATTGAAATACTACTAAAAGGTGGAATGCTTAAAAGATTAATTAGAACATCTCTTTCTTGCACCTTTTGCTGAATTTCAATTTGAGTATTTAGAGTCTGTTTTCTCGCATAAAATAAGGTCATTATAAAAACCCATACTTTTATGCTATAGATAAAAATGAAAGCCAAGAACGATTTTTTCACTTGGTTCTCGAGTTTCACTTCTAAACGTTTAGCTTCCTGTTCTTGGGAAATAAGTAATGCGCTAATCCCTTTAAAGGCATTAGTATCATCGACTACTACAACTTTATCGAGATCCTTAGTAGAGATATTTTTTTTATCTTTTGCTTGATAAATACTCCACTCGTATAGACTTAAGACTTCAACAATTTGCTTGATGTGTTTTTCTTCCTCTAGGTTCCTAATATTAAGCAATTCTCTATACCTAGAGAGCAAAGCTTTTGCATTATCCAAATTTCCTTTTGCTTTGACGATATACTTTTCATCTCTTCTAAGAACATAGTTTTTAAAATTATGAATAAAACCGCCATAACCCATTTCATTAGAGAAACTAACTATGATCTTTTTCTTTTTATTAATAAGAAAACTAAAATCATCAATTTGCTTTTTAATTTCACCGTATTGGATAAATTCAACGGCAAAAAAAGCACCTGTCAAAATGAGGTAGGCCGCAAAAATAATAGAGAATACTTTTTTGGTATCAAGGTAATTAATAACTAAATCTCCACATCTTTTCTTATCGACATGGATTTAGGTTTTTTTAGGTATTTTCATATATTTAGCTTAAACTTTGATCGGAAATTATTTGTCCATCGCTCAATAAAATTTCTCTATCTGCCATACGGGCGTAGTCTGATTCATGAGTTACTAAAATGATTGTTGTACCCTTATTTTTATTGAGTCCTTTGAGTATTTCCATCACCTTTAAACCATTATAACTATCTAAATTACCGGTTGGCTCATCCGCAAAAATATATTTAGGCTCCATAATCAAGGCCCTTGCTATGGCCACACGTTGTTGCTGCCCACCGGACATTTGATGAGGGTATTTATCGCGCTCAGAATATACATCAAATTTATTGAGTAAATGAAGAGCATAATCTCTCTTCTCTTTCTCCAGTCTTAGATTTCGAGGGCCTAAAAGGACGTTTTCCAGAGAGGTTAGTTCATTAAGAAGATAATGAAATTGAAAAATAAAACCGACCTTTTTATTTCGAAAATAATGAAGTTTTTCTACCGCTGTACGACTTGGATCCAACCCATCAATTGTAACTTCTCCTGTCGATGGATAATCTAAAGTACTTAAAATATAGAGAAGAGTACTTTTACCTGAACCCGATCTTCCCGATATAGACAGAAACTGTCCATCTGGAATTTTTAAATCAATCCCTTTAAGTACTGGGGTATTGAGTTCTCCAAAAACTTTTCTAACCTTCGCGACCTCTATGCTCATAAATTAGACCTTATAATTTCTAAGGGAGTTAACTTTGATGCATGATAACTTGGAAAAAAAGAGGCTAAAATAGCAGAGACTTGTGCTGCAACAAAGGCCGTAATATAGATAGAGGGCTCAAAGGAAACAATTAAGTGAGATCCTTTTCCAATATCAAACCCCAAATCATATCTTTCCACTAAAATATTAAGACCGAAACCGAGACTTAGACCTATTAATGCCCCAACGAATCCTAATAGAAGACCTTGGATAAGAAAAAGACTGAAGATTTTTCGAGGCGAATATCCAATGGATCGCAGAATTGCGATCTCTTTTTGTTTTTGGCCAATCATAATAGAAAGAACATTATAAATCCCGAAGCCTGCAACAAGTAGTATTGAAACAGTGATGACGTATCGAACGGCATCTTGGATGGCGATAATCTGCATAAAAGACGCGTTTGCCTCTTTCCAACTTTCAACCTTATCGACTGTAAATAGAGACCATTGATCTGCAAGTTCATCGGATTTATTCATATCCACTAAGGCAACAGCAATCTCACCTACCCTACCCGGTGTTTTATTAATGGCCTGAATATCACTAAGGTGAGCAAATGCTATGACATCATCAAACTGCTGGTTTCCTAGTCTGACCTTTCCAACAATTTTAAAATGTCTGGGCCCACTCGTACCAAGGCTTATGGAAATACTCTCTCCAATCCTGGCCCCTAGTTTATCCATTACACCAGAGGCTAGAACAATAGAGTGTCCTCCAGGTCTAAGTTCTAGAAGACTACCCTCTTTCATATAATCTTCAAGAGAACTTACCTCTATTTGACGAGCAGGTATGACTCCAGTTATCGAGATGGACTTATTTATTTTTCCTCTCGTTGCCAAAGCATTGACTACTAGCCTTGGAGCATAAGAGATAACTTCAGGGTCCTGACTTAATCTTTCGAACCATCCACCTGGGTTTTCTAAACGCGCCTCATCTCTTTTTCCTGAGGGTGGTACGATCCATTTAATGTTTTCATCAGTTGAAAAAAAACGCTCTGTGAGTTTATCTTTGATAATTGGTCTTTCACGACCACTAATACGAATATGAGCAGTATTGTTGAGTAATTGCTCAGCTAGGTATTCTCTCATACCAAGTTGGACACCTGCAATTAAAACATAAACCATAGTTCCAAAGCTAACACCAAGGAAGATGAGAAAAGTTTGTTTTTTTCTTGAAAGAAGCTGCCTTAAGGCCAGATAAAACATTATTTTACCCTTTTAATTAAAAGCTCATCCTCTAATTTTATATCGCCTTCAATTACTTCTGCCCAAGTCTCATCAATACCGCCAATTTTTACTTGGATTTTTTCCTTTACTTGATTTCTTTTTCTTAAAATTTTGCCATTATTTATAGTGGATAAAGGAATTAAAAGAGCTTGTTTTTTTTCACCAACTAGAATTGAAACATCGGCCGTCATTCCAGGTAAAATATTTGGGGGAAGCTCATTGACTTCAATTCTTGCAAGGAATTCATCATTTTTAGGATAGATTGATACGACTTCTCCTTCAAAAAGCTCTCCACGTAGACTTTCAAAAAGCACCTTCGCTTTTTGTTTCGACCTCACTCGAAGAGCACCCTCTTGCTCGAGGGAAACTTCAATGTATCGATCTAAAAGATTTTCAATTTTAACAGCTATAGTTTGGGGAAAAAGAGTTTCTCCCTCATCAAAAGGAAGTAGTGTGACTGTTCCATCAAAAGGAGCAAGAAAGATTTTGGTGTCCTCAAACTTAATGAGCTTACTCCCCTTTTTTATAAAAGCTCCCTCATACACATATATTTTTTCAACTTTCGTTGTTACACCAATTTTAACTTCATATTTGTGAACACTTTTAACTTTACCAAGACCATAAATAACCTCTTTGATATTACCAATTTTTGGTTTTACCCAGCTTTGATCTTTCGCTTTTGAATAAAAGAATACAGATGTAATAACCAATAAAGTTACAGACAGAAGAGAAATATAAATTTTTTTCATAATAGGCCCATATGTCCTCTTTTAGTATTATTTATTCAAGTATTTATAGATAATTTTTTCTACATCGTGTTTGATTAATGGCTTTTTAATAACCTCATCAAAACCATCATGTCGAAGTCTTGATATTTCCATATCACTTATCGAGGTCGTCATAGCAACCATTGGCGTTTTAACTCCGATTCTCACGAGTTCTCGAATAGCCTGATCACCTGAAACCTCGGGCATAACAATATCGGCAATGATCAAGTCATACTCATTTTGTTTAGTGACTTCTTCTATTAGCTCAGCACCATTAGCTACAATTTTAACTGAGTCAAAGAAAAGTTTAAGAAGCCCTAAAACAACCTGCTGCATGATTCCACTATCTTCTGCAACAATAATTTTTCGACCTCTTGCTTTATCAAAATCAATCTTTTCAAGTAGGACTAGGTCGCGATCAACTTCCCTAGTTTGAGAGATATTAAAAGGGATAGTAATAGTAGTTTCTGTCCCTTTTCCTAAGACACTTTGGACCTCATACTTTCCATGCATTAGAAGGAGAAGCTTTTTAACAATAAAAATTCCTAATGCTGATTTTTCTAAACCGTCTGTACGAGTATTAATAGATTGTAAATTATTGAGCTTTTCCTCACTCATCCCCAAACCGGTATCAGAAATTTTAAACTCTATCGAGCAAACCTGACTCCCCTTTTCAATACTATTAACTTCAAACTTAATAATCCCTTCTTTTGTATATTTAAAAGAATTATCCAAAACATTATTAATAATCTGCTGAAGTCTAAGACTATCCGTTCGAACATAAGTAGGTAGATTAGGATCAACTTTTAAAATAAGCTCTTTATTTTTATTTGAACTACGAATATCAAAAATATCAAATAGATTTTTACAAAACCTAGGCAAGTTAACTGTCAAATACTCTAATTTAATTTGATTATTTTCAAGACGATTTAAATCTAAAAGATTCCCGAGGTTTGTACTGAGGGCATTTAGACTTAGTCGTAATAAAGTAAAAAGACCTCTTTCTTCTGTATTCTTTTGAAATTTAGGTTCAATAATATCAATCACGGATGCAAGCCCATCAAGAGGAATCCTAATATTTTGTCCAACGTCACTTAGAAACTTAAGACGAAGTCTTAGAGCATCTTCAGCACGAAGCTTTTGTCGAATAACCTCATTTTCGTATTTTTTAATTCTCTGGAGACCAAAGGCTCCAAAAACATAACCTATAATCTTTTCATTTTTACCTAAAATTTTGGACATGCTTAAAAGGACGGGAATAGGTTGTGAATCTTTATTTTTATAAGTCCACTCTTGTTCATGGAGTAAAATATCAGAGAGAGGAGCTATTAATCCTTGAAATCCCTTTTCCTTTTCTTTATTTCGATGTCTAATTTCTTCCGTATCATGAAGAATCACAATACTTTCTCTCTCGACTAAATCTGATGCGTCAAAGCCTGTTAGCTTTTCTGCTCCTTTGTTCATCGATGTAATCAGTCCGGCAGAGTCTGTGGTGATAATAGATGCATTAATATTTTCTAAGATCGAACTTAAGAATCCT